>JALOOL010000065.1 GCA_025454425.1 Hydrococcus sp. Prado102 | reverse complement strand
CTGTATCGATTGAATTGTTTCTATTTTAAGCGCGATCGACTTATTAATTCGATAATTACATCAAAGTTTTGCAAATTTCTTGTAATACCACTTGACATTTATGCCAATTTATATGTGAAACCGCTTAGTTTTCACGAGGAGAGTAATCAGCACAGTCTTTTGCTTGAGCGGTTAGAACTTTAGAAGGGTGTATGGCACACTTGACATAGGGATTGTTGTTAAAAAATCGACAATTCTCACAAGAAACTTGACAATTAGTTGTTTTTAGCGAGTGTTGTGGAGAATTAAGCGTTTTTCTCCATCCTAATCGTTTGCTCACAATTGCTAATATAGCTAGCGTACCAACCGTTGCGATCGCGAATAAACTCGTAGAAAAGAACAATAAGCTTTCTTTGTTAGATGCGTTTTGTTCGTCGGGCGGAATCTCGGTTTGTATTGCTTGATTAGGTGCAGTTTTACTAGGGAAAACGCTAACTACAGGTTGTCCCACAACAGATTGATTGAGATATTCCTCGACATCCATGATTATCTATCCCCGATATAAAATTTATTTAGTACTTCCACTCCCACTTAGTCACCATTTGTAGCGAACTACTCAATAGCTATTAATCTCTTTTTAAGTTTGTTCGGTACGACAAAACGACTTATTAATCGTAATCATTACCGTTAAAAGGCTCTACAACCAAGTAACGACCGTCAACAGCAAGGCAAATGCTCTACGAGCGCGATTATATTGTAACCTTTAGGTTAAAAATTTTTTTTAGTAATTTTCACTTTTAAATTTCTACCTTAAGATAGATAGTCTTTTTACTTAAATGGTGTATCTTTTTCTTGTCGCTAGTATTAACTAGCTTTGTTTTCATACATTTGTTTGTGTCTGGCAAGAAGCTGTAAATAGTTGGGATGAGTTTTAGCTTGCAGCCATTTTTCTCTAAAAATCTCTGCTGAGCGTGCTTTAATTTCGTCTACCTCGTAGGGTAAAATGTCTTTTCTTGCTTGCTTTTCTTCAGTTTTAGTGGCTAATTTCTGAGGATTACTGCGATATTTCTTCCCACTTTTATGATTGGCATATCGACGGGAGCGAGTATAACCCATTTGTAAAAATTTCCGAGCCATATCTGCCCCAACAAAATCATCTTCCTCTAAATAATCAAGAAACATCTGATAAATTTTAGTGCTGGATTCTTTAGCAATCTCTGGTGTTTTAAAACGCCAGTAGGGAAGAATTTCGGATTTATAAGGTTCGACCAACAATACTCCCTGTTCGCCTTTCCCAAATCGATAAAGTTCGGGAGACTGACGAAAGTTAATGGTTTTGAAATCGAGAGAATAATCAAACAGCAATCCCATTTTCAAAAAAAACTACATCTAGAAGTCAAATCTATAGCGTTTCTTACAGCTATAAGATACATCCAACTTTTGCCTTAAAACTGTAAGCTATGTACCTCAGCTAAAAGAGAATTGCTATAAAAGGTTCAAACAATAATTAACTACTTACTATTAGTTTGATTCAGTAATTAATATCTGCTTCAGGTAAAAAAATTCTAGTTTCATTACCGATTCTGCCCATGTCTGGTTCTGGACCCATTTCCATTTCTATAAGATAAAGCCAAGTTCCAGAATCTGGTTGATAAGTTTTAACCGTGCCACAACCCCCTAAAAAATTAACTCTTTGTTCTTTGTTAAACCGCGGCTGTATCGATGGTGATGCTTTCACTTTTAATTTCTCCTTATACTTCTTATTACTTAATTAAATTAGCTAAATGATAATTGTTCTACTGTCGCGAGATTCAATTTGACAATAAAATGTTTATGACCTAAGAGATAATCAAATATGTTATCTAAACTACAAAAAATCTAAGTACAGGACAAAAATTGTAGAGAATGGAAAAACTCATCAAATTTCAGGTCTAAATCGAGGACAAGAAAACGGAGATAATCCAAGCCGTCACGAAAAACACTCTTGGAGAGTCGCCCATATTTCTTAATCTTGAGAGGACGATGATGAGTCAACCATCTACTGATGTAATATTTAAGTCAAACTCACTTAGCGATATAATCTTGCAACGCTTTAACATCCAAAGGTTCTGACTGCAAAGAACGAATAGCCGCAACTGTCGCTTTAGCACCAGCAATAGTCGTAATAATAGGTAGCTTGTAATCCAATGCGGTGCGCCGAATTAACCGTCCGTCAGCAAGCGATTCTTCGCCGCTAGGCGTGTTGATAATGAATTGAATCCAACTATTCTTAATCCAGTCGATTACGTGAGGGCGACCTTCATGTAATTTAAGGACTAATTCTACATTATCGATTCCATGTTCTTGAAGCACTTTACGAGTTCCCGCCGTCGCTACAACTCGAAAACCCAAATCGATTAGATCTTTAACCACGGGAACGGAGGGAACTTTATCGCGATCGCTCATTGAGATAAACACCGTTCCTTCGGTAGCGAGGCGCACTCCTGCTGCAATTTCTGCTTTAGCGAATGCCTTGCCAAAATCGCTATCAATCCCCATTACTTCGCCCGTAGAACGCATTTCAGGCCCGAGTAGGGTATCTGTTCCTGGAAACTTTTCAAAGGGCAATACAGCCTCTTTAACAGCGATATGTTGGGGAACCGATTCGCAAGCAACGCCGAGAGATTCTAAGGTTTTACCAGACATCAGCAAAGAAGCGACTTTAGCTAAAGGAATGCCCGTTGCTTTGGAAACGTAAGGAACGGTACGAGAAGCGCGAGGATTAGCTTCTAAAATGTAAACGCGATCGCCTTGTACCGCATATTGAATATTCATTAATCCAATGACTTTTAAGGTTTGGGCGAGTTTTATCGTCCATTGACGAATGGTATCGAGTGCTTGGGGGGATAAAGAAGTATGGGGAATCGAACAAGCTGAATCGCCAGAATGAATGCCTGCTTCTTCGATGTGTTCCATAATGCCGCCGATGACGACTTTCCCAGTCGCATCGCACAGCGCATCGACATCGACCTCGATCGCATTTTCTAGGAATTTATCGATTAAAATCGGATGGTCGGGTTCGACTTGCACTGCATAGGTCATGTATCGTTTCAGTTCTTCGTCAGAATAGACGATTTCCATCGCCCGTCCGCCTAAGACGTAAGAAGGTCTGACTACTACAGGATAGCCAATGCGTCCTGCGATCGCGATCGATTCGCTGTTGCTGCGAGAGATGCCGTTAGGCGGTTGGCTAATCTCTAACCGACGCAATATTTGCTCGAATCTTTCTCGATCTTCGGCAATATCGATCGAATCTGGCGAGGTTCCCCAAATTTTAGGCAGAGAGTCGGAGCCGCTAGTTTCTCTTTCATCGAGGTATTCTTGTAAGGGAATGGCTAATTTTAAGGGCGTTTGACCGCCAAATTGAACGATAATGCCTTCGGGATGTTCGGTTTCGATGATGTTGAGAACGTCTTCTTTGGTGAGGGGTTCAAAGTAGAGGCGATCGCTCGTATCGTAGTCGGTAGAAACAGTTTCTGGGTTAGAATTGACCATAATCGTTTCAAATCCTTCTTGACTCAAAGCAAAGGCGGCGTGACAGCAGCAATAGTCGAACTCGATTCCCTGTCCGATGCGGTTTGGGCCGCCTCCGAGAATCATGACTTTGCGTTTGTCAGAAGGTCTAACTTCAGATTCGTGGGGTTCGTAAGAAGAGTAATAATAGGGCGTAACGGCTTCAAATTCTGCCGCACAAGTATCGACGAGTTTGTAGGTGGGAATCACGCCTAAATGCTTGCGATAGCCTCTCACTTGGTCTTCTGACGTTTTGGTAGCAAAGGCTATTTGGCGATCGCTAAATCCTTGTTGCTTGATCGAGCGTATCTTGTCTGCGGTAATTTCGTGTAGGGGCGTGCGTTTGAGAAACTTTTCGGTTTCTATCAACTCCAACATTTTGTCCAAAAACCAAGGATCGATTCCAGTGAGTTCGTAAATTTCCTCTACCGTCATTCCCAAGAGGAAGGCGCTATGGATAGTAAAAATGCGATCCGGATTGGGGGTTCTTAGACTTGCGCGAATTTGAGAGAGAGAGGGAAGCGTTTCTTGTCTGTCGCAACCGAAACCAAAACGACCGATTTCGAGCGATCGCAAGGCTTTTTGGAAGGATTCTTGAAACGTGCGTCCGATTGCCATCGCTTCCCCTACTGACTTCATCTGAGTTGTCAAGATGGGTTGGGAACCGGGGAATTTTTCAAAGGCGAAACGAGGAACTTTGGTAACGACATAATCGATGGTCGGTTCAAAGGATGCAGGGGTCTTTTGAGTAATATCGTTGGGAATTTCGTCGAGAGTATATCCCACGGCTAATTTTGCCGCAAATTTGGCGATGGGGAATCCCGTTGCTTTCGAGGCGAGTGCAGAGGAACGGGACACGCGGGGATTCATTTCGATAACGATAACATCGCCATTGACGGGATTGACTGAAAATTGAATGTTCGAGCCGCCCGTTTCTACGCCAATCTCGCGAATAATTGCTTTAGAATAGTCTCGCAGACGCTGATATTCTTTATCGGTCAGGGTTTGGGCGGGGGCAACCGTGATCGAATCTCCCGTATGTACGCCCATCGGATCGATATTTTCAATCGAACAGATAATGACGACATTATCTGCTAAGTCGCGCATGACTTCTAATTCGTATTCTTTCCACCCTAACAGCGATTTTTCGACTAAAATTTGCGATACGGGAGAACAATCCATCCCATATTGCGCCATTTCTTCGTATTCTTCCTGGTTGTAGGCAATCCCACCACCCGTACCGCCCATAGTAAAAGCAGGACGAATAATTAAAGGATAAGAACCAATTTGCTGCGCGATCGCCCTTGCTTCTTCAATATTGTTAGCGATCCCTGAAGGACAAACGGGAACGCCGATACGTTCCATGGCTTTTTTAAATAATTCCCTGTCTTCTCCTTTTTCAATGGCTTCTAATTTTGCTCCGATTAATTCGACGTTATACTTCTCTAATACTCCGTTTTTTGCCAACTTGACAGCGACATTGAGTGCCGTTTGACCTCCCATCGTCGGTAATAGCGCATCTGGTTTTTCTTTAGCAATAACCTTCTCGACAAATTCCGGCGTTAGCGGTTCTACATAGGTGCGATCGGCTGTTTCTGGGTCGGTCATAATGGTAGCGGGATTAGAATTGACCAAAATGACCTCATAGCCTTCTTCTCGAAGCGCTTTACAGGCTTGAGTTCCAGAATAGTCAAATTCGCAGGCTTGTCCGATAATAATCGGGCCAGAACCTAAAAGTAGAATTTTATGGATATCGTCGCGGCGTGGCATTGGCTGTCTCCGATCGAGTAACGGCAATTAAACCCAAATTATTTTATAAGCTCTTGGCACAATTAATGCTGAAAGCTTTATGTTGGTTTAATGACTTTACTGCTTCTTTGCGTCTAACGATTGTTCGGGAAGAACGGTTTTTTTGATTAGAGCAAAGATGCGATTGCGCGCCGCGCACCGCCAAGGGCGATCGCAACAATCTATGACTATAGAGAGTGACCGAAGACGAAGAATTCCGAATATTGAAACTCTAGAAAAAGAGATTTCAATTTGGGAGTGCGATCGCAATATAAACAAAGTTTGTGTGAATTGGCGCTTTCGTACAGAAGATGCGCTTTGTGAAGCTTTAAAAGATTTCTCCTACCCAGCAAAATTAATGCGATAGACCACTAGTTTGCTAAGTCATTATTCTAGCGTCTCAATCGTCAATACCTGGGGAGGAGTGGCATCGGGAGGATAGAGGAAATCTACTTGCACTAAACGCCAATCTTGGGCAGGAATTTCTATCTTTGCTAAAGGTTCTCCCTGCTGTCCCCGCCTTTGTACTAAATGAAAATAACGAGTTTGAGAGACTTTTTGTTCGTCTTCATAGCTAACTCGTACCGTTCCTCGGAAGAAGACTTGTTGGGCGGGAGGAGCGAGAAAACGCAAACCGTCTTTTAGTTGGTCTTGTTTTATCGGAGTTTGCAGCATCACTGCTACCGTTTGACTTTCTTGGGTGGGGTTGCGCAGAGGTAATGCCAAACTATATTGTATCCCATAATTCCCGTGTGCTTTGTAAGCCGTGTCGGGATAGCGTACTAAAATGGGGGCGCTTTGGACTTGGTTTGTGCCTAACTGACCGCCATCGAGGGTACTTAAGGCGTAAGAAAAAGCGTTTCCTTTTTTTGGAATCGCGAGATCCACAGAACCCAAATCGCTTAATCTAGTTTTCCAAATCGACCCAGCAGATACGCCAGCTACCCGACCATAAATAATATTACCCGATGCACCAGGAGGTGTAGGAGCGCGATCGCGCGGGGTCGCTAATTCTCCTTCTTCTAGCAAATTTTCCCATTCTTCTAAGGTTGGTTCTCTTTCTTGCCCAGTTTCGTCTGTTGGGGCAAACATAGCTAAGCTAGCTGCATAAACCTTCCCGTTACTGCGCAACCGCATATAAGTCGAACGACCGTTCAGCGGCGGTTCTAGTTCGCGCACCGGAATCGGTAAATTGACTAACATTTGGCTTTCTCCTGGCGCGATGACGATTTGAGGCGGAAAAATGTTTTGATGGCGACCTCTAAGGATATCTCCCATCACGCGGCTTCCTGGCCCTGCATAAACCTTTCCTTGGGGATCTTCGACTTGAGACGGTAACTCGATAAATGGTGCGTCTGGCTGACTCAAATAGCTAGCAGCTTGTAGAATATCGACGGTGACAGGTTGCTCTGTGGGATTGTGTAAAATGATTCCCAGATAAAGCGTTCGTAAATCTTCAGGGGTTGGCGCTTTGGCGACGTGATGGGCAAAAATGTCAAAGCTTCCCTGAAAAGGAAAGTTTAAATGAGCTTCTGGGTTTACTTTGTTTTGTGGCGAAAAGGTGGATAATAAAATTCCTTCTTTTACAACTAATTCTGGGCTGTTACTGTTAAAAACGGGAATTTTGTCGAGTTGCCCCGATAGGGGACGAACCTCTTGAGGTTGCACGATGTCTTGGGGTTGAGGCTGAGGAGTCGTTGGAGGAAGTTGAACCAAGATAAGGCCCGATAAAAGAATCGATACAATGGAAGGCATTTTATATTGATTATTGGTTATATCAATTATCTGTGACAAAAAAGCCTTTATCTTGTTTCCGGGATCGACTCTAAAAAAAATTAAGGAGCAAGCGATCGCCTGCTCCTTAGATCAATTTTTATTATGAAACTATGCTATGTTTAGTAGCGACGAGAAAAACGACGTTCGCCATTTTTTTCGCCAGAAAAAGGGCGTTTTTCTTCGCGAGGTCTGGCTTTACTAACTTTTAAGTTTCGACCTACCCACTCAGCGCCATCGAGAGCTTCTATTGCTGCTGTTTCTTCAGCTTCTGTTTCCATTTCTACAAAAGCAAAACCCCGAAGGCGACCTGTTTCTCGGTCGGTTGGAATTCTAATGCTTTTAACTGTGCCGAAGTCTGCAAAAACTTGCGTCAAATCCTCCTGACTTACTTCGTAGGGTAAATTTCCAATAAATATTGACATGGTATCTCTCCGAACTCGAAATTTTGGAATTAAATTCGGAGAGACGTTGCCTATTAAGCGGGGAAACGAACTGCATTGCCGAATACTAATTCTTACGCTCAAAGTTTAACACAGTTAAGTTGTTCGTGGGACAATTGTAGTATTGATTTTTATCTACTTCTACGATTTTTTTCAAACACTAAGTAGTCGGATAAAATTTAAGTTAACTGTGAAGATAAAAGAACAGAGAACAAGGAATAAGGAATAGGGAACAGCCAGGATTTCAGGTTATGTAACATTGGTTAACATGGCAACCAATATTTATGCCCGACAATTTATAAATCAAGTTTATTTTTTCTTCATATTTTAGCGAACAAAAAAATTAGACTCTGCCGTATTTTTGACAGAATCTAATTTTGAAATAATTTATTTAATTGGTGGCGGGAAGTGGATTTGAACCACTGACCTTCGGGTTATGAGCCCGACGAGCTACCAGACTGCTCTATCCCGCGTCGCCTTATCTACAATAACAGTTAAATCATAAAATTGACAACTTATTTTTTTTATTACTAGAGCGTTAAGCAAAAAGGGAGCAGTAGCCGTACAATGGTTTCTGCCTTGCTGCCTTTATGCTCGATTCAATGCCCAGCCTATTAGAAGAAAGAAATCCTAACGCTATCAAAGCTTTTATGCCTTTGTGGGCATGGTTTTATCGATATTACTTCCGCGTTAAAACCGATGGCTGGCATCATATTCCCGACCGAGGCAAAGTTTTACTCGTCGGTTCTCATAATGGCGGTCTGGCGGTTCCCGACCTTTCTATGATGATGTACGATTGGTTTCGCCGTTTTGGAGTGCAGCGTCCCGTTTACGGTTTGATGCACGCAAGCGTTTGGAAGGTCAACTCGCAATTGGCACAATTGGCAGGTCAGATGGGAGCAATTCCCGCACGTCCTCAAATGGCGATCGCAGCTTTACATAAAGGCGCGAGTCTTTTGGTGTATCCTGGCGGCGCACAAGATGTTTTCCGTCCTTATTCGCAGCGCGGTCGTATTTACTTTGCCGGACGTAAAGGTTTTATTAAATTAGCATTGCGAGAAAAAGTTCCGATTATTCCTCTCATTTCTCAGGGGGCACACGAAACTTTAATGGTTTTGGGCGATTGTTACGAAATTGTCAAACAACTTCACGACTGGGGAATGCCTTGGTTGTTCGATACCGACCCCGAAGTTTTTCCGCTTTATTTAGGACTGCCTTGGGGACTGGGAATTGGCCCGTTGCCTAATATTCCGTTACCCGTGTCGATACATACTCGCGTCTGCGCGCCGATTATTTTCGATCGCTACGGAAGAGAAGCAGCTAGCGATCGCGCTTATGTCGATGCTTGTTACAATTTAGTCGTCGCGCAAATGCAACAAGAATTAGATCGATTAATCCATCGATCTTAATTATTTCTCAAACACAAATGATACGAGTCTTGGTACTTTGTTTTGGTCTTGTGGATGCCACCATTCCTTAAATTCTTTGAAGGTAAATCCACAACTTTTTCCTGCCTCGAAAAAATCGGAAATATGATGCACGAATGCTGGAATTTCTACTTTTTCGGTTTCTGTATAAAAGTTAGCTTTTGTTCCCTGGTATTGCCTAAATGGATGTAATTCGCAGATAAAAAACTTTCCGCTTTCAACTAAACAGCGATATGCTTCAAAAAATATCGAAGAAAGATTCTCTATATGTTCTAGTACGAGATTACAAACTACTAAATCGATAGAGCGATCGCGACAATCCCAAGGTTCTGTAATATTAGATGATGAGAAGGTCACGTTATCTGTCGATTTTAGCTTTTTTTGAGCTTTTTCAATCATGCTTGCTGAGAAATCCATAGCATGAACGGTTTGGGCGATTTTTGAGAGCAGAAGTGTATTTTTTCCCGTTCCGCAACCAAGTTCTAAGATCGATCTAAATTTTAAATTTGATAGCGTATTTTCAGTGACTAAACGATCTAAATCTCGCGTAAGATTAATGTCTGTGTCGTATGTGTTTGACCAGCGATCGTAAGCTTCTTGAATACTCATAATTAAACACTGCGATCGAGCATATTTTAAGCGATATACAGTCTAATACCAATTTTCGTTATTGATGATATAGCCAGTCTAAATGAATGATAAATGAGAAACGAAACTCAACAAACAACGACATATGTTGGGTTTCACTATCGTTTAACCCAACCTACTAAGTCATTCCTGAACTCCTGAACTACTAAACTACATAAAAATTAAAACTTATTTGTAATCCAAGCACATTGATAGGGTTTGAGAGTGAATTTGTCGTAGAGATTATCGATAATTTGTCCGCTCAAGACATCGCACCAAGGATCGGTAATAATTAAATTTAAATCAGACAGACGCAGTTTTTGAGTGCGATCGCTTAAATTATTAATACAAAAAATACTTTGTTCTCGATATACGCTCTGTCTCCAAAATACAAACAAAGCTTTATTAAGCGGATGCAAGGTATATTGAGTTGCATTGGGATGAAAAGCTGTTTGTTGGCGGCGAATTTTGATACGTCGCGAGAGTTCTTTGAGTACGATTGACTGGGGTGATTTAGGATTTTTCAGACGTTTTTCTAACTCTTGATAATTCCATTGGTGACGGTTAATCGAGCGATTTCTTCCGGTTTTTTCTACTCCTTCGAGATCGTTGGGCGTTGCCAACAAACTATGAATATAAAAACCAGGAATTCCTTCTACAGCCAACATAATAGTTTGGGAGCAAAGAAACCGTTGAATTTGCCATTTATCTTCTCCTTTGGCGGTTCCTTTCATCGCATCAAAGAAAGAAATATTCGCTTCATAAGGCGATTCTGTTCCGTCTGATTTCTTTCTCATGCTAATTTTGCCGCCAAAATCTTGCACTTTTTGGAGAAGCGTTTGGTATTCGTTTTCGTCTAACAATCCCTCAGTCGGACGCAATCCAATTCCATCGTGAGAGGCTGTAAAATTGAGATACGCACACCCTATAGGGGCGGGTGGCATACTCATCATCCAAGTTTTTAGGTGGTCGGATTTTCCTTGTAATAAAGCATTTAAAACGAGGGGAGGAAGGCTGAAATTATAAATCATGTGCGCCTCGTTCCGATTGCCAAAATAGCTCAGATTTTCTAAATTTGGAACGTTAGTTTCTGAGATTAAAGCAACTATCGGATTGAGCATTTGTACGATTTCTCGCAGCAGTCGAATAACATTATGAGTTTCTGGTAAATGAATACAGGAAGTGCCGATTTTTTTCCAGAGAAATCCGACAGCATCGAGACGAATGTATTTTGCTCCTTCACGTATATAGAAAAGAATGATTTTGACGTACTCTAGTAAAACGTCTGGGTTGGCAAAGTTGACATCTATTTGGTCTTCGCTAAAGGTTGCCCAAACATATTTATCTCCGTTAACCGTACTGACTTTAGTTAGTACTGGCGTACTGCGAGGACGAACGACAGCGGATAGATCTGTAGAAGGATCGACTTCGATAAAATAATCGCATCCTGGTTTTATGCCTTGCTTGAATTGTTCAAACCAAACGTGTTGGCTAGAAACGTGATTGATGACGAGATCCACCATTAAGTTAAATTTTCCAGCGATGCGTCGAATATCTTCCCAATCGCCTAATTCTGGATTGACTTGGAGATAGTCAATCACCGAAAATCCATCGTCGGAACTATAAGGAGAAAAAGGCAGAATATGAACGCCAGTTAAAGTATCGCGCAAATTTTCTTCTAAAAAGCGATCTAGCGTTACGAGGGGTCGTTCGCCTTCATTGACAATACTGTTCCCGTAGGTGATGAGTTGGACGTTATTTTGCGTCCATTTATTTAAATCTTCTTCAGTGCGATCGGCAAAATCTTCTTTGAGAAGATAGTATAACTTCTCTATGAGATGGGGAACTGTTTTTTTATCGTAGAAGGTTTCTAGGAGAGGTTTGAGACGGAGGGAAAAATAGTCAAATTGCTTGTTTGCTTCACTCATCACTCAAAATTGTTACGCTCTAAAAAAAAAGTTAGCAAGATATCACAATTAATTTGTTCTCTAAGAACTTTTTTGCTCTGTCTGAGTCTTCGCTATGTTAGTCTTTTTGAAAATTAGAAGTTCTAAAGACTCATGATGACGATCGCATTCATACCAACATAGCCAGTTAAACAGATTTTTGCCAAGAACTAACAGAGGGAAATTCTGCGGAAAAATCTTGACATTTAGTAAAGCGATAAGGCCCCATCAATGCGCCCCAAATGGCTTCACCCGTGTTAGGATCGATTCCTTTGTCATAAGTCTTGAGTTCGTCATTAGTGACTTCAAACCCAAGCGAAACTTGATAAGTTCGATCTAGATAAGTAAAGCTGCAACGGTCGTTAGAGTTAGGAAAAGCTTTAAAATAGTAGTCGTTAGCAGCTATCGATTCGATATCGACGTTGAGGGTACAACTAGGTAAGAATTTAACTGTTTCTGGCATTATTTGTTTGAGTAAGTCGCGATCGCGTCCCGCACCTCGAACCCTAGTAGGATCGTCGAACATATAATGCTGTACTTGTAAAATAAGCGGATTTTCCTGCATTTGTCGCAATCTTAGCAACCGTTGGCGATAAGGTTGGTCTAGATTGACAATATTGGCTTGTTCTGCGAACAGCGTCAAACTATCTTCGCTAAATAGATGGGTAGGACGCAACCATAGATGCAAATGAACGTACCAAATCGGTTCGCTAATTGCTTGTTGGCGATTTTCAAATTCACCTGCTAAATATTGTCCGAGAGTAGTTAATGGTGCAGCAAAATTCATCGCGATCGTTTATCGTTAATTTTGACGAGCGTTTATAAAGTCATTTACAAGATCTTATAATCCAAAATCCTTTCATCCAAAATCCAAAATCGAAATGACCATTTGGCAGCAACATCAGTTTACTTCAGAAGTTTCAACAATTGAAACTCGCAAGCGAACTAGTCTTTTAGTTTTGCTATTACCTGCAATAATTTTTCTGTTTGTTTTTTTTGTTTGTCCTTTACTTATCGTTTTGCTGTATAGTTTTCTCGAACGAGGCACTTATGGCGGCGTTAGTTGGATATTTACTCTCAATAATTATCAACGATTAGCTAATAGTATTTATTGGATAGTATTGTGGCGATCGTGTTGGCTAGCGTTTCTAACAACTGTTGCTTGTTTACTCTTTGGCTATCCCATTGCTTTCTTTATTGCTACTCGTCCGCAACCTTGGCGAAATATCTTACTATTATTAATTATTATTCCTTTTTGGACGAATTTCTTAGTAAGAACTTATGCCTGGATGGTGTTGATGCGTACCGATGGCGTAATTGACCTCATATTGCAAAGCCTGCATCTAACCAATAAATCTTTAAACTTATTATTTACTCCCTTTGCAGTTGCCGTGGGGTTAATTTATGGCTATCTTCCTTTTATGATTTTACCTTTATACGCCACGATAGAACGATTTAATTTTTCTTTAATAGAAGCTGCGCACGATCTCGGCGCTAACGATTGGCGTACTTTTTGGCGAATCATTATTCCTTTAACTAAGCGAGGAATTTTTGCCGGATCGCTATTAGTTTTTATTCCCTCAGTTGGTGCTTTTATTACTCCCGATTTATTGGGTGGTGCGAAGACATTAATGATTGGTAACTTAATTCAAAATCAGTTTATCAAAGCTCGCGACTGGCCGTTTGGTTCTACTTTATCTATTTTGATGATGGCTGTTATATTAATTCCTCTGCTCTTTTATCTTCGGATGTCTGAAAAAGATGTTTAAATTTTGAAACCTTTGATTAATTAAACGGATTTGATATAACTAGGTTCAACACTTGGACAGCAATGGCAACCTTTTATTGCTTGGATTTAAGCAATTTTAAATTGTTTTAATAGCAGAAATCGACTTATGGGTCACCAGGGACTCGAACCCTGAACCAATGGATTAAGAGTCCACTGCTCTACCATTGAGCTAGTGACCCACTACTAGGCGTTCTCTTATCTTATATCATTTTCTGGCTCAAAAAGCTTGCCCAAACGAGCGAATCAAAATCGTTTGGTCGCTGGTCACCGATCGCTGATTTAGGGCATCCATTCTAAGACAATTCCCACTCGACTATCTTTTGAGTTAACTGAATTTTGCTTTTGAATATCGGTAGACAATCGTAAATTCTTAGTTAGTGCATATCCAACAGAAAGGGTTGTCATTCCCACTTCTTCGCTACCGCCAGGAGAAACAAAGCTTTGAGTTAAAGAAATATCAGCAGCACCAGTACGCGATAAAGCTAACATCAATCGAAGACCTACATTTACGCCATCGGTAGAATAACCATTAGTTTCAATATAGCGATAGCCTAGAACTGGAGCAATATTGATATAGTTGCCTAAAGGTAAAACATAGTAACGTAAATCGCCACCAACCGAAGCGCGATCGCCATTGAAAGAAGCTTGGTAATCGCCACTAACCGTTAATCCGGTTTCGCCGATAAAAAGATCTTCTACCCCGATATTAAATCCACTTGCATCGCCAGAAGAGGGAAAATAAGAGTATCCCAAGCGAATGCGAGTCCGAAAACTGGGATCGTTCTTAATATCGTCTGAGATATCGGGAATCTCTTCTAACCATCGTTGTAGGACGGGACTTTCTTCGATCGCGTCGGGACTCAAATCGATGGATGGGGTTTCGCTTTTTACTGGAAGTGCAATTGCCAAAACGAGTTTAACAACGATAATGCTTAATAGCGGGGAAGTCCACGACTGATTCAACAACAAAAATTTAGCCTCTTTGTAATGGAAGTAATCGGATGCCAGACAATAATTTAGCATTTGAACCCGACGAATTGCTCGAATGGCGATCGCAAATCGACACAGCCAACCGCAATAATATTTTTTGTCACTGTCGCAGTTGTCATACAGAATGGGTTGATTCTTCGTTTGAAGCTAACTGTAACCAGTGTGGAAGTAAAAATGTAGAACGGATTTCTTGTTGGCAATTTCCCGACGATTAAAAGGGATTGGTGACTGGTGACTGGCGATTGGGGATTGGGAGATCGGGTTGATTAATAAAAAAGCGACCTGCATTTAATACAGATCGCCAAATAATTAAAAACAGTTAGATTGGTAACTGGTCATTGGTCATTGGAATTAGGAATAATATTTACCATTGAACTCCTAAATTTTTGAACTTTGAACTTTGAACTTTGAACTTTGAACTCAGATCGCTGGTTACTATGAACCTACCGCGCCTATAGCCCCTGCACCCGCCGATGCAAGCGCAGAAATGAGAGCGGTAAAGAATAGCCACCAACTAGCAATTGCGGCAGCTTTGCGGGTTTCTTCGGCTTGTTTTTTAGCTTCGTGCTTCACTTCCTCTACACGCATTTTAGCTTCTTGCTGAATGCGTTCGGCTCTTTGTAAGAAGCGATCGCGAGTTCTTTCGACGCGATCCACAATTCGATCGATATCTGCACGAGAAATATCGTCGCGAGAGGTGAGAATAGCCATTAACGTCTCGCGATCGAAGTGAGAGAAGCGATCGCGCAACGCTTCAAACCCAGCTTTAGGATCGTCGAATAAGACGCGCAGATCGCGCGAGATGCCCTCGTAATTGAGTTCGGGACGTTCTAAACTGTTGAGATAGTCGCGAATCTTGGCTAAAACGCGATCGAGCGTTGTTTGCAGTTTTTCTTGAATCGATTGCAACTGCTGGAGCGTTTGCTCGCGAACGACTAAGATTTGGTCGATGATGCGATTGGCATCTTCCTCGGAAATATCTTGTCTTTGGGAGAGCAATGCTACTAAGGTAGCGCGATCGAAGTGAGACAGGCGTTCTTGCAAACTTCCCAATCCCGCACGAGGATCGTTGAGTAATAGTTGCAAATCCCGCTGAATTCCTTCGGGATTGAGTTCTTCCTTGTCCGTAGAGCGCAGATATTCGCCGATCGCGTCTTGGAAGGTCTGAACTCTTTCTTGCGTGCGTCTGGCGAGACGACGAGGCGCTTTGGCAACACGTTGCAAGGTGGCTTGTACTTCGTCAACGGTTTGATTGATTTGTTCCTCGCTCAAATCTTCTCGTTGGCTGAGTAACTTAACTAAAGTATCTCGATCCATCGATGCTAGACGGCTTCTAATCGCTTTGAAGCCAGTTTTAGGATCTTCTAAAAGGAGCGTTAAATCGCGCTTAATCCCTTCGGGGTTGAGTTCTGTCTTACCCGTATTGCGTAAATATTCCGCAATGGTCGAAGTAGCGCGATCGTATTGTTCTTGCGCTTTAGCAACCAACTTCGGCGAGGCGGGACGTTCTGCATTCCAGATTTTCTCGATTTCATCGACAATTGGATCGATTTGTTCTGGGGTTACATCGTTGCGTTGGCGGAGCGATTGTACCAAAGTTTCGCGATCGAAAAGCGCTCTTCTCATCTTAGAGGTCGAGCTTTGAGCTATATCCTCTAGGAACGTCAGTTCTTTTGTCAGATTTTGAGGCTTGAGTTGTTCTGTTTTTGCTTCTTTGAGGTAAGAATAGATTTTCAGCCATTGTGCTTCGAGTTTGATTTGAGCCGTTTGCTGCTCCTCTAATGCTTCTTGAAGAACTCGTTCTTTAACTAGTTCTAGTTCGCTAATTATGGCAGACGCTTCAATGGTTGAGACATCGCGCCGTTTAGCAAAGATACGCTCGAAGGTAGGGCGATCGAATTGAGCCAAGCGCTCGCTCAGTTGTTCGTAATCGGCATCGGTGTCTTGTAAGATAGGTTTGAAGCTGAGTTGAATCTGTTGGGAAGTTAGCGCTTCTTTGGGAGTAGAGAGTAAATAATTTTCTACATCTGCTAAAGTTGCGATCGCTTTTTCTCGCTCGATGGCTGCATCGGCTACCGCTAATACTTCCAAACGAATATTATCTAAAGATGCTGCGATCGCTTTGGCTTTCTCTTGCGTATAAAGCCCTTTTTGCAGCAAAATTGCCACAAAATCCGAGCGATTAATTTGTCTCAACTCGGTTGCTACGGCTTCTGGATCGGCTTCTGGGTCGTATAAAACCTCTCGAAACTCGCGTCCGAGGTTTTCTTGCGTCAGTTGCCAAGTCTTAGCATGGAGTAAGTAGTGTTCGATATCTGCTTTTACTCTACTCGGAGGTTCGGGGGATTTCACGCCAGCTTTAGCAGCGACTTTATCGGTTTGTTCGCCCAATTTACCTTTAAGACCTTCGATTTGAGAGAGAATTTTGTCAACATCGAAATCGGAAAGATCGCTACGTCCCATTATCAAACCAACGAGACTGTTAAGTCCTACCGTTAATCCGCCAGCAGCCCCACCCATACCCGAACCAGTATTTGAGGGTTGGCGATTTTGACGTACCTCTTCAATGAGAGTATCTAACTTATTGCTAAATTCTTTCCCTAGTAGCTGCTCTTTTGTCGCAGACTTGAGATAATCCATCAATCCCGTTACGCCGCTTTTGGTATTTGGCATTTTACTCGTTCTTTTGCGCCAAACCTTTTCGAGTTTATCGGCAATTCGATTGAGATCTTTGTTAGATAGATCGGTTCGATTGGAGATTAAATTAATAAAAGTTTGGCGATCGATGTTGCGCAAACTTTCGCTATCGGCAATATCTTGTAGATTTTCTTCTTCAAGTAACCTTTCAAAGTCAGCCGCGATCGTATTTACATCCAACTCTGGCGGTTTTAGTGCTTCTAAATACTCTTCTACTTTATCTCGCAACGCCATCGGGTCGATCGCCAAACCGAGTTCTCTTTTCACCGCCGACGCTGCTGCTTCTGCTGTTGAAACAACTTGTTTGCTCGCTGTCCTAGCGCCAAATGCTGCTGTAGCAGTCCCTACAAGTGCTTGCAGTCCCGAAGTAGCGGTATTGGCAACCGAACCGATCAAAGAGCCTACTGTTGTCGAACTCAGCCAAACCATCAACGAAAAGAACGTTGCCCAAATAGTCAAACCGACGATCGCACCTGTAACAGGAGAGACGAATAAACCCAGCCTAACCGCCAACATACAAGCAATAAATAAGGCAATAGTAACGGTGATCAGGGTTGCTAATCCGAGTTTGACACTAATTTTTTTTATAGTAGTGCCAAAACTGTCTGAGTCTCTGTTGTCATCCCGATCCGATGATGTTCCTAAATTAGAAACTAAAGCAGCAACGCCCAGATTAGTTAATAGTAATTGAAAGGCAAAAGCTAATACGACACCCGAAATCAGGGCTGTAAAAAATTGCGCTCCGTTAAATACTACGGCTGTATTCCCTACAACTGGTGCATTTGGTTCTACTATAATTTGTGCTATTACTGCACTTTCAAACATAATTTTTCCTTCGATTTTTGATGAAATTTAAATTTACAAAACGTTGTGTCCGAACCTAGCTTTAATCGAAGCTATAGCTTATGCAATGCTTCGGCACGATCCTTGTATAGCGCGGACGCTTTCATCGCTGAATCTACCTGTAGGCTGAAGCGACTCTCTATTCTATTCGGGATAAAATCGTTCTATAGATAGGGAGAGCTTGTTTTTTCTCTATCTTTACTCTTAGAAAAACTAGATTTGAAAATAAAAATCGATACTTTTTTAAGTGTAGCGATCGCGATCGATTTAATTTTACTGACAAATCTTTTATTTGTAGGTTGGGTTGAGGAAAAAAACTCAACTACTATGAATCAATGATTTCTGGAGTTTTGTCACTAATGCTTGCCAATTATTCGGATGAACGGTTCCATATTTTTCGGGTAAAGTAACGCCACCATAAAAATACAAACTATAACCATCAGAAAATTGAATGGCTGGTTCTCCTTCTGCGTGGAGACGATTTTGTTCGTCAAGAGATAATTTAATTGGACGATCGCAAACAAAGCAAGTTTCTTCAAAAGGAAAAATCAAACCGCAATTTTGTATCAAAGACTGCAACGCCGACCATTTTACGCGATCGCATTCACATCCTAAAACAGAAACGCAAAAGTCAATCGCGCCAACATAAGACGCTTCGATTCCGATGTTAAATAAACCGTTTATCAACCCCAATCCGTTTCCCATTTGCAACCAAGGAAGAGATAGGGATTTGAGCATATCTTGTAGCTGATGAATTGGCGGTTGCTTGGAAATTTGCTCGATAACGGGTTCTCCTATTTGTTTCCATATAGGTTCTGCCACATTTTGCCATAGAGAATTGCCGAATTGGACTAGCATATTTCCCCCTGGAAGTTGCTGTACTTGCGATCGCAACCATACTTGCTGCTGTTCGCGCAAATGTTCCCACTGGTATTCGGACAACTCTAACCAAAGCTGTCCCAATTGTTGTGCTTCCGATTCGCTTAGTTCCTCTCCCAACTGCTGTAAAGATATGAAAATAGGATTAAACGGCGGTTGTAGCTGTCCGGTAAGGTGCAACCAAAGCGTATCGTCAATTGTTTCGTGTACCTGTCCCACAAGTTGCAACGACAAAGGCATCGACACGATAGAAGATCCTAATTGTAGCGCTAGATTTTGGGGAGTGTGAGCGAGCAATTCTTTCCTAACGGCATAAGGACTGCTGTAGTAGCGAATTTTTGGTTCTTTTTTACCGAAAGTACTATAAATAGCTTTTATTGCATTAGTGGCTTTTTGACGGTCGATTGGTTGGGTAGAACAAAAAATTTGTCTCCATTTTTCTTGATACGTACCAATCAGTTTTTCCTGTTCGGAATTGAGTGTTTTGATTTTCATTGAAGGAGGAAGGAGAAAAGGAGCAAGAAATTGCTGACCTATGTTAAGTAGAGCGTCACAATTAAACGTAAAATGGTGGGTAATGCCAAAAATTTTCTAACCTTATTATCCACAGGTTATCTTAAGCATTACCCACCCTACGAAAATTTTAACTGACCTATCAAAAATCGCCTGTAAACAATTAATCAGCGACGTAACGCCATCCTTGGGGTTCGTATTCTCGCTGAATTCTTACCATCCAATCTCCTTGGGGAATTTGAATCGGTTTGTGTTCTTCGTGAGTTAGGGTAGCTGTTTGGGAAAGTACGCGCAAATAGAGAGTGCCATCTTTTTCGTATAGTTCGGCTTTTCCATCGTTGATGCGATGCTTGTGTCCGGTAACTTCCCCTTCTGCGAGAACGAGATGAGGAAGCTGTTTACCTTCTATCTTTTGTATGGAGGTTAGAATTACGTCGCCTTGTCGAATGGGTTGCATCATCGTTTCTCCTGGGTGTTTTAAACCTCAAATTATTTCGATCTTAGCCATGATTTTAGGTTTGTATGACAAATTCTTCTAAATCGATGTCCCAATTGATCTAGCGAATTGCTTCTCAAGCGCGATCGCGCTCTTTTGCAATTTTTCGGGAGAATTTACAAGACTTGGCTGTCGCTTGCTTCCTAAACTGTAAATATTCACTCTAGGAGGTATCGATGCAGACTATCAAGCAAACGCTTTTAAGCGATCGCCTCTATGAATACTTACAAACAATCTCTAAGATAAAAAGTAGCTAATCATGAAAAATATTAGAAAAATCTCACAGATAACGCTAAAAACCCTAATTGTTTGGGGAGCTTTTTCTAGTTTTGCTACAGCGCAAGATATCCCCATCCAACAACAAGTTAACTCAGTCGTCTCGCATTTAGTTGGCGTAATGGACACCTCAGACCAGGCTAGCACCAATCCAAAAACTCCTAGCGTCCGCATGACGACTTGTAGAGTACAAATTACAGACAGCCCTACTCAAGCTATTACCTCAGCTTACCTTTATCAAGAACAAGCTTTAATGGATAATTTAGATAAACCCTATCGTCAGCGTTTATTACAAATTAAACCGAGTGCAGACGATCGCACAGTAGAATCTAAATCTTTTAAACTTCAAAATCCAGAATCTGCGATCGGACTGTGCAATAAACCAGAAACGCAAAGAGTCATTCAACTTAGCAACCTTGGCGAATTCGTTTGCAGCGTTTTCTTAAAACCCACAGACAAAGGGTATTTTGGAGAAACGCCTCCACAAGGGTGTCCTGCCAACGTTCGCGGTGCTGTAAAAATCACTAATACCATTCTTTTGCACTCAGAAGGGATGGATACTTGGGATCGCGGCTATGATGCGCTAGGAAACCAGGTTTGGGGCGCAGAAGATCGATCTTATCAATATCGCTGGGTTCGCCAAGGCATTTAAACGACTAAATTTCGATCTAAATTAGAGTTAGAGACTTTTAGGATACTCAAGTTAAAAATGGCAATTTTACGTTTAGAAGACGGAACAACTTATACTCAACTTGAAGATATTGCCCGCGAACTCGCTCCCCTCAACGTACAACTAAATTATTGGTCTGTCGGCGATAATCCTGAAATTCATAATTTGCTGGCAAAAGAAGCTTTGAACGAAGATGAAAAAGAGCGAGTTTTACAAGCATTAGACATCTATTTTGAACGGCTAAAGCAAGATTGCGGCTATCAATCTCGCGATTTAATTGTCCTTCATCCCAATATTCCCAATTTAGACACCTTGCTGGCTAAATTTGAGAACTGTCACACTCATTCTGATAACGAAGTTCGCTACATTGTTGACGGAGAAGGAGTGTTTGGGTTTGTGCGTCCCGAT
>JALOOL010000064.1 GCA_025454425.1 Hydrococcus sp. Prado102 | reverse complement strand
GATGGTATGTGCCTGATGGAGATTGACGATTTTAGTCTGTTCGTCGGCAAGAATTGGTTGAAATTCTGGAAAGATGAAGCGGGTTTAGCGGCAAAAAACGCGATCGCAGAAGCTAAGGCAAAGGGCATCGGACGGTTTCAAGGATTCTGCCCGACAGCGAAGGGAACGCCGAAATGGTGGGACGTCATCGTCACGCCAGTTACTGACGCGCACGGTCAAGTCGTGCGCCTCGTCTCGACTTCGCGGGATATTACCGAGCGCAAGGAAGCCGAAGTTCAGCTACAGCAACAAACCCAACAATTAATACAATTGAATGTGGCACTAGAGCAAACTACCGCTCAGTTAACCGAACGCAATCAAGAACTCGATCGCTTTACTTATACAGTTTCCCACGACCTGAAAGCGCCTCTGAGGGCGATCGCCAATCTTTCGCAATGGATCGAAGAGGATCTAGAAGGGCAACTGAGCGAAGAAAACCAACAGCAAATGCTGCTTTTACGGCAGCGAGTCGCTCGCATGGATAATCTGATTAACGGATTGCTAGCTTATTCTCGTATCGGTCGTACCGAAGTCGTTTCCGAACGGGTAAATGTTGGCGAATTACTCGCCGAAATCCTCGATTCTCTTTCTCCTCCACCCACTTTTACTATCTCCGTAGGGGAACAAATGCCAACTATCGCTGCCAAGCGATTGCTTTTATCTCAAGTATTTTCCAATCTCATCGGGAATGCTATTAAACATTGCGATCCGCGTAGCGCTTCCGCAGGAAATCGCCCCGACGGACGGATCGAAATCGGAGCTATCCAAAAAGGACAATATTACGAATTTTCTGTTTCCGATAATGGCTCCGGCATTGCACCAGAAAACCACGCTCGTATCTTTGGCATCTTCCAAACCCTTAAAGGGCGCGACACCCAAGAAAGCACTGGAATCGGTCTATCCATCGTCAAGAAAATTATTGAAACTGAAGGCGGCGAAATAACTGTAGAATCTGAGTTAGGCAGTGGCGCGACATTTCGTTTTACGTGGCCCTTTTTCAGTGACCAGTGACTGGTCACTGGTCTTTTATCCATTGCAAATGCTTGCTTAAGAGATGGGATAGGTCATAATTTTCGACAATCGTCTTTCTCGCTTTCGCACGTAGAGAAAGCATTTTTTCGGGGCGATCGAGCGCTTCTTCGACGCGATCGCAAATTTCTTGAGGCGAAAAGAAATTCACTAATAATCCGTTAACGCCATCTTGGATGAGTTCGGTAACGGGTTGCGTATCCGAAGCAACTAACAAACATCCCGTTGACATCGCTTCTAGCATCGACCAAGACAGGACAAACGGACGAGTTAGATAAACGTGAACCGAAGAAGCTTGTAAGACTTGCAGGTATTGCGCGTAAGGAAGCGGCCCGGTAAAGTGCAACCGAGATAGATCGAATGGCAGTTTTTCTAACATAAACTGTTTGTATGTTTTCCCATCGGGAAGCGATCGCCCATAAGCAACGCGATCCTCTCCTACGACGACAACATGACATTTAGGTCGTCTCTGTTGCAGCAGTGCTACCATTTCCATAAACTGAGGAAATCCGCGATAGGGTTCCATTCCCCTACCAACATACGTAACAATCTCCTCAACGCCGCTTAAATCGAGATTGACTGAAGGTAAAACTAATTTCGCGCCTGGTTTGGGTTGAAAGAAATTGGTGTCGATACCGTCGTGTAAAACGTGAATTTTGCTTTGAAATTCTTGGGGGAACTGTTGGCGCTGCCATTTGGTCGGAGAAAGACCGCGATCGCAACTGTATAAATCCGTTAAAATTGGCGTATTCTTAATGCGAATGCGAGCGATATCGTCAGGCGTAAGCGGTTCGCTCGGATCGAAGTCTGCATCTGTCCCGCGAGCGTGATAAAACCACTCGAAATAACACAAAAGCTTACTCGTGGGAAAGGCATCTTTCATAAATAACGTCGGCCCCCAACCCGAATGACCGTAAATCAAATCGGGAACGAATCCTTGTGCTTTGAGTTGTTCGGCTATTCGGTATACGGCTTGTCCTTGTAGGACGGCACTTTCGAGCGTGCGAACGTAGTGATGAGTTTCTGGACGGACTTCGCGCGAAGGACTATAAATCGCTTTAAAAACGCCAGCTATTTGACCTTCTTTACGAGAAGTTCCAAAAACCACTTGATTTTGTTTATCTTGAGCTAATGCGGCTGCTAAATGGCGAAATTGGGCAGGAAAATTGGGATGTAAAAATAGAATTTTCATATATTTTAGCGATCGTTAAAAGTTGTTTGAGATAGAAGTTCAGGAGTTCAGGAGTTCAGAGGTTCAGTGGTAGAGACGCTTTCTTATCGCGTCTTTACAGGATGAAAGCAATCAGTGTTTAGGAGGAAAGTAGTAAATCTTCCCCCTTGTCCCTCTTGTCTTAATACTTTCGACTTTCGACTTTCGACTTTCGACTTTCGACTTCCGACTTTCCCCTTTCCCCAAGCGAAGCTTTTCCCGTCTCATTTGCCTAATTTCCAATTCCTAATCCTTCCTTGCTTCGTTCTAGTTGCGTCCAAAGATTTTGGAGTTCTATAAAAGCATTCTGGGCAGACATTTTACCGTTAGTTTGCAGCGCACAAATATAATTTGCCTTTTGTGTAAATTCCTGTAAGTTAGCATTAAACGCCAGAAGTTCGGGACTAAACGGGCCTCTGTATTGGCTGCGAGGATAGAGAAAATTTGCTTTTTCCATAGTACTACTCCTTCCCAGTCGGGGATCTAAAAAAATACTGACGGGCAATAATTTTTCTTGATTCGCGTGACAAAATTCACAAAAACGCTCAAAGATTTATTCTTCCGATAGTGTATGCCTAGTTAATTAATCATTCAATCGTGAAATTACGGATTTCGGATCGAATCTATATAAACCGATCTCCGTAATATACGATAGTAGTTTTTGTGAATTCACATAAATTTAAATTTCGCCACGACTACAATATATTACAAGTAAAATGTGTATGCGTTTCTAACAAAAAAACTGGCATTCATTGCACTGCTAAGCCTTCTCTTGAAAAAACCATGTCTGAGGAAAACTTCACAACTATCTTTGAGCAACTCACACCAAAACCGAAAAGCGTGTTAATTTTGCTGCTCGAAGGAAAAGACGATGATGAAATTTCCAAAGAAATCGGCGCTACAGAAGCAACTGTTCGCAAGCACGTCCAAAATTTATGCGATCGCTTTGAAGTCCCCTCCGAAGTCGCAGGAATCAAAAAAAATAGGCGACAGGAATTGATCGCCTTAACCGCTCAATATTTACCGGATATCGCGAAAAATAGGGTTTCAGAACTCGAAAAACTTCGTATTGTTTCGCCTTCCTTTTCCCAATCCCCGCAAGACTGGGGAGGTGCGCCTGATGCTTCGGTATTTTACGGACGCAGCGACGAACTCAATCTACTACAGCAGTGGATTGTAGAAAACAATTGTCGATTGGTAGCACTGTTGGGAATGGCAGGAATTGGCAAGACTACTTTATCGGTTAAGCTAGCACAAAATATTCAGGAGAAATTCGATCGCGTTATCTGGCGATCGCTGCGCGGTATTCCTTCGCTTAATTATTTACTAGCAGATTTAATCCAATTTTTTTCTAAACAAGTTAATCCTAATTTATCCGATCGCATCGATCGCAACATTTTCCAACTCCTAGAATGTTTTCGTCGCGATCGCTGTTTGGTGATTCTCGATAGCTTTGACGCAATTCTCAGTCACGGCGATTTTGCAGGACATTATCAAGACGCTCACAAAGACTACAGTCAATTACTCAAACGCATCGGACAAGAACCCCACCAAAGCTGTCTCATCTTAACTAGTTTGGAAAAACCGCGAGAAATAGCACTTCTAGAAGGCGAAACCCTTCCCGTGCGATCGCTACAACTCGAAGGATTGGGAGCAGCAGCAAAAGAACTGCTCAGAGCAAAAGGATTATCCGCCGAACAAAGATGGGGAACTTTGATTAAATTGTATCGCGGCAATCCCTTGGCTTTAAAAATGGTCGCTTCGACGATTCAAGAACTATTTGAGGGAAATGTAGCTGACTTTCTCGATATGAGTTTGACGGGAATCGTTCAAGATATTATCTTTTTGGTAGAACAGCAGTTCGAGCGTCTCTCTCCATTGGAAAAAAATATTATGTACTGGTTGACGAGCGAAGAAGAAGCAATGGCGATCGCAAAACTGCGCGAGTTGTTACCCGTACCGGAACTAGATTTATTTACCGCTATCAAATCCCTTGCAGAGCGATCGCTCGTCGAAAAAAGTTCTGGAAAGTTTAGTTTGCAACCTGTAGTGAAAGAATATGTCAAAAATAAATTCGTCACACAAATCTGTAGAGAGGTCGATGAGTTCAGAACCACTGAAAATTTAGAGGAGTTGAAATTACTGCGATCGCATTTACTCGTTCCACTCGAAGATTTAAACACGCCTGGCGATCGAGATCGCTCGATGCTCACTCTGTTTAGAGAAAAATTATTATCCGCCAAAGAACCTAAAATTCCCAGTGCCGTTAGCGCACAACTTGAGAGTATTATTGGTAAATTAGACCAAAACGCATTAAAAGATATCGGCTACGCCAAAATAAATTTAGATTGCTTGCTCAAAGAATTAAAAGGAAACTAAAATCGATCGGGAGGGAACGAATTATGGTAAAGAAATCTATTCCTAATATTTTAACTAGTGGTGCGATCGCTATCGGAATGACAGTTCTTAATAGCGGAGTTGCTTTCACTCAAACGGAGGTCAAACCAACCACGCCGACAGCGCCTGCAACTCAAACGGAGGTCAAACCGACAACGCAACCTGCACCGACAAACCCAACGCAAGTCAAACCAACGACGCCGACAGCACCTGCAACTCAAACGCAAACCGAACCAACCAGACAAACAACTGCTAGAAAAATTAGCTTTGTTTGCGCTACCAATAGCAACCCACCAACGACATACGCGCTGACGCACGACGCACAAAAGAAACCATCCCTCAAACCTCTTTTAACCTGGCATTCTGAATATTTAATTCCTGGGGAATCAGCAGAAGCTTTGTGTCAAAAAATGGCTCAAGAACTGCAAGGCAAATACGAACGGGGAGAAACGCCTTATTTCGCCTACGATCTAACGGTTTCAGGAGCAAACAGCAACCAGCCTACTAGATGGAGAGTCTGTTTTGTCTCTAGTGAAGGAGAGTCTTGCAGTACTGAAAGCGAGGAATTATTCAGTCTCAATAGCACTTATGTCCCTACCTGTTTGGCAGAAAATAAAGAACCCGAAGCTTGTAATCCCTATATTCAAAAACGGGGTTCTTTAATCAAAATTCCTGCCGATCGCCCTTGGTGGGCAGCTTTCTTCTAAAATATTCAAATATAGTTATTAACCTACATTCAATCTAGCCCCAGATCATAATTCTGCGGGCTTTTTTAATCCGCCTTCGGTAGAAGGTTTTTATGAGGGAAAAGATTAGGGGAATCGAAGGGAGAAGAATTATTTATCGTTGCTACAACCCAACCCTTCTGCCCTCTGCCTTCAAAGTGCCGTCTGCCTTCTTCAAATAAAAACGATTTTAGGAACGAGTAACCAATTAGCCTCAGAAGGCACTAGCTCGCCAATTCCCAGAAATTGCCCGTTTTCATCATTTAATCGATTAAAACCCGCTAGAGGGTCATCTGACTGGTTTCTAGCAAGTTTTTGTCCTTGCATCCAGCGTTTTGCTTCTTCTGCTGACAAGATAATTTCTGGGAGGTGTTGAAGCGCGATCGCAGGGGAGATTAATGAAAAACTCCCTGCTTTTACTTGAGTTTCGATTTCCTCTAGCGTAATACTCTGCGATAATTTCATCCCGCAACTTTCAGTACGGATTAAGGAGGCTAAAGTTCCACCAACGTTGAGTAAAGAGCCTAAATCACGCGCGATCGCTCTTATATAAGTTCCCGCACCACAAGCAATTTCTACTTCTAATTCGGGATATTCTCCTACCTTCCACCCTAAAACATGAATTCCATAAATCTCAACCGTTCGCACGGGAGCTTCTACTTGCTCTCCTTTTCTGGCTAATTCGTACAATCGTTTTCCATCGCGTCGAATTGCACTAAATGCTGGTGGAATTTGCTCGATTTTGCCGATAAATTGCGGTAATAGCGACTGAATTTGCTCTAACGTAATGTGAGATGCAGATTTAGTTTCAATAACTTCTCCTTCGCGATCGTCGGTATTTGTCCGCATTCCCAGACGAATTTTAGCTTGATAGGCTTTATTTTCTGGAAATAATGGCAGCAATCGCGTTGCTTTTCCCACCGCGATCGGCAAGACTCCCGTAGCTGCGGGGTCTAAAGTTCCTCCATGTCCGACTTTTGAAGTCTTTAAAAGTCGTCGTATTTTAGCGACACAATCGTGTGAAGTTAACCCAGCAGGCTTGTTTAAATTGATGAAACCTAACACAAGGAAGATTAAGATGGTGGTTTTGTTCGATCGCGCGAGTTATTTACTTTCTAGTTCGATCCGATCGTTCATTATACCTGTTATGAAAATAGAAGTTGAAAAAGCGTAAAATCGTTTGTCTCTATTTTCATCCTCGGTCGCGAGCAACACGCTCATAGTCGTAAGATTGCAAAAGTCCTAAATTCCTCAATCTAAAATCCAAAATCCAAATTACAAATTCTTTTGGCACTCATCGAAATAGCGAGACATAGCACTGTCGAGATCTGATAGCAACTCACCTCTATTGCTACCAAGAACGCTGTAAATTGGACGAGGAGCGATTAAATCTAATTCTTGCGTTGGTTTAGCAATCAAATTGCTGACACTAATCCCGGCGTGTTTTGCTGCAAGTCGTGCCAAATCGGCCCATGCGATCGCGCTTTTATTCGCTAAATGCCATAAACCCGACTCGCCATCGATTAACAAATCGAGACAGGCGTGGACGAGATCGGGCACGTAGGTCGGCGAAACGATCGCATCTTCTGCAACAACGAAAGTCTCTCCAGCGGCTAGCTGACGTAGGGCTATGGTGACGAAGTTGTAATCGTCCCACGGCCCAAAAAAAGCGCTAGTACGAATGACCAGTGCGGACTCATAAGCCTTCAATACCAGATTTTCTGCTAAGGCTTTGCTCCGCCCATACACATTGAGAGGAGCAACAATATTGTCTTCTAAATAAGGGTTGGACGCTATGCCGTCAAATACTAAATCCGACGAGAAAGTTAACAGTGCCACGTTATGCTTAGCGCAAGCAGTTGCTAAATTGGCTGCACCCTCGGCGTTTACCTTCAAACAAATATCGGGTTCGCGTTCCGCATCGTCTACTCGCACGTATCCCGCCGCGTTCGCAACCGCCCACGGTTTCATCTGTTCTAGCACTGCATCCACCGAAGCCGGATTGGTGATGTCCATTTCTTGACGCGATAGTAAGCGATAGGTAATCCCTCTCCTCTCGCACAGCCGCGCCAATGCCTTACCCAGCGTGCCTGTCGCCCCTATAATAGCGAGAGGAGAGGGACACAGAGGGTGTAGGGGCGCATGGCGTGCGCCCTGGGGAATGGAGGAAGATTTGCAATTTACTGCTGGATATAATAGCCGACTTGGCCGATGCCACCATCCAAGCGTATCGAGTACGGGATGATTGGGTTGGCGTCCGCTGGCTAGGTCGCGTACCATTTTGGCAATTGCTGTTGGTCTGGGTTGTGGCGCTGAGCGCACGCTACACGATCGCAAATCAAATACGCCTGACTCGTAGTAACCGACCGAGCGAGTAACTAAGCTATTCCAATCATAGCTGCCGAGCAATGCCCAAGCAGTAACAGCACGAACATCCACACCAACCTCTCGCAATTGCAGTGCCGCACTCCAAACCTCATACAGCCAGCGCAACTGCTCCTCGCGGGTGCAGCTAACGTGAGCTTCCGTAACAGCAATGGGTAAATGGTAGCGTTCCCACACCTCTAATAGCAACGCGCCCGCGCCTGCCGTGCCTTGGGCACAGACTCGTACTGCCTCTACATCTGCGTATTCGTGTCGTCCGTTACCGCCATGAGAAGAAGGCGGGTACAGTTCTTTATTCTCGTCGAGAAAGCGATCGCTGGTTAGATAATGGTTAATCCCGATAATATCTGGCTCACAGGGATTGTGTAAAAACCACTCTAATTCTGTCTCGTCGATGCCGCAGTCGCGCAGGTATCTCCACATCGGATGGGTATTGGTGACGCGACCGCATAGCAAATCGAAACTCAACCAACGGCGATCGTTTTCAAACTGTGCCTGATACGCTAGCGTTGGCGTACTGTAAACCTTGCCCAAATCGTCGGTTTGCACCAGTCGGGCATTTGGGTTGACTTGGCGGATAGCTACCATTGCCAGTACTACGGCACGACACTGATTTAACAAAGCACGAGCAAAAGTTAAATTGTCTCGTCCGTGAGGATACCAGTGACCGTATAACCCGCTAAATCGCGCCGTTGTCAGCGGTTCGTTAATGGGTGTATAGTCTGTCACCCAAGGATAACGTAGCGCGATCGCTCTTGCATACAACGCCAATTTATCTGGAAACTCCGAGTCTACCAAACTCGTATAGCGCGGCCCGCTACCATGATGCACCAATCCTACGATTGGACGAAGACCGAGTTCTTGCAATTTACCTAACCGTTCATCTGCCCAAGACCAGTTAGAATTTTCTAACCCATCGGGTGCTATCCTCTCCCACAATACCGGATAGCGAATAGCGCGTATCCCCAATTGGGCAAATAACTCTAAGTCTTTTAAGCGCATTGCATGACCGTTGCTTTCCAACTGGTCAAAGTAGTTATCTCCAACTCGGTTGACGGTACACTCTACTCCACCCCACACTTCTAAGGGTAGAAGCGCGATCGATTCTACGTTCGTCACCATAAAATTGTTACTGTGTCTGATACAAATTCAAACTTCCTTCAATTGTTATGGAGAAGTGTTTGGAGAAGGACTTGGAGAGGTCGTTGTCCCAGTTGTCCCAGTTCCAGTAGTTCCAGTCGTCCCTGTTCCAGTTCCAGTAGTTCCAGTTCCGGTTCCATCTGTACCAGTTGTACCAGTCGTACCTGGCGTAGTAGTCGTCCCAGTACCATCTGTACCAGTCGTACCTGGCGTAGTAGTCGTCCCAGTACCATCTGTCCCAGTCGTTCCAGTTCCAGGTGTAGTAGTTGTCCCAGTACCATCTGTCCCAGTAGTTCCAGTTCCGGTTCCATCTGTACCAGTTGTACCAGTCGTACCTGGCGTAGTAGTTGTCCCAGTACCATCCGTGTCAGTTGTACCAGTTCCCGTATTACAAGCATTTAGAAATAGAATGGCTCCGAATACTGAAGCTAATACCTTAAATTTCTTGTTCATAATTTTTCCTTGAGAATATGAGTGAGTTTATGCAAAGTCGTGCAAAAATGTCTGATGTCCTAAACTAAACAGTTCTATTGCCTAAATCTTTGCTAATTTCTGCTTGCTGGCAATCTGCTTATAGACCGTCAGAGCTTGCGCCACACAATGATCCATGTTGAGATACTTGTAGGTTGCCAACCGACCGACAAAATATACTCCTGGCGTAGTATCGGTCAATTCTTTGTATTGTTTATAAATCTCCTGATTTTCTGGGCGCGGTATGGGGTAGTAAGGGTCGCCCTCAGCGGTAGGAAACTCATAAACGATACTCGTGTTAGCATGTTGCTGTCCGGTCAGGTATTTAAACTCGGTTACGCGAGTGTATAAGTGTTCGTTGGGATAGTTAACGACTGGTGCTGGCTGGAATACTTCTGTATTATGCGTCTCGTGCTTGAAATCGAGCGAACGATAGGGCAACTTGCCAAAGCGATAATCGAAGAACTCATCTACTGGCCCGGTGTAAACCATTTCGCGACAAGGAATCGCTTTTTCGATTTCTCGGTAATCGGTATTAAGCATCACCTTGATATTCGGACGGTACAACATTTTCTCGAACATCCGAGTAAAGCCGTGTAGGGGCATTGCTTGATAAGAATCAGTAAAATAGCGATTGTCGCGGTTAGTACGGGTAGGAATGCGAGCAATAACTGATTTGTCTAATTCTGAAGGGTCAAGTCCCCATTGTTTGCGAGTGTAGTTGCGAAAGAATTTTTCATACAATTCCCGACCGACTTTACTAACCACCACATCTTCAGAAGTGCGAATTTGTTCTTTTGGTTCGGCGAGAGAATTGAAAAATTCTTGTGCTTCAAAGGAATTGAGGTTCATTCCATACAGCTTATTAATCGTATCGAGGTTAATAGGAATCGGAACGAGTTGCCCGTCTACGCTAGCCAGGACGCGATGTTCGTAAGACCGCCAAGCAGTAAATTGGGATAAGTATTCAAAGACTTCGCGCGAGTTAGTGTGAAAAATGTGAGGCCCGTATTTGTGAACCAGGATTCCACTGTCGTCATAATGGTCGTAGGCATTGCCTCCGATGTGATTGCGCTTGTCCACCACCAAAACTTTTTTGCCCTGACTTGCCAAGCGTTCGGCGATGACGCTTCCAGAAAAACCAGTACCTACAATTAAGTAATCAAAAACAAAGTCTCTAGTAATGACGCTTGGTGTTTGGGGGATATTGGTATTGGGAATAGTATCCTGGCGCGCAGCAATGGCAGAATCTATGAGTTTCATCATTGATGCCCAAGTTCTATCCCAAGAAATCTCTTGCAAAAAAGTATCTACTCGATTCAACCATCCTGTTGCAGGGTTGTCTTCTTGCATTGCTTTCTCTGCGGCGGCGACAAACTCATCGGGGGTGTCTGCAATTCGCACTAGCCCCATATCTCCATAAGGGCGCACTACGTCCCTAATTGAAGTCGATACGACGGGTTTACCTGCGGCAAGATATTCTGGAGTCTTAGTCGGACTAATAAAGCGCGTCGATTCGTTTCGTGCAAACGGCAGCATTGCCAAATCCCACCCTGACAGATACGCAGGTAAATTTTGATAATCTTTACTGCCAAGATAATGAATATTCTCGCGCTGGGGCAGAATTGCTGGGTCGATTTTTACAACTGGGCCAATCATTACCAACTGCCAATCGGGACGCGCGTCGGCAATTCCAGCTAATAGTTCGATATCCATGCGTTCGTCAATCACCCCAAAGAATCCCAGACGCGGATGCCCAATATTAGCTTGGTCGATTGGTTCTTCTTGGGAATGCCTGCCTCGTGCAAAGTGCGCTATATCTACGCTGCTGGGAAATGCGTAGACATTGGGGTGTTGGTTTGCCTTACTTTCATAAAGGCTGTGTCCTCCAGTAAATACTAAGTCGGCACGGCGAAATAGTTCGGCTTCGTATTCTTTTAAAGCGGGTGACGCGCCTTTAAATGCAGATAGCTCATCCATACAATCGTAGACGATCGCGTCTGGTTGCAGGTGGTTTGTAAAACTCAACGCCATTGGCGTATAGTACCAACAGATATATTTATTGATGTTATGTTCGGCAAATAAATTATCGATTAATATTCGTAAAGCCTCTGCGATCGCGTTTTCACTTAAATCTTGTGGTAGGTGAGGCACAACCACTACTACCTCACTCTTATCTTGGCTAACTTCCAATCGTCCCAACGGTTCGGCGATAAAAATTGGCTCTTCGATAAAAAACACCCTCCGTCCAACAGCACAACGACTGAGAAGATGTTGCGGTCTTTGATAAACAAAATTCCAACGCAAATGAGATAAACATATCAAATCTGGCAGATCTGTGTCTATTGTGCGCTCGCTTTTGTTAGATAACAAACTTGACAATGGCGATTGAGCTAACTTAGTTCGCTCTGTTTCGATGACCTTATCAATACCATTACTGACACCGTTGTTTGTTCTTTTGGTTTTTTCGCCAACCATAAATTTCTAACATCCGATAATAATTTAACAGTAATATCCGTATATTTTTCTTACTTCTGCCCGAAGTTGAGAATAGTAGAAATTTATTTATGTCGAGAGAAATAATTATGTGTAGATATCTAAAAAATGCAATCTTTTTACTGTTAATCTAAGGTTTTCGACAAAAACAATAACAACCTTTGTATACAGTGCTACATTTGTTTGAACGACGATCGCTAATTCATAACAAACTGCAAATTTTGGTTGACAAAGAACATAAAACCCAATTTTATAATGTGCTAAATAAATTTCTTGACAGAATTTTTTCGTGAATCCTAGGCAATAAACTGTTGAGATTGCTTGTGCGATCGCATATTTAGCTTTACTAATAAATCAAAAAAATATCTTTATCGATCGCCCTTACATTTTTCCTCAATTATGTAATAATGACTCGAATGAGGAGCGATATTTTAATTGCATGTCCTCAAGCACATAGATAATATTTACTGGAGTTGTTGGGAGTGACAAAACCAGAAAAAATAGAGACAAAAAGCCTAAAACGTGGTTTCAAACTCGTACTTTTTATAGGTTAAAACGACAAAGTTACGTCGTTTTTTCTTAAACTAGTAAGAGAGAGCTAAGTAGATTAAGTACGAAAAAATATTAGGAAGACGGTAGATCGTAATTTAGCGATTAGCAACCTCTACTATTATTTCGATTCGGTAAAAATCTACTTAACAGTTTGCATTTCTAAATTTTGGGTAAAAAAAGTCAGTTGCAGCGTTTGGCTAGATTTTGAATGACTTTATTAGAGCTAGAAAACGATACTTTAACCAAGACAAGACAGACGGACGCAGAAACCGCATATCCGCGCCCGCAATTGCAGCGATCGCATTGGCAAAGTTTAAACGGTCTTTGGAAGTTCGCATTTGATGACGAAGGAAAATGCGTCCAACCAAGCGACCTTACTCAATGGACACATTCTATAGAAGTTCCCTTTGCTCCCGAATCTACCAAAAGTGGTATTGACGATACGGGGTTTCATCCGAACTGTTGGTACGAGCGAGAATTTGAAACGCCACCAGGCGAGGGCAGATTACTGCTACACTTTGGAGCCGTAGACTATCGCGCTCGCGTTTGGGTAAACGATCGCTACATTGCCGAACATGAAGGCGGACATACGCCTTTCAGCCTCGATATTACCCATGTATTGAATGACAGCGGCATAACGAAAGTGACAGTCTGGGCGCAAGACGATCCCCACGACCTCGCTAAACCTCGCGGCAAACAAGATTGGCAGTTAGAACCGCACAGTATATGGTATCCTCGCACGACAGGAATTTGGCAGACGGTTTGGATCGAGCTAGTAGGTGAGACTTATATCGATCGCGTCCGCTGGACTCCTGACTTCGAGCGGTGGGAATTTGGTTGTTCGGTGGCGCTGGCGGGCGATGTGCCTGCTTCGGGCATTCAAATTAAGATGAAACTGAGCGTTGGCGATCGCGTCCTGGTAAACGATACTTATGAAGTGTTCAATGGAGAAGTTAGCCGCCGCCTCGCCCTTTCCGACCCTGGAATCGACGATTATCGTAACGAATTACTGTGGAGTCCAGAAAAGCCAACGCTGATCGATGCCGATATCGAACTATGGTATCGAGGCGAATTGCTCGATAAAGTTAAAACCTATACAGCAATGCGGACAGTGAGCATACAACGCGATCGCTTTATGCTCAACGGTCGTCCCTATTATTTGCGACTGGTTCTCGATCAAGGCTATTGGTCGGATAGCCTCATGACTGCGCCCGACGACGAGGCGTTGCGGCGCGATGTAGAACTCATCAAAGCAATGGGTTTCAACGGAGTACGCAAGCACCAAAAAATTGAAGACCCGCGCTTTTTATACTGGGCAGACGTGCTAGGACTGTTAGTATGGGAAGAAATGCCCAGCGCTTATCGGTTCGTGCCTAAAGCAGTAGAACGCATGACGCACGAATGGAGCGAGGTCATCAAACGAGATATCAATCATCCCTGTATCGTTGCCTGGGTTCCGTTTAATGAGTCTTGGGGAGTTCCAAATTTAGTGGAAACAAAGGCTCACCAGAACTACGTTTTAGCAATGTACCACCTAACTAAAACCCTCGATCCGAGTCGCCCGGTTATTGGGAACGATGGTTGGGAAAGTACGAATACCGATATTCTCGCCATTCACGACTACGATACCGATCCGCAGAGCTTGGCTCGTCGTTATGGCCCTGAAGTTAAGTTACCCGATCTTTTCGATCGCCGCCGTCCTGGAGGAAGAATTCTAACGCTTGACAACTATCCCCATCAGGGACAACCCATTATGCTGACAGAATTTGGCGGCATTGCTTATGCCCCTATAGACAAGCCCGATGCAGACAAAGCCTGGGGCTACGATCGCTCCTCGAATAGCTCCGAACTACAAATAAAATATACTTCCCTGCTCGAAACCGTCAATAAAATAGAGCTATTTAGCGGATTTTGTTACACGCAGCTTACCGATACCTTCCAAGAAGCTAACGGTTTATTATATGCCGATCGCACGCCGAAAATTCCCATTGAGGCGATTAAAGCAGCAACCCTTTCAGGAGGATTATGTACTCCCACAAGCTGTTAAAACCAGATGGTCGCCAACTGACCTTATACAGTCGATCTGCGATCGCAGAAGATATTACAGCCCCTAGCCCCAGTAACGAGCCAGTACGGGCAAATCCTCACCTGCGCTGGCATCCGTTGCGCGGCGAATGGGTGGCTTATGCCAGTCACCGTCAGGGACGGACTTTCATGCCGCCCCCAGAATATAACCCACTCGCGCCTACTACTAACCCAGAATTTCCCACCGAACTACCTCAAGGCAAGTATGACGTGGCAGTATTTGACAACCGCTTTCCGTCAATGACCCCAGCAGCACAGAATCCGCCCGATTGCATCGTGGAAACGTTGCCTGCCAATGGCGCTTGCGAGGTAGTAGTTTTTACCCAAGATCCCCGTGCCTCCCTTGGTTTCCTGGAACTAGAGCATTTGGATTTATTATTGCAAGTGTGGGGCGATCGCGCGCGCATACTGGGAGAACAGTCGCAAATTCAGTACGTGCTTCCTTTTGAAAATAGGGGTGTAGAGGTAGGCGTGACCTTACACCATCCCCACGGGCAAATCTATGCTTATCCTTTTATTCCGCCCGTTCCAGCGCGGATGTTAGAGCAGGAGCGTCGTTTTTACCGAGAACATCAAAAAAGTTTGCTTGCAGATCTCATTCAAAAAGAGATGGCTGACGATAAACGAATTATTTATCGCGACGAATACGCGATCGCGTTCGTTCCTGTCTGCGCTCGCTATCCCTACGAAGTTTGGGTTGCCCCGATTCAAGCGACAGCTACCTTTTCCGATCTGAGTGCCCAGCAACGATCTGGACTTGCCAAGGCACTAAAAACAGTCGCGCTCAAGTATGATGGCTTGTGGAATCGTCCGTTTCCTTACTTGATGGCTTGGTTTAGTGCCCCGACTGACGACGAAGCACATCCCGAAGCGCATTTACACGCAGAATTCTATCCGCCCTATCGGACTAGCGACAAGCTAAAGTATTTGGCAGGAACCGAACTTGCGGGAGGAATGTTTGCTAACGATGCTTTGCCAGAAGAGAAGGCGAAGGAATTGCAAGCAGTAACCGTAAATCTTGAGATGCCGATTTCGATCTAAAGATAGAAGCACAGAAGCATCGATCGATTTGAGAATTATCTTTGCGATCGTTGATAGTAGGGTGGGCATTGCCCACCCTACTAATTGAGAAGAAGTGGGCAATGCCCACCCTACTACTACTCATCACAAAAAATTGTAGGTTGGGTTGAGGTAACGAAACCCAACACATCTTAATTAATGTTGGGTTTCACTCGCGTTTAACCCAACCTACTAAATATTGTGTCTTGCAAATGAATGAAGAAGTCTCCGCGAAGCTGGAACTAATTAGAAATGCCTTGAGTGAAACTGAAGCTCAAGGTTTGCGTCTGCGCGGCACAGATTGGTTTGCTTGGGCGACTGCTGGTAGTTCTAACACTGTATTGCTAACTGCTGAAACTGGCATAGCAGAAGTTTTGGTAACTGCCCATGATGCTTGGGTGTTGACCGATGAAATTGAAGCGCAACGTCTCAAAGATGAAGAACTGTCAGCGAATTTTAAGCTGTACGTCAACCCTTGGGCGGATGCTGCTGCCCGCGAGACTTTTGTAAAAGATGTAACGAATGGTGGAAAAGTTTTAAGCGATCGCCCGATTCCTCACGTTGAGAAGCGATTACCGCTGTCTTTGCTATATCATAAAAAATTAATTATGTCAAGCGAACTGGAGCGATATCGCCAAGTGGGGCGAAAAGCCAGCGAAGCGATGACGGAGGTATTAAACGCCGCTCGACCGACTTGGACGGAGTATCAGTTAGCGGGTGCGGGTGCAGAGGCGTTATGGGCGAGGGGGCTGCATCCAGCGCTGACGCTGGTAGCTGGGGAGAGACGATTGCCGCTTTATCGCCATGCTACACCAACTCAAGACGCGATCGGACGACGAGCGATGCTAGTGTTTTGTGCGAGAGGATATGGTTTGTATGCAAATCTGACTCGCTTTGTTTCATTTGGGACGATTCCAGACGAAGAAGCCGAGTTACATCGCCACGTTCGCGAAATCGAAGCACAAGCGTTAAATTTATGCCAGCCAGGAATATCTCTAGAAGCAGTTTATCGCACTTTAGCTCAAGCTTACGAACAACACGGCTTTCCTCATGCTATCCGCGAACATCACCAGGGAGGAACGACGGGATATTTGGCGAGAGAAATCGTAGCCAATCCTACAACTACCGAACTTTTGGCAGCAAATACGGCAGTTGCCTGGAATCCAAGTTTAGCAGGGGCAAAGATTGAAGATACTTTTTTTATTCTCGGCGATGGTACGTTAGAAAATTTAACTTTCGATGCAAGCTTTCCGAGTGTAGAAGTAAAAGGTAGGTTGCGTCCCGTGCCTTTGAGCAAATAAGATTATGAATTTTCAACAAAAGTTTCATAAACCAGCCGAAAAAGAAGCCAGTGCGCCAGGAAGGGTTAATTTACTCGGCGAACATACCGATTACAACGATGGTTTTGTTCTCCCTACTGCAATTCCCCAACGCACGACGGTACAGTTAAGTTGGAGTAACGACGAACAGCATCACTTTTATTCTGAGAATTTAGACGAGTATGCCTGCATTTTAGAGAGCCATCATACGCCATCTGGATTTGCCAGCTATATTTTTGGATGTATCGAAGTTTTAAAAAAACAAGGATACGCGATTCCATTCTTAAATGTGTATGTTAAATCGTCGATTCCGATGGGTTCGGGTTTGTCTAGCAGTGCCGCTTTGGAAGTGGCGACGCTGAGGGCATTGCACCAACTCCTTAACCTTCCCATCGATGATGTTGAAATTGCCCAACTCGCCCAGCAAGCCGAAATTCACTATGCTGGCGTACAATGCGGCATTATGGATCAGATGGCTGCTAGCCTTGCCGATACCGAACATATACTATTTTTAGATACTCGTACCTTAGAACGTCGCGTACTGCCTTTGCCATCTGGGACAGAGATTGTGGTTATCGATAGCGGCGTGGCTCGTACTCTGGCAAGTAGCGGCTATAATAAGCGTCGTGCCGAGTGTGAAGAAGCGGCGCAGTTGCTAAAAGTGAAAGCGCTGCGAGATATTAACGATGCTGAGGTAACAGAAGAGTTACCCGAACCCTTACGGAGGCGTAGCCGTCATGTAGTCACAGAAAATAATCGCGTCTTAGAGGTTTCGCAGGGAGTATCGCCTCAGCGTTTTGGAGAATTGATGAACGCTTCCCATTTTAGCCTGCGCGACGATTACGAAGTTTCTGTTGCCGCGCTGGATACATTAGTTGAGATATTGCAAAAAACCCCTGGAGTATTTGGCGCAAGGCTAACAGGTGCGGGTTTTGGGGGAGCTTGTGTAGCTTTGGTGACAGCAGGTGAAGGAAAAGATATTGCCACAAAAGTTCTTCAACAATACGATCGCGGACGGATTTTGGTTCCCACTACCTAAGTCTAAGATATAATTTTTGCCGGAATGCCGACAGCCGTCTGACCTGCTGGAATATCGGATAAAACGACCGCATTAGCCCCAATATTGACATCATCGCCAATCGCAATGTTGCCGAGGATTTTCGCACCTGCTCCTACATTAACTCTAGCGCCTAACTTTGGAGCATCCAACGGGCGATCGCGATAGCGATTTCCCATAGTCACGCCTTGGCGAATAATACAGTCGTCCCCAATAACACAATCTCCGTGAATAATAATGCAGCTTTGGTGTTCGATAATGACGCGACGACCCAGCTTAACGCAATAAGGAAGATCGATTCCATACAAATTGCGGACTCTACGATAGAAAAAGCGATACAAAATGCTAAAGGGAGCGCGTAAGAATTTGGGTTCTATTTTCATTCTCCAGTTGCCAAACCGATGAACGGCAACCGCACGAAATCCTGGCTTTGTCCAATCGCGTCCGTGAGCAATCCAGTCTTCTTTAACTTGTTCCCACAATTTTAGGGTAGCAGTTTCTTGTAACTGACTTTCATCAATAGCTTGGGGTTGTACGGTCATGTAAGCCTTAGCGTTAATTACAAAATTCTGAAAGCGAAATGCAATGGCGGGGCACTGCAACATTACACATTAACGCTAATAATTTTAGACTGTCGTGCAGTCCCCCAACTATTTTGCGACCTTAAATCAGATCTGATTTGTGACAAATAACGCCAAAAAGTGCCGCCAAAGCAGTAATGCCAAAGGCAATAAGAGGGTGTTGTCCTTGAGAGACGGCAAAAGAGGTTACTATTCCCGCACCTAAAGCAGCAGTCAGCGCTGCGCCAATTAGATCTTTATCAGTGTTTTTGTTATACATACAAGCTTTAAGTAAAGCAGTTAAGTGTTCTCAAAAATAGCATCGACTTTTTATCTATTGGATAAAAAAACCAAATATTGCAATCAAGCTTTAAACTCGGCTAATTTTCTTAACAATATTGGGGAGGTCGCCATTAATTTTGTCGTGGAGCAAGGGCGCGATCGGCTTTGCTGCTGCGAAGAGCGCGATCGCGATAAACTTAGATCGAGATGGAGTCCAGATTTTTAAACTCTTTTATGTCCAAAATACATACCGTTGACATTTGTCATCAAGGCAAAACTCATATTATTCAAGTTTCAGAAGAACAAACCATTCTACAAGCAGCTTACGATGCGGGAATAGATTTGCCAAGTTCTTGCAATGCAGGAGTCTGTACTACTTGTGCGGCTCAAATTCTCACAGGAGAAGTCGATCAAAGCGATGGAATGGGACTTTCTCCTAACCTGCAAAATGAAGGTTACGTGTTATTGTGCGTTGCTCATCCTCGTTCTGACTTAAAAATTGAGACTGAAAAAGAGGAAATGGTTTACCAGCGACAATTCGGACAACCTTAAAACAGTGACCAGTGATTAGAGTTCAAAGTTCAAAGTTCAAAGTAGAGACGCGATTCGGAGAGGTCTTTACAGGAGGAGAGTAGTAAATTTAATTCTGACTTCCGAATGGACGACTGTACAGACGCGATATATCGCGTCTGTACGACTTTCGACTTTCCCCATTTCCCTTTTTCAGTGACCAGTTACCAGACATTGGTAACTGGTCACTGTTCTAACTTAATTTTTAGAGATTTTTTTGCTAATCGGACTTTAGAGCAACTTGGCAAGTGTTAATTAATATTAAAGCGCTAATTAAAGATTTATTTGCTTCGATCTTGATAATAATTTCAAAATTTTGCCTTAAATTTTTTGCGGAAAAACTTCTTGGGTTGTTGAAGTCATGAAATGATTGAGGGAAGATTTTTCAAATTTCTTACCCAGTCAAGGCTACAGCCCCAAAAGCGTTGTTTTCGTACCAGGAGACGGGAGAAACAGCGGCATCGCCTGAGAGGAGGAGTTAATGATGGAACGTCTTTTTTGGAGTATCTTTTTCACTATCTGTTTGTGGAGTATGGCTCATATGTCCGACTCATCTCAACGTAACCGCATGAGTTCCCAAGCAATGACCGCATCAGTTATCAGTAATCAGTGAAGAAGAACAGACCTATTCGCTTTTAAGAAATTGGGCGATCGCCTAAAGATTTGTCATTTTCTTGCTAAGATGGCATTTTTTTTAGTTATTGTTCTCTTTCTATAAGTTTTACGTTTTCTATAGCAAATGTTAGCCTTTCTTGCCAGACCTTTACAAAAACTTCATCAACACTTCTAATATTTTTAACTGCATATAGTAGCAATTAAAAAGAAGCGATCGCAGACGAGTCAAAATTATTTAATACTTGAGAATATTGACCAATTAACCTAAGTATATTTACCATAGTTATATTGAAGAGACTTCTTTAACCGATCTAATCAGGGTCTGAAGCTCGTTCTGGCGCGAAAAAAGCAAAAAAAGTCTCAATTAGCGAGAAAAACTCAGCAAAAACACGGATGCGGTTCAGTAGTTTTATAGTTTATGAAATAAATAGAAGTTCATTCCTTCATACTTAATAAATTAGAGTTTATAGATGATCTCCATATACATACTGACTTATAACGAAGAAATAGATATCGCTCCTTGCATTGAATCTGCTATGTTTTCTGACGACATTATAGTCGTAGACTCTTTTAGTACGGATCGAACCGTTGAAATAGCCTCTCGCTATCCCGTGCGCGTAGTACAACATAAGTTTGAAAGTCATGGAAAGCAACGTACTTGGATGCTAGAAAATATCCCTACAAAACATGAATGGGTTTATATTCTAGAAGCAGACGAGCGGATGACTTGCGAACTTTTTCAAGAATGCTTAAAAGCTAGCCAAAATAAAGAAACTATTGGTTATTACGTAGCAGAGCGGGTCATGTTTATGGAGAAATGGATTCGCTATAGTACTCAGTATCCGCGCTATCAGATGCGTTTATTCAAAAAAGAAAAAGTTTGGTTTACTGATTACGGTCATACCGAAAGAGAAGTTTGTGAAGGAGTGACAGGCTTTTTAGAAGAAACTTATCCTCACTATACCTGTGGAAAAGGATTGAGTCGTTGGATTGACAAACACAATCGCTATTCTACGGATGAAGCTAAAGAAACACTGCGTCAGTTGCAATCTGGTAATGTTAATTGGCGCGATTTAGTTTTTGGAAAATCGGAAGTCGAACGACGACGCGCTTTAAAAGAT
>JALOOL010000063.1 GCA_025454425.1 Hydrococcus sp. Prado102 | reverse complement strand
TGAGTGTTTCGAGACTATCTTTGCACCTAAACCTTTCATCATTTTTTCCCATTCACTCAGGGACTCTAAAAAAACTTCTGCACCTAAATAGGTTTCTAAAATTGCCCAATCTTCTGCTAATGGTTTTTGGGGATCTAGGATGTCAAAAACAAACAGTCCGTCTGGTTTCAGTACCCGTTTAACTTCGCTCATGACCATTTTCCAGTAATCGAGGGGAAAATAACAACTCCATCCCGTCGCGATCGCGAGGTCAAATTGAGCCGATTGATAGTTTAACTGATGGGCGGCTCCCAATTCTACTCCCTTAAATAACTTTGAGTTTAACTGAGGAGCGCGAGCATTAATAACATCCCGCGCGACCGTACTAATTTCCTGTCCGTAAAAAAAGGCTTGCCAGTCTCGCCAAGGATAAATCAAAAAACTAACTCCACAACCAATATCCAAACAAGACTGATTTTTTTGAGGTTGGGCAATTTCCCAAAAAGAAGAAGCAATTTTTTGTGAAAGTTTGCCAGATACCCAATCGCTGAAGATTGGCATCGTTTCTACTTCTTTTGGTAATTCAAGGTCTTTATTGTGATACTGGCGGTTAAAGCGATTGGCTACTTGTGCTATTCTTGCTTCTTGTAAATTAGACGAACTAAGGCGATCGTCGTTGAATAAGGAATGCTGCTTGTTCGACATTAGGTTAAGACTGCTCTTGCAAATGGCTTGGTTAGTTTATAGCCTATCGCGAAGCAGCAAAGCCGATCGCAATCCCTTTAAATCAGTAGAGATGCGATATATCGCGTCTCTACCCTAGTAGCCTTTTTGAGTATTGTTAGTTAAACGACCGTCTTCCATGTAAATAATGCGGTCTGCGATGTCGAGAATGCGGTTATCATGAGTAACGAGCAAGATGGTACAGCCTTGTTCTTTAGCTAATTGCTGCATAATTTCTACTACATCGCGCCCCGATTTTTTGTCGAGGGCGGCGGTAGGTTCGTCTGCTAAAACAATCTTAGGATGACTAATTAAAGCACGAGCGATCGCGACTCGTTGTTTTTGTCCTCCCGATAAACTATCGGCATAGTAATCTACTCGATTTCCTAAACCAACGGTTTCTAACATAGAAGTCGCTATTTTATCTATATCGCGATCGAGCATTTCTTCATGCAGTTCAAGCGACATCTTGACGTTTTGTTTAGCAGTTAGAAATGTCAACAAGTTATGTGCTTGAAAGATATAACCAATATTGCGGCGCAACTTGGTAAGTTCTTGTTTAGTTGCCCCTCGAAGTTCTCGATCTAAGATTTTGAGACTTCCTTCTTGAGCGGAACGCAAGCCACCCATTAAAGTAAGAAGAGTGGTTTTTCCCGAACCCGAAGGCCCTGTCATGATGACGATTTCGCCTGGATAGATATCGAGATCGATATCAAATAAAACTTGTTTGCGCAGTTCGCCTTGACCGAAATAATGATTGAGATGGCTGGCAGAAATTACTGGAGTTGTCATTGGGATTGGTGATTGGCAGACGAGAGGACGGGAAGACAAGGTAGAAAATTTACTTCCGACTTCCGACTTCCGACTTTCGACTTTCGACTTTCGACTTTCGACTTCCGACTTTCGACTTTCGACTTTCGACTTTCGACTTAAAAAATATCGGCGGGGTCGGCTGCTTGTAGCTTGCGCATGGCAATACTGCCGGAAGCAACGCACATAACGATTGTCAGCGTCAGTACCAATGTGGCACGATTGACACTCATGGCTACAGGAATATACGTTACTGCTGTTGCGATGTGATACAGTCCTAACGAAATTGCAAAGCCTGGAATAAAGCCCAAAACTGCCATAATTAGAGATTCTTGGATGAGAATGCCCATCAAATAGCGATCGCCATAACCCATCGCTTTGAGAGTGGCATATTCTGGTAAGTGGTCGGAAACATCAGAATAGAGAATTTGGTACACAATAACGGTTCCCACTACAAACCCAATCCCTGCCCCAAAACCAAACAGAAATCCGATTGGACTAGTTGTCTCCCAATATTTCTTTTCATGTTCGACAAACTCATCATGAGTGAGGATTAAGACATCATCAAAAGTCGATCGCATGGTGTCTTGAACTCGCTTGATGTCCGTTCCTGGTTTGAGTTTAATAATGCCAACATCTATCTCCGTGCGATCGCGTTTTGGAAATAGATGTAGAAAGGTCGAATGGCTGGTGATGATGTTTCCATTAGCGGTAAACGATGCCCCCATGACAAAAGTTCCAACAACTTGAGTTTGAATATCGTTGAATTGGATGGGAACCGAAGGGTATTGCTGAAGTTGTTCGGTGACGTTACCAAATAAGCTTGCTTGCCCTGCGCGGTCGTATAAAATTCGATTGAGTAGTTTGAGTTCGTTAAGGTGCGATCGCACGTCTGGCAATGACATTGAAGTTGTATCTGGATCGATGGCAAAAACCATTGTTGCTTGATTTTTGAGGGTTTGGGGATTGCGCCATTCTCCTTGGTCGATGTACATATAATCGATTGACTCAACTCCCTGGACTCCTGCGGCTTGATATAATCGCTCTCTGGGGAAACTTCTAATCACCATCATGCTTTCAAATAAAGGATCGATGATAAACAATTCTCCTTGGAGAGTGCTATAGGGTTTAGCAACAGAATCAAAAAGCGCTTCCAGTAACCCTAACTGAAAAAACATGAGGATATCCGCAAATGCAATTCCTGCTAAGGCAACGGCAAGGCGCGTTTTTTCTCGTTTTAGTTGCAACCATGCAAGAGGTGTTTTGCAAAAGAGTTTTTTAAACATAAGCCATATGATTTTGGATTTTGGATTCTGTAAATCTATCTTTCACATCCATTGTCACAATTAAAAGTGGTAGTGCTGTAACGATACGAGTCCATCCACTCCAAGGGTTGGCATGACGCGCCCAAGCTTCTTCGCTCATCTTAAAAGCCGTTGCGATTCTTCTTTCGAGAGTCCTAGAAAACCTCCATCGTTTTTGTACTGTCTCATTTACGGTTTAATGGCTACTTGTGCTTGTAAATTCGTTAAACCTGCAACGCGCTGGCTATCTTTGGGATTGATGCGAATTCTGACTTTGATGACTCGTCGATCGAGATTTTCTCCTGGTTGGTTGCTGAAAACTTCTTGACGAGTGACTTCTAAGCCGATTTGACGGACGGTTCCGCGTAGTTTTCCAGCAAAAGATTCACCTGTCACTGTCACCTGTTGACCGACACGCACTAAATCGATATCGCTTTGATAAACTTCGGCTACAACCTGCATTTGGTCAGTTTGTCCCAAGTCTGCAATTCCATTACTACCGACCACTTCTCCTGGTCTAGCATAAATTTCTAAAATTAGACCTGCCATAGGCGATCGCACGGATGCTTGTTTGAGTTCTGATTCGGCGCGTCGAACGGTTGCGATCGCTTTATCTACCTCCGCTTGGACAGCTTCTACATCGACGGAACGCACCTCGGCAATTTGGTTCAAGGTAGCTTTAGCTGACTGGATCTGCTTTTGTAAGGTGTTTTCAGTGCGTTCTTTATTAGCTTGTGCCTCCTCCAGTTGTGCTTGGGCAGTTTGTAAGGCAAGTTGTCTGCGATCGAATTCTGAGGCAGAAATAGCGCCTTCTTGATGAAGAGATTGATAGCGATTGTAGTCTGCTTGAGCATTATTAACTTCGGATCGCCAGCGAGTAATCGTCGCTTGTTGAGTTGCCATCTCGCCCTGCAACTGTGCTTGTAAGTTAGCGATTTCAGCTTTCTGGGCGGCAATTTCGCCCGATTTAGCCCCCGCTTTTACTTGTGCAAGTTTAGTTTGCGCGACTTTTACATCTTTTTGGGCTTCTAATAAAGCATTTTGCAAGCGATCGCGACTATCTAAAATAGCAATAACCTCACCTGCTTTCACCCGTTGTCCCCTATCTATAAGCAGTTGAGCGATGCGATCGTTACTAAGCGTCGCTGGAACCGATACTCGAATCACCTCTTTTTCTGGTTCTAACCTTCCTAAAGCAACAATTTCTCTCGGAAGTGGTGCTGTTTGAATCGTTTCTGGCGTTTTTTGTGCTTGGTTAGCTTGGGAAATGCCATAATAAGCTATCCCACCCGCGATCGCCGTTCCTGTAATAATAATGGCAAGTAGCGATCGATTTAAAGATTTTGGTAGTCGTAAGCTCATAATCTTAAGGAGTTAGACAAAATTCAATTTAAGAAGCTAAAGGCAACAGGCAATAGACGTATAATTTGCGTCATTAATATCAGAAAATTTTCAGGTCAAACTAGCCCAATGGTCTATCCATTAAGCAAAGTGATGAAGAATAAAAAGAGATTTTGTAGGGGCGCATGGCGTGCGCCCTATCAGTTATAAGTGACCAGTGACCAGTTATCAGTAGGGTAGTTAATATTCTTCCTTGTCTCCTTGTCTACCTTGTCTCAAAAAGTCCCCATCTCCCCTACCATAAGTCATTGCTAAAAGCCTTTCTATGACTTGCGATCGCAACGGTTCTTCAGGCCCGCAGAGATTGAAAGATTCGGCAAACCACAAACCATCAACCGCTAATTGAATGATGGTCGCCTCCACCACATCGAAACCGCTTTCTTCGAGTTTTTGCTGCCATTGCTTATCGATGGCGAGTGCGGGTTCTAACAAGTCTGGGTTATCAGCCGCCGCTTGCGCTAAGGGTGCGATTAATGCCAGCACTTGTTTGCTATAGTTGAGCGTTGACCTTATGTATGCTCTTACCCACTGACCGGGCGTACCTGGGTCTTCGTCGCGATCGAATTCTTGTTGTAATGCTGTCTGATGGTCGTTAACTAATTTTGCGATCGTGCCTGCAATGAGTGCTTCTTTACTTGGGAAATGGTAAAGTAACCCTCCTTTGCTTACCCCCGCTTCTTTGGCAACTGCATCTAAGGTTAACCCATCTAAACCTTTCTCAAGGATGACTTTACTAGTAGCTTGCACAATAGTTTCACGGGTTTGCGATCGCGCCTTGGCTTTCTGGGTATTGACCATATTTTCGGCAGACTTTGCTTCTCTTCACTTTTTACTATACCGTCTGGACGGTATAGTGTCAATGCGATCGCCAAAACCTTGATTAAATCTTGTTCCTAGAGCCTAAAATGAGTATCTAAAAAACTTGTCGAGCAAATGTGGCATAATCGAGAGTTAGTTTAATAGCTTTAGCTGTTTGAGGTCGTTTATCGGTTCTTGAAAAGAACACGAACCAAAGGATTTAAAGAAATTTTTTCTGGCTGTTTCTATTTCTGATAATGTGAGGATGCGATCGCGCCACCTAATACTATCTTCTGTAAAAATAAAATTATCGAGAGAGGATTCGCCTAGAAGTGCGATCGCTTCTTCTTGCGTTGTTTTTTGCCAATAGGCGAGTGCTGCTAAGATGGCAACATTTAAAAAGCCATACATCCTCGCAGAATCGCTTTGTGACTCATAGGTCAAACGATATTCGCCTAATAAGGGATGGTGCAAACCTGCTGTTGCTTTGAAAGGAATCTGCGCTTCGGCAAATGCGATGATATAGTGACTCAGATGGGTTTTGCTAGGAAAAGCCTCGGCGGTTACTCCACCAGTACGAATTTTAGCGAATGCACCCGTATATTGCAGTGCGGATAAATAGGCTTCTAAGTCTGCGTCGGGAGGAATTTCAAAAAATTTATCGACTCCCGCCGAGAGATTGGGAAATATACTTTCAATATCGGTGGGTGGAAGTGGCGGAAATTCCAAGGCGGCGATCGCTATTTTCCCCCCGTCAGAGATAGATTGTATTCTTTCAAGCTCTAATTCTATATTTCCCGATAGAATTACGCTAAGCGATCGCTTCTCTAAAGAAAATGTCGCAATAATTTCTTCAAACTCATCAATTCGAGAAGCAGGCAAGACAAATCGTTCTAACATCCAACTGTCAGGACTCATTTTATCGCGAGCATAATTTGCGATCGCTTGCTGCATATTAAGCTGGGCAGGTGGAAAAAGTCCAGCGTAATCGACAATCGATGAGAGAAGTGTTTTTAGTGACGCATACATAGAGTTTCATTTCTCAATCAAAATAGCCCCTTCACCTCGGTCAACCAATCTAAAATTGACGATTTCCAGTAGTTTTTTTCTTTCATAAAGATGATAACTCGTACCTGCATATTCAGTTAAAATCAGAGCCGCTTATCTGATGCGTCGTCTGCGCTGCAACGATTTAGGTAAGACACTCGCGACTGCAAATTCAAAGGCATTACTAACTACGCCATCGCCCCTTGTTTCCGAAGCAGTGCTATTGAGATTGCGCAACCCGTGTAAATCTATGTAGCTAAATCCTACTTTGGAAAAGAAGGGAATTAAGCAAAATAGAAAGGTATCGACATTTTGACCGAAAACTCTAAACCCAGAAGGGCCGAGAATCCAAACAATCGGATAGCAAACCCATAACACCGTGAAATAGGTGGTTAACTTGTCATGAAAACTGGAAAGATCTGCGCCTTGAGTTTTGGTTTTGGCACGTAAAGGTCCCCAAATTCCCCACAAAACGACCAAAAAGGCAATAACACCGTTGATATACCACAAATATCTTACCCAAGGAGTTGTAGAGAGATCGGCAATCAAACCGCAGACGACTACAATTACCTGAGTTCCCATTAAAGAAGCAATTAGCGTCCAGTCTTTATGATGAAGGCGGTGCATTGCAGTCCACGACAAAGCCAATAGCAGTAATGGCGTGGTGACAATCCAATCGATATAGCGAGCAAAATGAGCAATTTGTCCGGCAACTTCTACCTTACCTTGCTCTAACTCTCCATGAGGTAAAGTCATTGCCAGATATGCCAATCCCGACCATATAGGAATAAAAGCAGCTACTAAATACTCATAACGTGGCACGCCGCGCGGATTTTTACTAAGCGATATAAAATGAATCGCGCCAATCGCCATACCTGCAACATAGACCCAATGAAAAATACTTTGCCAATCCATCAGTTACCTCGTGAAAGTTAATTTAAATTTTCAGTTCGTTTGCTTCAAAGAAATAACTCAGATTGCTTTGTCTAACCTCTATCAATGGGGAGAGGTAAGGGGAAAGTTCAAAGTTCAACCGAGATCCAAAGTTCAAAAATAAATATTCTTTCAAGTCTTCAAAAGTCTCCCTTGTCTCTAATAACTGGTCACTGGTCACTGGTCACTGATAACTGTTTAATGCCAATTGTCTCCGCTAAATCGGCTCCCTGAAAGTTGGCATTATTGGTATTTGCTCCGGTTAAATTCGCTTTTTCTAAGTCGGCTCTTTGTAAGCTTGCTTTTTGTAAATTAGTATTTTGTAAGTTTGCTTCTTCTAAATCTGCATTAATTAAATTAGCCGCTTGTAGATTAGCTCCCGCTAAATTTGCTTTTCCTAAATCGGCGTCTTGTAAATTAGCTCCCGCTAAATTAGCACCTTGTAAATTTGTTTGTTCTAAATCCGCATTTTGTAAGTTGGCTCCTTGTAAATTAGCTCCTTGCAAGTTTGCTTTTTCTAGATCTATGCCACTTAAATTACAGCCTGCACATTCTTTTGTGTCCAGTAAACGTCTAAGTTCTGTAGAGGCTGCTGGTGCTGTCGATTGTGCGATCGCTGCTGGAATCGCGATCGCCATACTGCCAACTGTTATGGTTAGAAAAACAGCAATGTTCAAATTCACTTTGTTCACGATCTTTTCCTCTTAATTTAAGAATTAAGCCGACCAAGTTTCTCGAAAGTCTGCATATAGCGTTAATCCGCCATCGATAAATAAGGTTTGTCCGGTAATATATGTCGCTTCATCGGAAGCTAAAAAGGCGACAGCAGCAGCCATTTCTTCAGAAGTTCCCGCACGTCCCATTGGGATATGACTTTCTACAATCGCTTTCTTTTCGGGGTCTTTTGTCCAATCTTCGTTAATCGGTGTTATCGTTGCACCAGGTGCGATCGCATTAACTCGAATTCTTTGCTTGGCATATTCCAAAGCTAAGGTTTTAGTCATGTTTTCCATGCCGCCTTTGCTGATGGAATAGCTGACATACATCGGTCTGGGGATAATTTCGTGAACGCTAGAAATGTTGATAATTGTCCCAGGATGGTTTTGTGCGAGGAATTGTTTAATTGCTTCGCGAGCGCATAGATAAGCACCTCGAAGATTCACATTAATGACGCGATCGAATTCTTCTGCTTTGATTTCGTGAGAGGCGCATTCGGTTTGAATTCCGGCATTATTGATGAGAATATCGAGACTGCCAAATTTCTCTACCACAGTTTCGACCATCTCAACAATATCTTGTTCGCTAGAAACATCGCCTTGGACGAGCAAAGACTTAACGCCGCAGTTTTCAACATCGCCACAAGCTTTCTGTAATGCCAATTCTTCGGTATCTTCTGCCGCCTCTGAACTTTTTCGGTAGTTGATGGCAATATTGCAACCTTCTTGCGCGAGGCGAATTGCTATTGCTTGTCCAATTCCCGAACTCGCACCTGTAATTAGAGCGTTTTTGCCTTTTAATCCCTTCATTATCTTGTGTACTCCTTAATTTGCTAAATAATTTAATACAATAGATTTTTGCTCTTTATAATCTATGAATTTAGTTATTTATCAAAAATTTTGTTAGAGCAATAGAATTAATCGTTGTTCCTCAAGCGCGATCGCATTTTTTATATCTACAGGATTAAAAAGAAAAATGACCAGAAAATGACAATTGCAATGGCTATTTTGGATAATTATCTTTCATTATCTACGTCGCACGATAGAACAACGTTTGACAACTATTTAAGCAGGTCAACAAAATTAATGACAATGATTTTAAGAATCTATAGAGCAGGCATTGCCCGCCCTACAAGTGTTTTAAGCTTTATGCCGAGTTAGTAGGATGTGGAATTAATTTTGCCTAGCCACAAGCGCGATCGCGCTTCAATAATGTAAATATCAGCGAACGTTATGAGAAAAAATCGTCAGATCTATTATTTCGCCAAACATTAAGCCAAATCCGGCAACCAAGGTTAACAATAAAAATGCTTGTGGTTTACTCCAGCCAACAAACCGCGACTCGACCTGAGCTAATACTGTAGCAACAAAAGGAATAACAATAAGATTAAAAGCCGTATTCCACGTTATTGCCAAGGTTATTAAAATACTAACAATTATACTCGCAAGTACAACTACAACCAAACCTTGAGAACTTAAATTAAGTAACTGTTTTAAGAGCGGATTACCTTTCCATGCTACAGATAAGAATACAAGTGCAACAAAAGCGCCAACTAGCCAAATAATATGATGAGCAGATAGATACCACCCCAGTAAAGCGTAAGCCAACCAGAATATTACTAGAGAGAGCCAAGGAATTCTATTAATAGATTTGATATTCATAAATATTTAGACATCCTATTCCGTACTTTATACTATGATTTAATATTTTCCTTTGCTTAAATTTATGCAGCTTTTCATTGGTTTCGAGCTTAAAAAATAAATATGACTGAAAAGTGATTGTCAGGGGAAAATTCAACGCTTTAAATTTCTAATAAATTATTAGAGCAAGTTTTGAGATATTACTTGAACGACTCCGAGCGTCACCTCTACTAAAAGCCAACCGCTTGCACAAATGACAATAGCTTGCCAAAAATTAAGATCTAACCCGCGTTTGACGGCGGCAATGACAGCTAATAAGCTCCAGGTTGATAATCCTATCTCAATCGGTCTGCCGAAAAGGGGAATTACAGTCAAAAAATTGAGAACTTGGGGCGTATGAGCTAAACCAATGGGAGCCAGCAAATTTTTGTACGCAGGAGGGCGCAAGTGCAGCCATTGTCCCAGCTTCCAAATGATAAATGTCCAAAAGTAGTAACCTATTAATACGACAAAACCATTGATAAGAAAAACAAAGATAAGCAGCGGTAGCGACGGTCGATAAATTAATCCAATAACACTGCTTCCTAACGCATAAGAGACTGCTGCCAAAATAACAACAATCCGAGCTAGTTTAATCGCATTTTGGTTTCTCAAAGCATCTTCGTAAAGGTCGGGGTTTAACGTTACAGCCTCCCACAAGTATTTTTTGACCTTAATATTCGATTGTTGATTACTCACAGCAGATATTTGTTTCTCTAGGTCAATGACATTCTAATAAAATTGTTTGTACAAATAATTTTAGTAAATGAGTTGCTGCCAATAACTGAAGGATTCGAGCAAAAAGATTAAACCAATGGACAAAATTTTGGGTTGGCTTCGAGGAGGATTGAATTTGCTAATTTTTGCTGTCTTTCTCCTGCTACTTTGGGGAACTTTAGCTCCCGTAGGAACGTTAGTATGGTGGCTAGAAAAGGGAGGTAAAGAATTAGAAGAAGACATAGGAGAGCTTGTCGAGCGAAACGATCGCGATCCGCGTAGTGCCTCCGCTAATAAGAATGTTCGCTGTTACATAGTCTTCTTGACAGGAGTAGGCGATATGTCCGCAGACCAATTAGCCTCTGGAGAAGAAAAATTTCTCGATCTTTTGGAGCAAGACCATCCCAATTGTGTAACGGTACGAGAGGTGTTTCCCTACTCAGCAGCTAATCAAGACATAGGCGGACAGCCAGTTTTTGAGTTTCTTTGGGAAATATCCCAAGAAGCCCAAGGGTGGTTAGAAGTTACCGATTACCTACTAGAAATCCGCAACCTCTGGCGCATGGCAATCTCGGCAGACAATCGCTATGGAGAGATCTATAACCGAGCGATCGCGTTAACCATTTTCCAACAGATGGAAAAGCAACAACCTATATCTTATTCCTCAGACGAACCCATTGAATTGATTCTCATGGGAACGAGCGGCGGCGTTCAAATTGCTTTAGGTGCTACTCCTTATCTCAAACAATGGCTACCCGTTGAGATTACCGTTGTTTCCTTTGGCGGCGTTTTTAACGGCAATGAAGGGTTTGATGCCGCACAACACGTCTACCACTTTCGGGGCGATCGCGACTGGATAGAGCCTATTGGTGGAATCATTTTTCCTTCCCGTTGGCGATGGACGGTTGGTTCTCCTTACAATCGCGCTCGTCGTCAAGACCGCTATACATCTATCGATAGTGGCTCTCACGAGCATAACGGCGATGAAGGCTATTTTGGTCAACACAAAGCTGAAAATGGCAAAACTTATCTCGAACTAACTGTCGAACAAGTCAATCGACTGCCGATTTTGCCTGAGTAAAGAACATAGAAAAAGAGAGACGATGCTCGCCTCTCCATAGATTTCCTACAACCTATTCTCATTCCATCAATCGATAATCTTTATATCAATTCCGTTTAATTAGTCAGAATATAAAGTAATGCTTAGGATAGATACAACTGCATAAGTTTATCTTGGAATATTATATAGAGCGTTTAGATTAATTTTTTTAAAAGGAGCAAGTTTTTATCTATGCACTATGGCGTTCCTCCGACTCCAAAAGCTTCTGATGTTATCCCAGGAGTAATTCTGATTACTGTTTTAAGCATTATTGGTGTTTTTTTGACTCAACTGTGAATTTAGACAACGCGATCGCGCTTAGTCTACTGAAACGATTTAAGGCGATCGAACTCCGAGGGAGACAATTGTAAATCCCTGGTCAATGCCTGTTTTTCTCGATCGAATGACAGGATCTACAGTGCTTACGTAAGATAATAAATAATTTAAATTCTTTCAAAGAGATTGATGCGAGAAAAACTTACATAATTTGGAATTGTACGTTTTTAAAATCCCGACACCTTGCGATCGCACATTAGGTTAATTTTGTCCCAAGCAATAATGAGACAAAATTAACTTTATACTCAAAATTCGATTTAAGTTTCGCTCATCGTGCCATCTGAGCTATTGAGGCTATAACCGCCACTATTCAACGAAAGCATAATGCGAGAAATACCCGTTACAACTACGCTAGCACCAACAATCGTGCCGAGTAGCCAGGGAGCATTAAAAGGCCATTCAGATAATACGATCGCGGCTAAACCTAAAGTAACAATTGCATTTCCTAACGCCCAAGTCCAATTAGCTTTTGAGCGCAGTCGAAATGCTAAAATTAGCTCGAATATTCCTTCTGTTAATAAAAAGCTACCTAGCAACAAGGTAAGCGTCACGATACCCGTTAAGGGATTGAAAAACAGCATTACACCTGTAGCAATATAAAGAATGCTTAGCAACAACTTCCAGATGAAACCGTCTTGTTCGCGAGTTTGAATTGCATACACTAACTTGGCAAATCCTGCCGAACTCAGAAGTACGGCAATCCAACTTTCAACGACAATTGTTGAAATATTGGGGGCAATAATACCGAGAACTCCCAAACCTATTAAAAGAATGCCAATCCAAAGCGAATTTTTGTTTTCTTTGTTTGTGTTGGTAGAAATGTCTGTAGTCATGTTGACTCCTATTATTTTATCTTTTCAAAAGACTTAGCGATCGCTTTTAAGATTAATTCGACTTATTGACGCAATAAAGTTATAAGTGTTTATTACACTTTTTTCAAATGTTTGGCTTGATTAATCTGGCATTGTTCTTGTAAGGCTTCTACTCTTTCTTTAAGAGCAATAAGATTTCCTATTTGTTTTTCTAGTTTTACAAGCTGAGGAAGTTCGCCATCTAAATTATTGCTTAAAGCTTGTAATTTTAGTTCAAACCCCTGCAACTGACAAATTTGTTCGAGGCGTTCTGGAGAAAGCGAGTTCTTTTTTAGATTAGCATTAGCTAGGTTAAGCTTATTAATTTGACTTTGTAAAATTGTGAGATTATTTGGTAATGTTTCTAGCGCTTGGTTCATTTTTTTGATTTCTGCAAGCACTGGAATCCATAACTTTAAAATCAACGATAAATTATCGATCGCTGTTTGAAGTTGCTTGTCTGGTTCGTTATTCATTCGAGTCACCATGAAGGTTTTCTAAAAAGTTTTGCTCGTTGGGAGGTAAAGATTCTAAATCTCGTTTGTTTTTTGATTTTTCGGCTAAAGTTTTTAGTTTTTCTTGCGCTGTTTCTCTGGCTTTGTCTATCATTTGCTGACCTTCTTCAGTTTCGCCGAATTTTGTTTTGATAGAATCTTCTTGCCGTACTTTTTCTGAAGCTTTTTCTGCTTTTTGAGCGGCTGCATCAGTATTCACAGCGACTACAACCGCGCGATCGCCCAACAATTCTAATCTCGCCTCAGAAACAGAAATTTGTGCGATTAATAACATCAAAAATAGACAGATTCCCAAACTTTTAAAAAAGGAATTGATGGCTTTCATGTTCGCTTAGTTAATGCTTATTTTAAGTCGCGATCGACAAAAAATTGTCATTAATTATTAAAAATACATCATAAAGTTTAGCAAGTCTCAATTATTATTTCTTTTGTCTAGAGATAGAACTTCAAAAATAAAAATCTATTTCATAGGGAATATGTATGATTAATCTTTATTTTATAAAAGCTTAAAAGAGATAAAAATATGACAGTTTTAAGTAGCGTTAAATTGGAAAATTGGGATATCGCCGATTTACCGCTCGCCATACGTCAAAAGACAAACTAATCCAACACCGATCGCTAATAATCGTTCTTGTAGGGCGGTTTTTTTGTGCTTGAACGACTGTCATGCCAGTCATTGAGAGTAAGTAATGATGCCTTAAATAAATTTATACGTATAAATTGAAAGTCATATAAGATAAGCTGGTGGACAGATTTGAACTGACGACCGCCCGCTTACAAGGCGGGTGCTCTACCACTGAGCTACACCAGCAAAAAAAACTGCGATTTCCATTATACTGCACATTTTGCAGGTTGAAATAGAAAACAATCTGTTACCGATGACAAATAATTAGTTACTGTACATCGGAGGAGTGAAAGCCCTACGTCTTAAGGAATTTGTTTTTATGGGGGCGGTGGGACTTGAACCCACACGAGCTTATAAGGCTCAACGGATTTTCATTCTCGTGCAGCTTTCGCTACTGCCGCTTGTTGGCTTTGAGAATTGGACTCTCTCTTTACCCTCAGCTTGACCTGTTAGGGTAGCTCCCGTCGAGTCTCTGCACCTTCCAAATTTGCCAGTTGTTATCGCTTATAAAACTAAAGACGAATAACTAATGACAGCTTTTTGGCTTGGCTCAGGATTGCCGTATCTGTTAACAGATTTAGGTTTCCCTGAATTTGAGAGCGTTCGCATGACAGATTTCTCTATCAAGGCTCAATTTTTTTAAGTCCGTAGCGTCTACCATTCCGCCACGCCCCCGCGTATCGTCTGGATTAAATTATCCATTCTGATGCAGCGATTATATACGATACCATATCATTGTCAGAAGTGACAAATAGAATTTATTTTTTTGAATTGCTCAACGATGACTGACTCTATCGTAAAATTGGCTTCGGTCGAGGCGAGATACAATGATTGTTATAGCTCGGAGAGCTTTTCGATCGGTATTCTGAAGCTTATCTCTCAGCTTTATTGTTAGCTAAATTTTTTCGTCGCTCTCACGTTGAATTATATTCTTGGGACAGCTTATTATTCAGAATCAATCGTTCAGAATGCTCTCTTTGTTGCGAATTGAAAACTTTGCTTTGATCGATCGCCTAGAACTAGATTTCGTTCGAGGATTGACTGTACTGACGGGGGAAACGGGTGCGGGAAAGTCGATTATTTTAGATGCAATTGATATTGCTTTGGGAGGAAAAGTTAATAGCCGCGTCATTCGCCAAGGCGCGAAACAAGCTACTATCGAGGCGACGTTTCAAGTTACTGCTGAGGTACAAAAATGGCTGCAAGAACAAGAGATCGATCTGTTAGATGATGGAAGCTTGGTTTGCAGTCGGGAATTGTCGATCGCGAAAGATTCATTGCGATCGCGTTCTAGAATTAATGGCGTATTAGCTAACCGTCAGTTAATGTCACAACTGCGCGATCGCTTGGTGGAAATTACCGCCCAAGGACAAACCGTACAATTAATGGATTCTAGCATCCAAAGAGAACTAATCGATCTCTACGGTGGCGAATGTCTGCTCAAACAGGGGAAAGTCGTCGCTTCTGCCTATGAAACCGCTCAATTGGCCACAAAAGCTCTAGAAAAGCGCCGTCAATCGGAGCAAACGAGATTGCAACGCTTAGATTTACTTCAATATCAAGTTAAAGAGTTAGAATCCGATAGCTTAGTCGAGCCAAACGAACAAGAGCAACTCTAACAAGAACGCGATCGCCTCTCTCACATCGTCGATTTACAACAGTTGAGCTATCAAGCTTATCAAATACTCTATCAAAATGATAGCGAACAGCCAGCGGTTGCCGATCTCCTGGGGCGAGTCGAATCGATTCTAACCGATATGACCAAATTTGATGAAAGTATCGAATCGATTTTAGACATAATTAGAACGGCATTGACGGAAGTTATAGAAGCAGGAAATCAAATCAATGCTTATGGTGATGGATTAGAAGCAGATCCCGAACGACTCTCAGAAGTAGAAGAAAGAATTTTATTATTAAAACGAATTTGTCGCAAATACGGTTCCAATTTAGGCGAAGTTATTGCTTTTTATCAAAAATTACAACAAGAACTCCAAGAATTAAATGATACCGGTCAATCTATCGAGAAATTAGAACAAGAAGATCGAATTGCTAGAGATATTCTCAATAAAACCTGTCAAGAACTCACGCAATTGCGACAACAAGCTGCCAAAAAACTCGAAAAACAGTTAGTTAAAGAATTAAAACCCCTAGCAATGGATAAGGTAGTTTTTGCCTGTCAAATCGATCCTTGTCCTCCTAACGCCACTGGAAGCGATCGCGTTGTTTTTTATTTTAGTCCCAATGCTGGAGAAAAAATTCAACCCCTTGCCAGTACCGCTTCTGGTGGGGAAATGAGTCGCTTTTTACTCGCTTTAAAAGCTTGTTTTTCCGACTCGGAAAGTCAATCGGGAACGCTGATTTTTGATGAAATTGATGCAGGCGTATCGGGAAAAGTCGCACAAGCGATCGCTGAAAAACTCCACCATTTAAGTCAGAAACATCAAGTTTTATGCGTCACTCACCAACCGTTAGTTGCAGCAATGGCAGACGCTCATTTCCGAGTCGAAAAGCACATAATCGAAGAATTGTCAATAGATCGAGTTGAAACTAACGGTCATATCGACGTGCCAGAAATTCGGACAGTCGTGCGAGTGACCCCCTTAAAAAATCATCAAACGAGGCGCGAAGAATTAGCACAGCTTACGGGAGGACATTCAGCTAAAGATGCGATCGCGTTTGCAGAATCCCTTCTAACCAAAGCACAAGCTTATCGTTCGCGTAGTAAATAATAGAAGGGAATAGGCAACAGAGAAATTATGAATTATGAAAATTAGGAGGAAAGGAGTTCAGAAGTTCAAGAGTAAATATTCTTCCTTGTCTCCCTTGTCTCCTTGTCCTCCTTGTCTCCAAATAAGATGTTTTCTCTCCCGAAAAAAATTAATATCTAAAAGCTTTCGCCGTCTCGAAGAAGCAGCGCACGTTATCTTCTGGGGTTCCTACTAAAACTCCGTGACCGAGGTTGAGAATATGACCTATATTGCCTGCTTTGCGAATAGTATCGTAAATGCGGTCTTTGATAACTTCTTGCGATCCAAATAATACTCCTGGATCGATATTACCTTGGACTCTCATGTTAGTGCCTAACCGCTGTCTCGCTTCTGCCATATCAACCGTCCAATCGACGCTGACGATATCGACTCCAGATTTACCCATTCTTTCTAAAACGCCAGCGCTACCGCTAATGTAAAGAATGAGAGGCGTATCTGGGTGAGTTTCCTTTACTTGACGGACGACTTGCTGGTGATAGGGTAGCGCAAAGATTTCGTAATCTTGGGGAGAAAGTTCGCCCGCCCAAGAATCAAACATTTGTACTACTTGAGCGCCACAATCGATTTGATAGCGGACGTAAACGGCGATCGCGTCGGCGAGTTTGCTTAAGAATTGATGCAGTATCGCAGGTTCGGAAAATGCCATACTCTTGATTTTGGCATAATCTTTAGAACTTTTCCCTTCAATTGCATAAGCCGCTAGCGTCCAAGGCGCGCCGACAAATCCCAAGACAGTCGATTGATTTCCCACTTCGGCACGTAGCGTTTTTAGGATAGTTTTAATAAAAGGAAGAGTTTCTTCGGGGTTGAGGGGATGGAGGCGATCGATCTGCTCTTTGGTGCGGATGGGAGGATCGATAATGGGCCCTTTGCTTTCAATAATATCAAAAGGAATGCCGATACCTGGGAGGGGAGTTAAAATATCAGAAAACATAATGACCCCATCTGGTTGAAAAGCGGACCAGGGTTGTAAAGAAATTTCGATCGCTAGGTCGGGATTTTCCGATCTTTCCCGAAAACTAGGGTATTTGTCGCGTAAATCTCGATAAACTTTCATATAACGCCCTGCTTGGCGCATCATCCACACCGGAGGACGATCTAATGTTTCTCCGCGCGCTACTCTTAAAAGATGCGGTATCTCCGTTGACACAACCATATTATCTCCCAATGTTAAGTTAAACCCGTTTTGTTATAGGCACATTTGTTTAGCTTATCATCGTTCAACTACCCCATCCCCAATGAATTAGCTTAGGGGTTGCAACTAAATTTTGGAGGGGTTTATATGGTTACGCGATCGCGCTTGGTTATAGAAAATAGCATTTTGTTCTCTACAAAAATTGAATTGTTGGCGATCGCACTCAATCCTAAATTCTAATTTCTAACCTTCTATTAGCTTTTGGTCGGTTATAAAATTTATCCGAATCATGAAAACATAACTGGATTTATCCGTAAGGCTGAATGGGTAAGGTGACGGTAAAAGTCGTACCGCAATCGCATACGCTATCTACTGTAATTTGTCCGTGATGGCTTTCTACAATCGCTTTAGCGATCGCAAGTCCCAATCCCGAACCCGTGGAAGTTGACGTTTGTTGCGAGTGAGTGCGAGAAGGATCGACGCGATAGAAGCGATCGAAGATGTGAGACAAATCTGATTCGGGAATTCCAATACCTGTATCTTTAACTTTTACTTGCAAATAGACGTGACGATTTCCGAAGGGATCGCTATGTCCTACGGATACGCTAAGCGATCGCAAATCGCGTTTAATGCGTTGCAATTCTACTTCAACCGAAATATCTTGGGAACCATCACTTTTGTCTTCTGAGTTCTCGAAACTGTGTTCTAGGGCATTTCCGATTAGATTGGTAAACAAACGCGCCAATTGATCCCAATCTCCTTTGAGAGTAAAAATCTCTTCGTCTGCACAATTGCTTTCAGCAAAAGGTTCGACAATATGTAGCGATAAAAAAATGCCTTTTTGTTGGGCGATAATTCTTTGTTCTTCTATAACCTCTATCAGTAAAGCATCCAACGGTACGTCTTGATAAATTGGCTGTACCATCCCGCTATCGGAACGCGCCAAAAATAATAAATCGTTAACTAAAATTCCCAATCGTTGCGTTAGCCTTTCAATGACCTTCAACTGTCGTTGCAGAAGTTGTGGTTCTGCATCTGGATACGCTAGTGCCATTTGTACGTTAGTTTGGATGGTAGCAATGGGATTTCTTAGTTCGTGAGAAGCATCTGCGGTAAATTGTTTGAGACTTTGATAGGAGTCTCGCACGGGTTTCATCGCAATCCCAGAAAGCAACCAACCGATCGCGGCGACACAGGCTACCATCATACCAATCCCTAAAATTAAATCTATAGCCAACTGACGAATCGGCTTAGTCACTTCAAACCAAGGATGGCTGACTCGTAAATATCCCAAGACGCGATGATTGATTTCGATACGTTGCGTAATTTGTCTGAGCAAGCGATCTCTTGAAAAACGAACGGTTTCGCCGCTACGATTGGGGTGTAAGGGAATATCTAGCGGTTCCCAAAAAGTAGACCAGAGTAATTCGCCAACCGGACTGAACCATTCTAAATCGATGCGATCGTCTTCTACTTCATCGACATTGCTACGAAAGCTATTTTCCACATCAACGCGATAGCGTCCTTCGGAAACGGGAAGCGATTGAATGACTAAAGAACGACTGACAACTTCTACAACGTGTTTGAGGGTGTCGTCTATCCGTTCGATTAAGGTACTGCGCACGTAGAAATAAAAGCCTGTAGCAAATAATAATAGCAGTACGGCAGTGACGGCAGTATACCAAAGTGCTAGGCGGCGACGAGTAGTTTGAAACATCAGAATTATTCCATTGCTTCGGGATCGATTCCCATTTCTCGCAATCGTTCGGCTAACCTTGCAGCGCGTTGTTCGGCATCTCGTGCGCGTTGTTCGGCTTGTTGCATTCGTTGCGCAATTTCAATATAACTAGCAAATCGTTCTCCATCGGGACGGAAAATCTGTAATTCTTCGCCACAGAGATCGAAACGAATTCCTAATCGCGGACTCACCCAATTTTCGATCGCGTCGATAACATCCAAGCGATTATTAGAACGCAACCAACCACTCAAATCGTTTTTATTGGGATCGTAAATATAATATTCTTCTACTCCATAGCGATCGTAAAAAACCAGTTTTTGGTTCATTTCTGTTTGCTTATTGCCAGGAGATAAAATTTCAAAAACAACTTGCGGAACAATATTTTCTTCTCTCCACTGCTGATAAGAACCGCGATCGCCTTTTGGTCTTCCAAAGACCGCCATTACATCGGGTGCCTGACAAATAGTGTTAGTCCCTTCTACTGGATACCATAACAAATTTCCTGCGATAAATACATTAGCGTTATCTGCAAATAACCAATCTAAATTTTGCTCGATGACTACAATCCAACGAAACTGCTTGGTATTATCTGCCATCGGTTTTCCGTCGCTTTCGGGATAAATAATGTTGGATTGAGAGATCGCAACCATAACATTTCCTTAAATAAGAGACTTGAGATTCCCTTCCCCTTCTATATTAATAAAGGCAGCTTCTATACATTCTTGCGCCCATCTGTGCGGCATATTTTATGGTTGAATCAACTCGCGTCAATTACCGCATCGAAAAAGATTCAATGGGAGAAAAACAAATCCCAAACGATGTTTATTATGGAATTCAAACCCTACGCGCCATTGAAAATTTCCCCATTAGCGGCATTAAGCCACTCGCTACCTACGTCGATGCTTGCTTGCTGATTAAAAAAGCCACTGCGATCGCTAATGGAGAATTAAATTGTATCTCCCAAGAACTCAGTCAAGCAATCGTACAAGCTGCGGATGAAATTCTCAACGGTAAGTATCGGGATCAATTTGTCGTAGATGTTTACCAAGCGGGTGCGGGAACGTCCCATCATATGAATATTAACGAAGTCCTGGCAAATCGGGCATTAGAAATCTTAGGAGATGAAAAAGGAAACTATGAGCGAGTCAGTCCCAACGACCATGTAAACTACGGTCAGTCCACTAATGATGTTATTCCAACTGCTATTCGCATTGGGGCAATTCTTGCTCTCGAACACTCGTTAAATCCCGCTTTATCGGGCGCGATCGCAACTTTACAACAAAAAGCAGGCGAATTCAAAGATATCGTCAAATCCGGTAGAACCCATATGCAAGATGCCGTCCCCGTGAGATTGGGAGAGGAATTTGCAGCTTGGGCGCAGATTTTGAGCGAACATCAAGTCAGAATAGAAAGAGCAACTCAAGATTTGTACTTGCTGGGTTTGGGAGGAAGCGCTGCTGGTACGGGATTGAATACGCATCCTCAATATCGCGATCGCGTTGCACAAATTCTCTCACAGTTACTTAATAAACCGCTAAAACCCGCGCCTCATCTAATGGCAGCTATGCAGAGTATGGCTCCGTTTGTGGGCGTTTCTGGGGCATTACGAAACTTAGCCCAAGATTGTGTCAAAATTTCGCACGATTTGCGGTTAATGGATTCTGGCCCCAAAACGGGATTAAAAGAAATACAACTTCCCCCCGTACAACCGGGTTCTTCGATTATGCCTGGAAAATACAATCCCGTCATGGCGGAGATGACATCGATGGTCTGTTTTCAAGTGATGGGATACGACAGCGCGATCGCATTGGCAGCACAGGCAGGACAATTGGAATTAAATGTTATGATGCCCCTCATCGCTTACAATCTCATTCACAGCATTGAAATACTGGGCAATACCATCGATGCTTTGAGTAAGAAGTGTTTGATAGGAATTACGGCTAAACGCGATCGT
>JALOOL010000353.1 GCA_025454425.1 Hydrococcus sp. Prado102 | reverse complement strand
TTTGACGTACCCCTACCAAAAGGCACGCCAGCAAATCCTGACAACTACAAAAGCGAATTAAAAGAACACTTTGCAGGTTGGGCAGAACCCGTACAAAAATTGATCGAACGACTAGATCCCTATACAGTTGCCCGTCCCGAAATTCACGATGTCGGGCCGATTGCTAATTTCGTGCGCGGTAAAGTGGCTTTACTAGGCGATTCCGCTCATGCTACCTGTCCTGATATGGGACAAGGAGGCTGTCAGGCGATGGAAGATGGACTGGTGCTGACCAACTACCTCATGACCACCAATCTTGGCGTAGAATACGCCCTCAAGCGTTACGAAGCCGAACGGACTGTTCGCGCCAACGCCGTTGTAGACAAAGCTCGCAGACGAGCAGAACAAATCCACGGCAAAGATCCTGTCGTAACGCAGCAGTGGTATGAGCAACTGAAGACAGAAAAGCCCACCGATGTCACCGATGCAATTACCAAAGTTATTATGGCAGGGCCGCTTTATTAAAAGTCGAAAGTCGAAAGTCGAAAGTCGAAAGTCGGAAGTAAGGCTTGTACCCTAAAACAAAGTCGAAAGTCGCAAGTAGATTTAAATAACCATTTACCAGTACAAAAAGCAATAAGTAAAAAAAATACACAAGCAAATAAAATGACCGAATCGAATACAGAGTTACTTTTAGAAGATGTTGAAGCGGGCGAACAACCGCACGTTGCCGCTAAATTAATTTATGGTTTAAACGATCGCCCTCCGGTCGGCGAAGCTATTTTTGTGGCTTTTCAGCACGTATTAGCGGCTTTTGTAGGCATCATCACGCCACCTCTAATTATTGGGACTAATCTAGGTTTGTCTCCAACAGAAATCAGCTACATCGTTAGTATGTCGCTATTTGTTTCTGGCATTTCTACCTTTCTTCAGGTTAAAAAATTTGGCCCGGTTGGATCTGGATTGCTCAGTTTGCAAGGAACGAGCTTTGCTTTTTTAGGTTCTATCGTTGGTGTCGGTACTGCCGTTATTGACGGCGGCGGTACGCCCCAAGCAGCATTGGCGAGAATTTTTGGAGTCTGCTTTTTTGGTGCTTTCGTGCAAATTATTTTTAGCCGTTTCCTACATTTAGCTCAAAAAATTATTACGCCTATTGTTTCTGGTACGGTGGTGATGATTATTGGTTTGAGCTTGATTAAAACTGGGATAATTAGCATGGCGGGAGGAATTGCCGCTCAGAAAAATGGCACGTTTGCCAGCCCGCAAAACCTTGCCTTGTCGGGATTGGTATTGGGTACGATCGTGATTTTTAGCGTCAGTGGCAATCGCTTTTTGAGAATGGGCGCGATCGCGATCGGTTTAATCGTCGGTTATATAGTTTCTCTCATTTTAGGATTAATCGACTTTAATATTTTTAGCAAACTTCCATTGGTTAGCGTTCCCATGCCATTTCGCTACGGCATGAGTTTTGACTTTGCCTCATTTATCCCATTTATTTTTCTATACATATTGACCTCAATTGAAACTATCGGCGATCTTACGGCAACTTCTGCGATTACCAAACAACCCGTATCGGGCAGTCTTTATATGCGTCGCATCAAAGGCGGTATTTTAGGCGATGGAATTAATTGTTTAGTAGCAGCAGGATTTAATACCTTTCCCGTCACAACATTCAGTCAAAACAACGGCGTAATTCAAATGACTGGCGTTGGCAGTCGCTATGTCGGGTTCTTTATTGCAGGAATCTTAGCTTGTTTGGGATTGCTACCGATTGTTGGCGGTCTTTTTCAATCGCTACCGCAACCCGTCCTCGGCGGTGCAACTGTCGTCATGTTTGGCGCGATCGCGGTGGCAGGAATTGATATTATTTCTTCTGTAGAAATCGATCGCCGTGCTTTAATTATCATCGCTGTTTCCCTCTCTTTAGGCTTAGGTGTCGTCTACGTCCCCGAAGTTTTTGAAGGTAAACCCGCTCTTTTTACCAATATCTTTTCTTCTGCGACTTCTACAGGAGGATTAGCAGCAGTTTTGCTGAATTGGTTATTGCCTAGACCAAATGAAGTCGAAAGTCGAAAGTCGAAAGTCGCAAGTGAACAGGAAGTGTAAATTTTAAATTCCTAAATTTATGTCAGGTAAACTAACGACACACGTTTTAGATACGGCTCGCGGCTGTCCGGCAAGTAATATGGAAATTGAACTTTGGTTAGTTAAAAGCGAGCTAAGTGAAAAAAAATTGCTCAAAAAAGTAACGACTAACACCGACGGTCGCACCGATATGCCGTTACTCGTCGAAGAGGAATTGAAAATCGGTGTTTACGAGCTAGTTTTTGCAGTTGGCGAGTATTTTAATCGGTATTTAAATAATCTACCCGATCCTCCTTTTCTCGATCGCGTTCCCCTACAATTTGGCATTGCAGATGTAAGTACGCACTATCACGTCCCTCTGCTAGTTTCTCCCTGGTCGTATAGCACCTATCGAGGAAGCTAAGATCGGCGACCAGTGACCGTAGGGGTGCATGGCTTGCGCCCGAACAGCGACTCATAATTCATCGTTTATTTGACCTGTTATCAGTGACTAGTTATCCAAACCGGATTTTTTATGCTTCCTCAATCCAAAATCCAAAACCCAAAATCCAAAATTACAATAGACGAACTCAATCGCATGAGTGAGGAGGCGTTTGTTGCTGTCTTGGGTGCGGTGTTTGAAGATACCCCTGCGATCGCACAAAAAGCCTGGTATAATAAACCGTTTGCCGATGTCGCCCAACTCCATCAAAGCATGGTTTCAGTGGTTAGAAATTTGAACGCAGACGAGCAACTCGCTTTAATTAAAGCGCATCCCGACTTGGGTAGCAAAGCAAAAATGGCTCAAGCATCGGTTAAAGAACAAGCGGGAGCAGGATTAGATAAACTGACTCTTGATGAGTGCGATCGCTTTCTTACTCTCAATCAAGCTTACCAAGAAAAGTTTGGTTTTCCTTTTATTATTGCTGTTAAAAATCTTGCAATTATCGATATTCTCGATGCTTTCGAGCGTCGCCTACAAAATTCTATAGAAGTAGAACGACAGCAAGCTTTAGAAGAAATTTTTGCGATCGCTCTATTCCGTTTGCTAGAACTTTTAATTGATTAGATCTGCAAACACTCAGCAAGGACATATGGTTTTTTGACCTTTACTTAAGCGATGATAACTGATTACTGTTAAATTGCCATGCCCAAAAGCTATCCCAGAGATTTAGTCGGTTACGGACGCAATCCACCCGACCCCAAATGGCAAAATAATGCTCGTATTGCTCTACAATTTGTCATTAATTACGAAGAAGGTGGGGAAAGCTGTCTTTTACACGGCGATACTTCTTCAGAGGCTTTTTTATCCGAATCAATTGGCGCAGACCCTCTAGCAGGAACGCGACATATGAACATTGAGTCCATGTATGAATATGGTAGCAGAGCAGGATTTTGGCGGCTTTACAGGATGTTTTGCGATCGCAATATCCCCGCGACCGTTTACGGGGTCGCAATGGCATTAGAACGCAACCCAGAAGCCGTAGCAGCGATGTTAGAAGCAGATTGGGAAGTAGCTAGCCACGGCTATCGTTGGATCGATTATAAAAATTTTGGCGAAGATTTAGAGAGAGAACACTTGCAACTCGCGATCGCGATTCATACAAAAGTCACGGGAAGTCGTCCTCTGGGTTGGTATACTGGACGCAACAGCCCCAACACTCGCAAGTTAGTAGTAGAAGAAGGAGGATTTCTCTACGACTCCGATAGCTATGCAGACGATTTACCTTACTGGGCAAACGATTATGGAAAACCTCATCTAGTTATTCCCTACACTTTGGATAACAATGATATGCGTTTTGCAACGGCGCAGGGTTTTAATTGTGGCGATCAATTCTTTGCTTATCTGCGCGATGCTTTTGACGTTCTATATGCAGAAGGCGAAACCGCTCCTAAGATGATGAGTGTGGGGTTACATTGCCGTTTGGTAGGAAGACCGGGACGTACCGCAGCTTTAGCTAGATTTCTCGATTACGTGCAGAAACGCGATCGCGTTTGGTTATGTCGTCGGATTGATATTGCCCGTCATTGGCACGAATATCACCCATATTAATACTGTATATTAGCCGATATTTTATCGAGTTTTAGAGAGGTGTTGGATATAGTAGGAAACATCGGGATAATTACCGCCAATCGGTTTGGTAGCGTCGTATGCTTCCGTACACAAACTTCCGTATAGATCTAAGGTCATTAGCGATCGCTCGTATATTAACAATTTTCAATTATCTTAAAAGATAAAATTTTTGCTTTGCGATCGCTAACCCGATTAAGCCTGTCGCGCTAGTAAGTTTATTGCTGACTTTGCTTAAGTGCAAACAACATTTCTACTTGGCTGGTAGAATCGTTAGGATTGCTAGCACTCATACCAATACCGCGAATAGAATCCAACACTGCTTTAGTCTCTGGAGGCATAGTACCTACTTGACCTTTGGCAGTCAATAACGCTACAGTTTTTTCTACATCGAGGTAAAAATAGCCGCTGTTTGGTTTGGGAAAAGAACTTACAACAGATTTAAAGTTGTCGCTATTATTAAGTGGTTGAGTTGGTTTATTAGCGATCGCATCGGCAATCGGGCCGCCAAAAGCAACAAATACGGTATCGTTATCCAACCAGCCATGTCCTATTAACGCGCCTTGGTTGGGAACTTGCCATTCTGTAACAGCTTTCCCGCTAACCTCTCTCGGTGCTACATTAATATAAGCAGTCTTAGCAATGTTATCGAGCTTATTCAACGCAGCTTCCGCAGTCGGGCGATCGCTCGTATCAATGATTAACGCTCCTCCAAAGCCTACAGGTGCTAACATTCCTTGCTCGGATGCGATCGCGCCAAAGGCAAATTCACCATCCATCCAACCGAAGATATCTTTATCTAAATCGAGGTTATAGCTTTGCAGTTGCACTCTCGCTAAGTCTAAGCCTATATTTAATTGGGGAATACTTTTCACTTGCTCGCTAAAGGCATTCCAACTCTTACTAATTCCTGCACCGGAAACTAACGCGATTGTTTGGGCTGGAAATACTTCTAATAATTTGCCAGAAGATGTTTGATACTGATAATTCTTGAGTAATTGCGGATCGACATCAGCAATCGCTTTCATTCTCAAACCCGCATCATCTACTCCAATACCTGCTGCTAGCGCTTTAACTTGCTTCAACTGCGCTAAGGCTTCTGGGGGCACTTGCGCTGCTTCGGGACTGTTTTTGATTAATTGCTCTACTAAGCTGCCATAGTCGGGCAAATAAACTTGAGCCAGAGGATTTTTTAAGTCGATACCTTTAGCTAATAGGCTACTTGCCCCTTCTTTGCTAGCAAAAGAAGGTTCGCCTTTAAAAGTATCGATTGCTTTTTCGATTGCTTGCTTGGTAGGTGCGATCGCAACATAATCGTTATTAATTACCGTGCTATAAGTAGGTTCGCTTGCACCTTGGCTACTTTGAGTAATTTTTAGCCCTTTGTAATCAGTTTCTTGAGTTTTGACATCTTTTTGGGCTTTTAGCTTATTGAGAAAATTCAAAGCACCGATCTTGTCTTTGATTTTGACGACTGCTAATACGTCAAATTCTTCTGGCGCTGCTGGCGTTGCTTGTGCGGGTTTAGTTGGATTAGGTGGCAAAATTGCAACCATTACTCCACCAACCCAAGGCTTGATATCTTTTTCAAAATCGATATTAGACTCAGTTAAAGCTTGTTGATTGAAATCTTGCAAGTTTTTCGCAATCAAATCTCGTGCTTCTTGCGTACCAAACTTCTGCAATTGCGACCAAGCTTGAGAATCGGTAGAAATGAAACTTGTCATTAAAGCTTCATCAGGAACAATTTTGGCACTAGCTAAAGGACTAGCCCCATCTCCAAAACTGCCCCGAAAATAAAAATAAGCAGCTACACCGCTTGCTACAACTACACCAGCAGCAAGCGCCGGAATTAAAAGTTTAGATTTTTTGGCTGACATAATATTAACCAGAGATATATTTAAGTCTTGGGATAAATAGCAGTAAGTATGCAACTATAGACTGACTTCAATAAAAACAGCAAAAAATTCGTAAATTAATTTAAAAAGGCGATCGCTTTTCTAATCTGCAACCCAAAGAAAGTGCGATCGCAATATTT
>JALOOL010000352.1 GCA_025454425.1 Hydrococcus sp. Prado102 | reverse complement strand
AGCGGCGCAACAACCGTTCAACCGCTTAACGATAAAGATGGGGCGAGAACGATCGCACAACTCAATCCCGTTGCTAATCCAGGCAGCGATCGCGTTAAATTGCAATTTTGGGTAGACGAACAACGCTTTTTACGGATTAATGTACGGGATTTATTAACCCAAGAAACCTTACTCACCAATCAAATCGTCGCACAGTTGAGTTGAAGCAAATAAGACAAACTATACTACTGACACGAGAAAAATTGCTGAGTTATACTGGCGTAGTGGTGTTTAAACTATGTTGTGAAATTCCCATTATCTACTACTCCATTCTTAGCTAGAATCCATCTAGTTCTACTAATATTTGGCTATGTACTAGGCGGTTGGCTGCTGGCAACTTTTAATGTGCCTTGGTTTATTTATGCAGTTACTTTAGCAGTCACTTTTCATTTGGTTAAATCGGAAATCGCGGCAATTCCTTTAGCTAGCGTCTGGGTAACTATTATGGTTTCTATCGCGGCAATGGGAATTTGGCCAATCGAGATCTCTGCGCAACTGTGGGCATTGTTCTTATTGATGTTGTGGATTTTGGCATTAGGATTAGTTTGTTTATTGGCATTCGCGCGTCCCAGTATAAAAATGCTCAATTTAATTCGATGGCATCATCCGATTAAATTAGTGATTTCAGTTTGGTTTGCACTCGCATTGGGTTTGTCGATCGCATGGGTTATTTAATATAGATAAGGATAAAATTTTGGACGAGTTATTTCTTCCTGAAAAGCTTAGAGAAACAAATTACGAAGCAAGAACGCCGGAACATTATTTAAATGCGATCGCGCCGGAAGTTTTGGCAAGTCTCGATGACAATCAATTGGAGTCTGTTAAATCTGCACTGGCGGCTGCAATTCCTCAACCTTCTCTAAAACTTGTCGATTTTAGATTTGTTGTAGACCTCATTTTTTCTCGTTTCTATATTGTTATTCTGGTTGGCAAAGATCGACGAAAGCGCGATCGCCAGTATATTCCCGAACAGTTTTCTAAAGCAGGCAATATCATCGCTGCGACGATTTTATTATTGACGATGAATGTATTTATTAGCGTCGTTCTCTTCCTTTTCGCTTATCTGCTCAAATCTGCTTTAGGAATTGACTTACTACCAGGACATACTGGAGATAATCTCCAAAATTTGTAGCTAAAGATTGAAAAATTTTTAATCGATACATAAATAAACTTTCTAGTCAATGGTCAGTAACAACTATTAATTTCGCTTTATTTTCCTTTACCAAAATTTGTGCGTCGCGATCGCGCAATCTTCTTGATTTTGAGAGGCGATCGATATTGAAAATGGCTTTATATAAGGGTTTGAATTATAAACATCCTTTAATAGTTACAAAGTGCCCTAGATTATGATTTTTAGATTTTAGCATTAAACTCTCCAAAATCGACTAAATTCGTTAACCGTTTTCAATAACCTAAGCTTATTGCATAGTATGAAGTTTCGTTAACTTAAGCCTTTAGTTGATAAGTTTAAATCTATCAATCAATAAATAATTATTTTTACTTATAAAAATGCTGTCTCGTTTTATATCAAGCGTCGAACCATTAGGCGAAGGCAGAACTAATCGGGTACTTGGGGGAATATTTAGTAAGGAAGTAGGCGAGAGAGAATAACCTATTGTGCGATCGCGACTGGCTAATAAGGCATTAGTTGACTCAGCATAGTCATCGATAAAAGCATCATGCGATCGGTAGGGAAAAACAATTGCCTCATAACTAATAGCAATATCGACACAAGTTGAAAACGATAGGACATCGACGATGACAACTACATCGCTAATAGAAGCAAGTTTAGTAACGCCTTGTTGTCCCCATTCACAGCGTAAATCGAACTCCGATTGGTCAAAAATCATGATTAATTTTGTTTGGAGGCGATCGCCAATAAATTAACCTAATCGTAGAGGGTATCGTATCTTTACTGGTAATCCCTACCATGCTTACATTAACCCAAGACAATTGCCATATGAGTAACTCAACACAACGCTTTTCGAGTCGAGTCGAGAACTACGTTAAATATCGACCCCATTACCCGCAAGAAGTCATTAACCATCTTAGAGAAACCTGTCAGTTGACGCATGAATCGATAATTGCCGATATTGGTTCGGGTACGGGTTTTTTAACCGAATTATTCTTACAAAATGGGAATTGGATTTATGGTGTCGAACCCAATCAACCAATGCGCGAAGCAGGAGAACGTTTTCTTAAAAATTATCCTCATTTTATAAGCATTGCTGGCACGGCGGAAGAAACCACCTTACCAAATTCGAGTATCGATTTTATCGTCGTAGGTCAAGCATTTCATTGGTTCGATCGCGAAAAAACAAAAACTGAATTCAAACGCATCCTGAAATCCCAAGGTTGGGTTGTCTTAATCTGGAACGATCGCCGAATAGATTCGACACCGTTTTTAGTTGCTTACGAACAGTTGCTTGAGACTTATGGTACTGATTACGGACGAGTCAATCACAAGCAAATTGATAAAACTATTCTCGATAGTTATTTTGATTCAGACTATCAACAAGTAAGCTTTTATAACTCTCAGAATTTTGATTTTGAAGGGTTAAAAGGCAGATTATTATCCTCTTCTTATACGCCAGAAGCAGAAGATCTGCGTTACGAGGCGATGCTATTCAAACTAAAAGAAATTTTTTATAAATATCAAATAGATGAGAATGTTGTTTTTGAGTACGACACAAAAGTTTTTTACGGTCGTTTGAAGGATGAATAATACCAACTAAAAGTTAATCTCACGCAGAGGCGCAGAGGCGCAGAGAAGGAAGAGAGAAGATGAAAATGCTTCGAGTTAGCGGATATTTATTGATTGCGATTAGTTTTATTCACATTCTTGTTGGCATCTGGATTTTTGATGAACCTTTGGCAGATATCTGGCGAAATGGGATATTTAACACAGTAGCTTCCGATCCTTTGGCACCTTACTTCGATCGCGAGGATGCTTTTTGGTTTATGATAGTCGCGCCGCTTCTTTTCGTGTTGGGACAGTTATGCTGTTGGGCGAGCGATCGCAATATTAGTTTACCTGCTTTTTTGGGTTCGAATCTTTTAGCGATCGCGATCGTTGGAGTAATCTTAGAGCCAATTTCAGGATTTTGGCTGTTAATTTTGCCAGCTTGTCTCATCATTGCTGCTGCGCGACAAACTAATTTATTAGATATATAAAAATAAAAGTTTTCCCTTTCCCCTTTCACCTTTACCCAATCTAAGTATTTGTAGCAAGATAAAAGCGAATTCATATTAGCAACGTGCATAAAACAGCGACATCAACGGTACTAACAAAAAGAAAAGGTGAAAAATATGGAGTACGCGATCGATGTTTGCTAAAATTCCAGAACGATATATGCACGTGATTCGCTGGGGACTTACATTAGGCTGGTTAGTTTTAATCGCTTCATTGTTCTACGATCCTATTTCAGCACAGTTGACCGAACCAAACAAGCTATTTGGGTCTTCAGATACTTGTTTCGAGTTTCAAGGAGAATGCCGACAGTTAACGCCTTATCCTTTGGGGGCTAGAATTTTCTGGGGTATGGTTGTTCCCTTATCGATTATCACCCTATTAGTTTTTGGTCACGAAGCTTGGCGGCGCATATGTCCTTTGTCTTTTATATCTCAAATTCCTAGAGCATTAGGATGGCAGCGCAAACATCTCGTTAAAGAAAACTCTTGGCTGCATCGCAACCATTCATATCTGCAAATGGGTTTGTTGTTTTTAGGATTAAATATTCGCTTGCTATTTGTGAATAGCGATCGCGTTTTATTAGGAATTTTTCTACTATTTACGATTCTATCGGCAATTACAGTCGGTTTTCTTTACGGCGGAAAAACTTGGTGCAACTACTTCTGTCCGATGGCACCCGTACAGAAAATCTATAGCGAACCCAGCGGATTATTAAGTTCTATCGCTCACACCGCACCGCCAATGTCGATTACTCAATCGATGTGTCGAACAGTGGATAAAAACGGTCAAGAAAAAAGTGCCTGCGTTGCTTGTAAGTCTCCTTGTATGGATATTGATGCACAGAATTCATACTGGAATAACATTCAACAAAGCGATCGCAAGTTACTCTACTACGGATATCTGGGACTAGTAATTGGATTTTACCTTTATTTCTGGCTTTATTCTGGCAATTGGCGCTTTTTATCCGGCGGTGTATGGAATGAAACGAATCAACTAGCAACGCTTCTAAGTCCGGGATTTTATAACAATGGTAGAACAATTCCGATTCCCAAACTGTTTGCCGTACCGTTGACCCTAACCTTTTTTTCTAGTGCAACTTATGCTATTGGTTTGTGGATAGAAAAAACCTCCAAGCGTTATAACAAGCGTTTCAAGCATCCGCTTCCTGTCGTACAAGTTTATCATCGCTTATTTGTTGTCTTTACCTTTGCTGCGTTTAACCTTCTCTTTTTCTTAGGCGTTCGTCCAACGCTAGGTTGGTTGCCCCCAATCGTGCAACAATTGTTAAGCTGGGGAGCAATACTTGCAAGTAGTCTTTGGTTGTTCAAAAACTGGCAGCGCAGTGCAGAACAATATGCTAAAGAACGAGACGGACAGTTGCTGCGCCGTCAACTAAACAAACTAGCGGTTGACTTTTCTCAATTTCTTGAAGGTCGTTCTCTCGAAGATTTAAACCCAGACGAACTTCACGCACTCGCCAAAGTGTTGCCTGGTTTTACCCACCAATATCGCCTTCAAGTGTATGCTGGCGTTCTCAAAGAAGCTTTAGAACAGCGTAGCACCAGTCCTGCTAGAAGTCTTAAAATGTTCCAATCTTTACGTCAAGAATTAGGAATCAACGAGCAAGAACATTGGCAAGTATTAGATAAGCTTTGTTTAGAAAATCCCAACGTCTTTGCATCCCATTTGCAACGGGTATCGGAAGAAGAAGCTACGGTGCGTCGTTCTTTTAGCCAAGGAATGGTAGAAACGGAACTAACAAGGCAACGTCCTTTAGCAGAAATGACAATTTCTAAACTATCTAAAGCGATCGGGCTAACTAAATTTGGTAAATCTGAAGCTGATTCTACAATAAAAAAACCGCGCGATCGCAAAGATAAGTAAGTCAACTTTCATTCTTTGCTCGAAATCGAGAAAGGGGATTTTCAAGGTTAAAGGGAAAAAATACAGGAAAGTTTTCCCCTTTAACCTTTCCCCTTTCCCTTGCGTTGCCTTTCTCAGCGACTAACTAATAAAAACTTCAAGTGCGTAATACTGCTGCATAAAAACGCCAAGTCAATGCTATTAAACACCAGAAGAGGTTAAAGGCCGTGTAATTTAACCTTTTTTGACTGACGACTTCCTCTAACTAAGTCCAACCCTAGAATGTAGTTTATCCCGTTTGGAAAAAATGCTCAAACTCAAAGTTTTCAACTACCAAATTGGCGATTTTCAGGAAAAAACCCTAATGCCAGAAACTACTCAGAACGAGTGGATTATTGGAAGAGCTTCTACTTGTGACTTGGTTCTAGCTAGCCCCGAAGTAAGTCGCGTCCACGGTCGCATAGGATATGACAAGGGACAGTATTATTTTACTGACTTTGGTAGCACAGATGGTTCGCGAATTAATAATGAAAAGGTTAAGGTTAATCAGAAATACTGTTTGAAAAAAGACGATCTCATTCGTATCGGCGATTTTGTTCTCGCGATCGAAGCGGTAGAACTTGCTAGTGTAGCGCAAAAAATCGATACACAATGGACAGAGGGCGATCTAACCGTTCGTTGCGTTAGAATCGTCCCCGAAACTGAAGATGTAAAAACCTTTTCCTTTGTTGCCGAGCCTCAGATTCAGTTTTCCTTTTTACCCGGTCAGTTTGTCACCCTAGAATTAGAAATTAATGGAAAACGAGTCAGACGCGCTTATTCGATTTCTTCTCCTCCTTCTCGCCCTCATACGTTAGATATCACTGTCAAGCGCGTTCCCGCTCCTCCTGACGCGCCACAACTGCCACCGGGTTTGGTTTCTAATTGGTTGCACGACAACCTCAAAGTTGGCAGTCAAATTAAGCTGTGCGGTGGTGCGATGGGGAAGTTCACTTGCGGTACGAATCCACCTCCACAATGGCGCGGTGGCTTTACGATACAGGGGCTAATTGCGATTTGGTCTTTTTCTATAGCGATCGCACCCCTAACGATATCATCATGCGTCAAGAATTAGAACTTTTGGCATCTCGACAATCTAATTTTCGTCTGGCAATTACGGTCACTCGTCCAAAACTCGGTCAGCCTTGGCATGGTTTTACAGGTAGATTAACCGAAGAGATGTTGCTAAATATTGCCCCAGATTTTCGAGAGCGAGTCGTCTATATCTGCGGTGCAAACAGTTTCATGCAGGGAGTTAAAACGATGCTAGCAAGTCTTAATTTCCCGATGGAAAACTATCGCGAAGAAAGTTTTGGCGTAGAGAAAAAGCTGACAACAGAGTCACAAGCAGAAGTTGAGAAACCCTCCTCTGCAACCGCACAGACTTCTTCAAAACCCATTCTCGTCTTCTCTAAGTCTGGAAAAGAAATTGCTTGCGACGAAGAAGAATCAGTTTTAGCCGTTGCACAACAGCATGATATTAAAATTCGTGCTGGCTGTATGCAGGGAGTGTGCGGAGCCTGCAAAACGCGCAAACTAGACGGTCAAGTTAAATATCAAACAGAACCCGACGGTCTTGAGAAGTGCGATCGCGATCTAGGATACATTCTACCTTGCATTGCCTTTCCGGTCGGCAAAGTGGCGATCGAAGCTTAATTTAAAATTCAAAGTTCCCTTCGGGTTCGGGAGTTGGGACTCGACGGGAACCGCCAAGACTCCCACTCCCTCACAAAGTTCAAAGTTCAAAAAAATACTGAACTCCTAGTTTTCATAATTCATAATTCATTGGTGGAACTCGTGAATCATTTAGAACCCACTAATTCTAATAGCAACCTTTATTGGATTGGTAAAGACAAGCGCTACCGCCTTGTAGAGCGATTGGGCGGGGGCGGAATGGGGAATGTATACTTAGCAATGGATACTCGTTTGGGTAAGCCAGTGGCGCTTAAACTCCTCAAAGAATCGCTAGCGGACGATGAAAGTATCAGAGTTCGTTTTGAGTGGGAATTAGCGATTTGCGCCGCCCTCAAAAGTCAGCATATCGTGCAAGTGAGCGATTATGGCGTTACACCTGAAGGATATCCTTTCTACGTTATGGAATATCTAGAAGGGCAAACCCTCGGTCAACTGCTGGCTCAAACTAAAAAACTCTCGCCCCAACAAGTTTGTCAGCTTGTCACTCAAATTTGCGCTGGTTTGCAGGTAGCTCATGAAGGCGTTATGTTTTCTGGCGAGAGGATCGATCCTAGCGATTGTGCCGTACTTAATGCACGAAAATGCGATCGCGTTAAAGTCGTCCATCGCGATTTAAAACCGGAAAATATCTTTCTCGTACCGACTGCGTTGGGCGATTTAGTTAAAATCATCGACTTCGGCATTGCCAAAATTCGTCACTTTCATTCAACCGAATATACAAACGCCACCAACTTCTTTTTAGGGACTTGTCACTATGCTTCGCCAGAACAAATTAAAGGAGCGAATAATTTAGACGAGCGATCGGATATCTATAGCTTGGGCTTGATTATTTACGAAATGTTATCGGGATTCGACCCATTTGGCTTTAATTTCCAACAAAATAGAGTTAGTGGCGAAGCATGGATTGTCGCTAATGCTTCGACAACGCCTCAACCCTTGCGATCGCAACCCGATTGCGAAGAGTTGTCGCCAGAACTAGAAGCCTTAGTGATGCGTTGTTTGCAAAAGTCACCCAACGATCGCTTCTCCAGTGTGGGCGAGTTAAGTCAAGCCTTAAATCAGTTACCAGTGACCAGTGACCAGTTATCAGAAGTCGGAAGTCGAAAGTCGAAAGTCGGAAGTAAATATTCTTCCCACACTTCCCACACTTCCCACACTCCCCACACTCCCCACACTCCCCATACTCCCCACACTCTTAATCGCTGGTTGCCGATTGGGGTAAGCGCGATCGCATTATCAATAGGGTTATTTGGTTTACCAAAGCTTTTGCATCCTCCTATATCAAATACTCCACCCAAGGAATCAGTTGCAAATATACGCGATTTTTCTATCGTCAAAACCCTTGCTGGTCATAGCGATATGATTTGGGCTGTTGCTCTTAGTGCAGACGGACAAACCTTGGCAAGTGGGAGCGAGGATAAAACCATTAAAATATGGAATTCAAAAATCGGACATTTAAAGAAGACTTTTTTTGGTCATACCAATGCAGTAAGAGCGATCGCGCTCAGTTTAGACGGAAATTTGCTTGTCAGTGGCGGTTCCGACCGAACCATCAAGCTATGGAACCTCAAAACCGAAAAACTAATTCGCACTCTTGAAGGACATCAAGATACTGTCTGGTCGGTAGCTATTAGCTCGGATAGAGTCTATCTTGCGTCTGCAAGTGCCGATCGCACTATTAAAATTTGGAATATTCATAATAAACAACTGCTTCATACCCTTAAAGGACACGGCGATTGGGTCTTTTCTGTTGCTTTTAGCCCTGATGGACGAACTCTGGCAAGTGCGAGTAAGGACGGTACGATAAAACTTTGGAACGTACAAACAGGTCAGGAATTGTATACTTTTACGGGACACAAAGATGCTGTTAGAGCGGTTACTTTTGATTCATTAGGACAGCATCTTGCTAGTGCGAGTTGGGATGGTACGGTTAAAATTTGGGACGTACATACTAAAAAAGAACTACACACGTTTTCCGGTCATACAGACCGTTTAACTTCTGTTGTTTTTAATCGAGATGGCAAAACTCTAGCTAGTAGCAGTCTTGATGGAACGGTTAAACTTTGGGATTGGGAAAATCGGGTTTTACTCGGCACTCTGGCTGGACATGGCGACTGGGTTTTATCTCTCGTCACCGATCCTTCTGGGGAAACTTTAGTTAGCAGTAGTAAGGATCGAACGCTTAAAATTTGGCACAGATAAACGCTTAGTTTTCTCTTCGTCTTACCATCAACCAACCAATGAAACTAATAGCAACGATACTACTTGGTTCTGGAACAGTAGATGTATCAATACTAAGCCTATTGATACCCAAAGCACGATTCGATTCGGAACTACTGAAAACCAACCGCGAGATGTTATCCGTATCGCTACGAACGCCAAGAAATAATGCTGAATTATCCAATGCTAGCGAAGAAGTTCCATTGGCTGAAAATGTTCCTAATAAGTTATTAGCGCGATCGAAAGCCGAAATAAATGCCGTAAATTGGAATGTATCGTCTACTGCTATCTGTGCGCCAGCGGCAGAGACAGGCGTATCGAAGGTAATGGTTAACGGGCTGGGATTTCCTGGCGACGGAAAAAGACCGGGAGCAAATCCTGTAAATAAGATGAAATCGCCATTCGCAAAGTTGCTAGGAATAATAGGCGAAGTTTGAAAAATCAATGGCGGAGTAATCGGCGGGATGGAAGCGGGAGCCGGGGGAATGTTTACGTTTAATCCAAGTCCTTTTTCAGAAGTAGCTGAGAAAGAGTTGGGTAAAAATGTAAAAGGCGGGGTTGTTGCTAAACTTGCCCAATCTATGCGATCGCTCTCGTTAAGATTGGTTCGATTGGTAATTAAGGATAAAGCAAAACATGGAGATGGTAAAGCAATAAGTAAAGCAGCTATGGCTGCTCCAGAAAAGTGAAGCGATCGCATTCTTATTTAATTTTTTCTCTAGTTATCACTTTGACATCCACCCCGCCCTATAAGGGCGAGGATTCCTTAGCCTTGCAACTAAGGTTTCTGCTTCTGTCCCGAATTCGGGGTTTCGCACCAGCCTTA
>JALOOL010000062.1 GCA_025454425.1 Hydrococcus sp. Prado102 | reverse complement strand
TTGAGTATTCCTGTTCACCAGAAGCTGAGAATTCGCTAAGGTTCCAATAGTATCACCAGGAACCACCGCTGACTCCTCTTCCATTTCCAAGTCAGAGTCATCGTCATCTTCACAACACTCGTCTTTTGTGGTTGGATCTTCCTCGTAAACTTTCCACTTTGGAAGCCAACGAAGATGTGAAGCATACTTAACTGTCATCAGACACCGGTCCTTAAATTTCTCACCATCCAACTCTGATATAGAACGATACTTTCTCCGGATTCTTAATGTAGGGTCTTGAAGCCAATCTGGGGGGAATTCGGCCTTTTTGGATAAAGCTTTCGAATCATTATTACAATATTGTAGCTCCATGTAAGGGTACCCTTTTTGCAGAATGGAGAGAAATATATTCAAGTTGGAACGGAATGACGTATAGTTAGTAAACATAATAATAATTATCTCCTTCACATACCAGAATTACGAAAGTATAAGCTTACCCCTCTCCTGTACGAGTACCGATTTACCTTCATCATAATACCTGTAATTTCTATCGTTCGTTGCTTGGTAACAAGAAATTATTCTTGCAATATGCTCCTCCTCGATGTAGCCATTCTTAATAGAAATAATATCTCCAACATAGCGATTCTCAAAGAAGCTGAGAGGAAGTCGCAAAGTATGGCGTGTAAATCCGACGATTAAGGCTAAATCCACCCGATTTGACGTGTGATCGAGCAAATATTGCCGCAATCCCATCATCGCCACGCGAAAGAGACTAAAAATAAGCAATCCCAACCCTACCGCCGTCAAGGATAATTCGGATCGTTGCACTACAACGCGATCGAGTATTAACTGAGTGAATAGAGGAGTGATGAGTCCAAAGATTTGAATGAAGACGGATGCAACAAACACCTCTAGCATCACCAAACCATGAGGTTTCATTAACTCAAAGAATTGCCAGAAAGGTGTCGTCGTCTCTTTGGTATCTTTGAGAAAAGCAGTCGGTTGTAGCAGCAGTGCGTATCCAGTCCAACCTCGTCCAAATTGGTCGTGAGTAAGGGTGCGTTGACCGATCGCGGGGTCGGCAACAATGACCTCTTTTCGAGTAACCTGATAAATGACGATGTAGTGTTTGCCTTCCCAGTGGACGATCGCTGGTAATTTTTGCTTTGCTAACTGGTCGAGACTCGCTTTTACAGGTCGCGTGGCAAAACCAATACTTTCCGCCGCCGTCGATAATCCTCGCAGCGATGCACCATTGCGATCGACATTGGCAATATCCCGCAAACGATTGACGCTAAAACGTTTCCCCCAATAGCGAGACACCATCACCAAACAAGCTGCACCGCAGTCCGAGGCGCTTTGTTGGGCAAAAAACGGATAGCGCCGCACTATCTTTTGAAATAAATGCCCGACTTGTTGAGTGGGATTGGGAAAATAAGCTTTACTAATCTTTTGCTGGGGTTTGGGTTCGACTATTGGGGTTGACAAAATAGCGTTTTTACTATCCACTATTGTTGTAAAATTAGTGGATGCCAGCAAGGAATCACGCGATCGCGCTTGCTTTATTAAATGTTCTCGGATTTGGGGATGTATTGCCATCAGAGGCGATAAAACTTCAACGGGAAGGAAACACAAGCGTAAATTAACGCCAGCCCTCGCGCCATAAGGTTTGAAGTCAGCTTCTGGGAATAAGGTAAATTCCCCAAAGAAATCGCCCGTCTCTAGCGTCGCGATTAACTCATCTGCTTCATCGAGCAATCTAACTTTACCAGCGACAATGATATAAATTCCCGCGTTTGCATCAAATCCATGCCAGAATTTCCCGACTTTTGGCGTTAGAAACTTAGCTTGTTTGAGACAGTGTTGCACTTCTGCTTCCGAAAGAGGATATCCCAAAGTCTGCTGGAGATGTTGCAGCGATATTAATGGATCGAATAGATTTGGCTCCATTTGTGATTTTAAATTTTGGATTTTGGATTAAAGTATAATAATTCGGCATTTTCCTGCGAATCATTGGTTTTTAGGTCTTGGATCGAGATTTTAGATTGCTGATTCTTTGAATTCGCGTTTTCCTCGACCTGCGTCTTTTGAGGTCGCGTAGACAATCCCATCTGGTTGAGTAGTCGAGTTAAATGACGATCGCTCACTTTAATACCTAACTCTTTAGCTAAATGCTTGCATAACCAATTCGCCGTCCAGCGTCCAAAACAATACCCGTAGTCGCGCGGACTATGGCTGACTAATTCTTGCAATCTTTCTAGATAGCGATCGCTAACAGTTTTATGACGACCGATAGGACATTCTTGCCATTGATGCGCCATCCCCGCACGCGCTATGTGCGTCCAATGTCTTACTGTCGCCGGACAACATCCCAAAATGCGACAAATTTCGGTTTGGAATTTGCCCTCATCTGCTAGCAACATGATTTGTATGCGCTGGCGATATGAATCGGGTAAATCTTCTTGCAGGCTTTTTTGTAAAAGTTTGCGCTGAAAGGAGGTTAGATATTTACCTGTAGGAGTTTCTATTTCTTTTATGTCGTTTTTCATTTTTATAAAACTCAACTATCTAATAGCAGGTTAAAGATCTGAGTTTAATCCGACTTTTTCTATTGGTTTGATGGAATTAATTCCTTGCCCCAACGATAGAGAATGAAATAGCCCCGATCTTCGTCCTTACTTAGGTTTAAGTTGCTTTAGTTATTAACTATGTAGAGATGGTCAATTTTATGCAAATAAACCGCTCGATCGCGATCGCTATAATAGATGGGTTTTTACAACGAACTGAGATAATGTAATGGCGACGCTTTTTGAAACAGAACGTCTCATCGTTCGTAATTGGATACCCCAAGAAGATGCGGCGCAAGCGTTTGAAATTTATGGCGATCGCGAAGTCATGCGTTATATCAGCGATGGTAAAACAGCAGAAAGTGTCGAAGCAGTACGCGATCGCTTGCAAGAAAGAATCTCATCCTCCCAAAAACTCAATAATGGTACGGGTTTCTGGGCTGTTGTTAATAAAAACGATCGGCAAATTGTTGGTGTCATTTTACTCAAACAACTCCCCGACAATGATGGCATTCCTACTAAAGATATTGAGATTGGCTGGCATTTTCGGCGATCTTATTGGGGACATGGCTATGCAACCGAAGCCGCACGAGGCATTGTTACATATGGCTTCGATATTCTTAAACTCCCCGTACTCTATGCCGTAGCTAAGCCAGAGAACGAGCGCTCGATTCGCGTTATGCAAAGACTCGGCATGAAATCAATGGGACGGATCAACAAATATTATGGTGTAGAGTTATTACTTTTTCAACTAAACGCTTATGCTTGAGTTGGCGCGATCGCCTTCTCAATTGCTAACTTATTTGGGCGGGGTGCGTCTAAAGACAAAAAATCAAGAAAGTTCGTTCGGGAGTTAGGAAAACGTGCAATACTCGCTTTTGAGTCGGTTTCAAGGAGCCTTACTCGGCAGCATTCTTGGGGAGGCTTTAGTCAATCATTCTCTAGCATCTGTAAAGCTTTCCGTGTGGAACGAGATAGCAATCGATATAATGGACGCGATCGCGCATGGTACGCTATCTCCTAACGACTGGGAACGAATCTACAATCGCTATCGACTAGTGTTAACTAGTAAGAGTGCTTCTAGTAGTAGCGCGATCGCAACAGCAATCCTTCCCGCTCTCTTATTGTTTCACGAAAACCCAAACGCACTTCAAGAACAACTTCAATACTTAGACGAACTTATCGGACTTTCCAACGAGACGAAAGAAGATGTTTTAATATGGGGATATGCGATCGCGTTAGCACTTAGAGAAAAATTAGATGTCACTGACGCTATAGCTCAAATCCTATCTCGTTATCCCAATGCGCAAAGTTCTCTAATCCAACAGCTAAAGCAAGTTCGAGTTTTTTTACAACAAGGAATCCCTCTCAAGCAAGCAGTTGCTCTAATTACCCGTACCGATAAAACTCAGCACCCGATGGCTCTAGCTTTATGTTGTACGAGCGATAATTGGGAAGATTTTCGCCTTTGTTTGATGCGTGCGATGCACTCTGGAAAACAAGCCTCGCTCGTGACTTCTCTGATAGGCGCTTTAGCGGGAGCTTATAACAGTTTTAGCGCGTTTCCCCTTTATTGGCGCGTTGCGATATCTCTCAGTTCGACGGGTCAACAACTCTTAGAACGGACAACTCAAATGGCAGCAATTTGGTCGGGAGTTTACTGCATAGAAAATGCAGATTTTCTCTTATCAGAAGCCGTGAGTTCGCCTCAAGTTATACAATCGCGTTCTACCCTTAAAATTATTTCTCAAGGAGAATATTTATCCGATCCCACTTTGACTATAGTTGACGATAAAGTTATAAAAAAGTAAAAGTTGTATGTCAATCTTGAAAAATTACTAAGTATTTATCACTAACATTTTTATTAAAACGCGATCGAAATAATCCTCAAAAACGCTAATCTACTCTATCAATCGACCTCACACTTTATGAAAACCTTTCGTTCGTTAACTAAACAATTTGAGGAATGGCGGCGAAAAGAGCAAGACGAGCCTTTCTCTGGCTATGATAAAGAAAAAAATATCGTAACGCTCGAACAACCTTGTCCTAAAAGACCCTCTTCAAACCAGAAAGGAAAAGCCTCATGGCTACTACTCATCTTAGCGATCGCATCAATAACTAGCGTAGTTGGCTATCGCTTCTACGACCGACCTCGCTTAGCAGTCGGGACGATCGCGCCAGATACTATTGAAGCACCGAGGGACGAGCAATTTAAAGACGACGAAACCACCGAAGATAAACGCAAAGCGATTAGAACGGGAATTACCCCGATTTTAAAAAGAGATGCCGAAATAACCGCCAAAGTAGAGAAAACTTTAACAACAGCACTCGATCGCATCGAGCAACTGAGACAATTCGTAGGGGCGTTTCCCTTCACAGACGTTACCGTTCTCTCTACAGAAAGTCAAAGAAGTCTGCGATCGTCTTCCGAACAGACGTGGCAAAGTGTTTTAGCAGTCGTTAACGCTTCTGATAAGCAAGCAACAAACGCTCAAAACTCATCACAAATCGACCAAGCGATCGCCGAATTAAAAACATATCGCCAAAAAGTACCCAGCCCAGAATTTGAAGCGTTAATTGCCAAAATTGCGATCGCTCGTCAACGATATGCCAAAGCTTCAAATTCTGCGATCGCGATCGACAATATTAAGTTAACGCCTCGAACAATTGCGAGTTTTCTGGATTTAAGCGATCGCGTTTGGTCGGCAACCAAAATGGAAATCATTCAGGCGACGCGAAGAATTCTGACTCAAGGCATTCCTCAAGGCATTCCGCCTGCGGTCATCGAAGAAACCGTTAAAATGAACCTGAATTCTGCCGATCTCAATCCCGTTCGACCAATAGCAACCCAGTTGCTACTCGAAGGTTTGTATCCCAATTTGATTATCGATAGAGAACAGACAAAACGCCGGGCAGAAGAGGTCGCGCTAACGGTAGAACCCGTCGTCGTCGAAGTAAAACAAGGCGACATTATCGTTGAAGCAGGCGACGAAATTACCCAAGAAGATTTTGTGGTATTAGATGGTTTTGGCTTGAGTCGTCGCGGCATCAGTTGGTCTGGATTAGGCGGTACGGCGCTTTTAGTGACAACTGCGGTAGGTCTATTTGTTATAGTCGTTAGGCGAGTTCATTGGTCGATACGCCGCCGCGATGCGCTTTTGCTGTGCCTGTTGAGTCTAAGCGCTCCCATTATGGCGATTCTTCATCCAAAATACACGAGTCTGCCCGCGATCGGGTTGCTGGCGAGCAGTTTTTACAATCCGACCCTAGCAGCGACACAAGTAATATTGATGGGAGGATTGACGACTTTTGCTGTCGAAGGCGATGGCTGGGAATATTTGCTAGCTGGGACAGCAGGCGGACTGATGTCGGCTTTTATTGCCGCACGACTGCGATCGCGCGATGAATTCTCTTTATTAGGAGTTGGCGTTGGCTTAACTCAAGGCGGCGTGTATTTTGTCGTTAATTTAACGATTAGCGCGGCAGCAGGGACAGTTTGGTATGCAATTTTGCCCGGAGCCATTATTTATGGGTTGTTGGGCTTGGCTTGGAGTGTCGTAGCGCTTGGAATTTCGCCTTATTTAGAGCGTTTGTTCGATCTCGTAACGCCGATTCGATTGGTCGAACTCTCAAATCCCAACTGCGGTCTGCTCAAACGATTGGCAACAGAAGCGCCTGGAACTTTTCAACATACGCTGTTTGTTGCTTCCTTGGCAGAAGCCGCCGCTAGAGAACTTCACTGTAATGTAGAACTCGTTAGAGCGGGTACATTATATCACGATATTGGAAAAATGCACGATCCACTGGGATTTATTGAAAATCAAATGGGCGGGCCGAATAAACACGATGAAATTAACGATCCTTGGGTGAGTACGGAAATTATTAAAAAGCACGTCAGCGAAGGCTTAGTAATGGCACGCAAATATGGTTTGCCCAAAGCCATTCAGAACTTTATTCCCGAACACCAGGGAACCTTGCTAATCTCCTATTTTTATTTTCAGGCAAAACAAAAAGCCGAACAATTAAATCAACCACCTATTTGCGAGTCAGATTTTCGCTATGCCGGCCCGATTCCCCAGTCCAGGGAAACCTGTCTAGTGATGCTCGCGGATGCTTGCGAAGCCGCCTTGCGATCGCTCAAAGAGGTTACACCAGAAGTCGCTTTAACGACTATTCACAAAATTTTTAAAGCGCGATGGCGAGACGAACAACTCGCCGATAGCGGTATTAGGTATGAAGAGTTGCCGATTATTGCAGAAGTTTTTGTTAAAGTTTGGCAACAAGTCAATCACCAACGTATTGTTTATCCTAAAGCCGCTTTAGAGCCTCAACCTTCTCCACAATTGAGGACTTAACAGGTGGCGGGGAAGAAACAAAAAACCAGGGATAAGTTTACTCCCTGGCTTGGATCGAAAATAGCAAAAAACTTTATGCTTCTTCTGTTTCTGTGGCTGTTTCTTCTTCTGCCGCAACTTTTGGAGTAAGAATAGACAGGACTGAAGTCTCAGGAGCGTCTGCAACGGTAACGCCTTCTGGAACGACCAAATCTTTGACTTGCAAACTGGTTCCGATCTCCATCTCAGAAACGTTAATATCGATAGATTCTGGAATGCGATCGGGAGGGCATTGTACCGTTAGTTCGGTAAGCATTTGCTCTAAAACTCCTCCTAATTTGACTCCAGGCGCTTGTCCGACGAGATTAAGCGGGACTGATACCTCTACGCTAGCGTGGGCAGCAACCGAGAAAAAGCTCAAATGATAGAGCGTTTTTTTCCAAGGATGAGCTTGTACTTCTCTAATCAAGACTTTGCCATTCCAGGAAATGTCGGGAACTTTAAGATCGACGAGAGTATTGTTGACCGACGCTTGTCTGAGCAAGAAATATGCGTCTTTTTCGTCCAACGTCAGAGAAATGGATTCTGTGCCTTTGTGTCCGTATAAGGCAGCGGGAATCAATCCTTGACGGCGCAAGGCATTGGGTTTACTTCCTTCGGGTCTTTTTTGGCATTCAAGTGTAATTTGCATAGGAGTTCAATCGATAGTAATTAATTGTTGGTTGTGCGTCCCTACTGGTCACTGGTTACCGATCGCTGATGGCTGCGCTTCTACTGGTTGCTGGTCAGTGGTAAGTGGCGTACCATTGGCATCGAGTAACGCTCGTTTAGGCCCGTGGATCGGATCTTCTACTATAATCGTTTGGTCGCGGCTTGCGCCAAGAGAAACGATCGCGATGGGGACTTTCATCAATTCGGCGAGAAACTTGAGATAGTCTAACGCTTGTTTGGGCAAGTCATCGAGCGATCGACAATGTGTTGTCGGCTGTTTCCAACCCGGCATCGTTTTATAAATTGGCTTACAGCGAGCAAACTGACTGGTATTGCTAGGAAGACGATCGCAAGTCGTACCATCTAATTCGTAAGCAACGCAGACTTTGATCTCGTCTACGGAATCGAGAACGTCTAACTTGGTAATCGCCAAACAATCTAACCCGTTAATCCGCACGGCATAACGACCGATTACTGCATCGAACCAGCCACAACGACGGCGACGACCCGTTGTAGTCCCAAATTCTGCTCCTATGTCGCATAATAGTTGACCGATTTCGTCATCGAGTTCGCTGGGAAAAGGGCCTTCTCCAACGCGAGTTGTATAGGCTTTAGCTACGCCGATTACTCGGTCGATCGCCGTAGGCCCGATTCCTGCTCCCACGCAAGCACCGCCTGCGATGGGACTCGAAGAGGTCACATAAGGGTAGGTTCCGTGGTCTAAATCGAGTAAGGTTCCTTGTGCCCCTTCAAATAATATATTTTTTCGTTTCTCGATCGCTTCGTAGATTTTCAGCGAACTATCGACGACATAAGATCTCAGCCGTTTGGCATAGCCTAAATATTCTTGAATGACGGCTTCTGGGTCTAGGGGCGATAAATTATATAGCTTTTCTAATATGACGTTTTTATAATTAATCGTCCACTCTAGTTTTTGGCGCAGGTCGCTTTCATCCATCAAGTCGATGACTCGAATTCCCGTGCGTTCCGACTTATCGGCATAAGTCGGCCCGATGCCTCTTCCGGTCGTACCGATTTTGCGATCGCCTTTGCGTTCTTCTGAAGCGCGATCGATAATTCGATGATAGGGCATCGTTACATGGGCGGTTTGCGAAATCATCAAGTTTTTGGTCGAAACTCCCAGTGTTTCTAGTTGGTCGATTTCTTCTAAGACCACTTGCGGATCGATGACCGTTCCAGAGCCGATAATACACTCGGTATCGGGATACAATATGCCAGACGGGATTAGGTGTAATTTAAAGGTCTGTCCTTGAACGACGATAGTATGTCCCGCGTTAACTCCTCCTTGAGAACGCACGACGACATCTGCCGACCGACTCAACAAATCTGTTATTTTACCTTTTCCTTCGTCGCCCCATTGGGCACCTATTACAATAACGTTAGCCAAGAGTTTATTAAATCGATTTAACGTTTATTCAATGGACTTTGCCTTGCTTGGTTAGAGCGAGGGCATATCCACACAAACGACAATTATCCCTATTTATGGGCATCGGTGTCAACCTTTTGAGCGATCGCCGAGCGAGGTTTATGACTAATTACTCAACGCTATTAAAAAGGAATATCTTCTTCATCAGTAAATTGTGTCAAATCGAGTTTTTGTCGAACGATTTGCGGATTTGTCGGTTCGGGTTGAGAGGTTTCTAGCTCGTTTTCTGCTAGTGTATTTGAGTCGGCAAGAGATGGTTCTTGTTGGTTAGTTGTAAGTGAATCTTCATCGATAAAACGATCCCAACTAACGATCTCTCCCTCGAAAGATTTGGCTAGGTATTGGGCGGCTTTTTGAAGTTCGTCTCGGACATAATCGGGAATCGCGTTTTCGTTGCGATCGCCAAACTCAATTTCAGGTTCGTCTAACTCAACCGTTAGATCGTCTTGGAGTTCGATAGTATTGGATTGAGTTTCTAGACTCTTATTATTCTTGACAATCGGTTCCGAAACAACAGGCAACGATGATTGTTTTAGCGGCGGTGGTTCTATAGGCTGTTCGATCGGTCGAACTTCTGGCGGTTTTGAAGGTTCATTAATGGTCGCATTAGAAGCTTGAATCTTCTCTTCTGTCTTGTGCTTATTGTAATTATCGCCGCGAGATTTCGTTTCTATAAATGCCTTAGAATCGTCTGGAGTTGCGACTTGTAGGTTAACGTTCACTCGATGACCGACGACAACCTTAAAAGCCGTTTCGATTTCGGCGAGTTTTCCTTTAACCATTGCGAGTAACGAATGATTTTTTACGCCAAGATAAGCCATATGTTCGTCCAGTCCGATTAAATGGCAATTGGAACGGACTATCATTTGAGTAAATGGTTGAACGCGATCTATAACTGCTTGCCAGATTTCATTAGCAGGAATCTGTTCGGTACTGGAAATAGGCGTACTAGGTTCTTCTAATTGTTCTTCTAATTTGGGTTCTAGGGACTCTCGAACGGTTTCGGAATTACTTTCGACTTCAAGAGGTTTGGGTGAAGTCGTGGAACTACTAGCTGATGAGGCATTACTTCCGACTTCCGACTTTCGACTTTCGACTTCAAAAGGTTTGGGTGGAGTTGTGGAACTACTAGCTGGCGAGGAAGGTTGCGTTGTTCGACGAGATAGCGAGACTTGACTCGTAGGCGGTGGCGGTGCGATCGCGGTTTGGGAACGATACGCAGAAGGTAAAAGTCCCAATAAAGCCACTTCTAGCCACAGACGAGGCTGAGTTGTATTCTTAATTTGAGCTTCGCTTTCTTTGAGATGTTGTTGTCCGCGCAAAATTGTATCTAACTCCCAATACTGCGCTTCTTCGCACAATGCTTGCCAAGTAGTTGAAGTTACTGCGACCAGATTGGAACGGTTGGGAGCGGTTTTAGCAACGAGCAAGTTAAGATAAAAACTCGCCAGATTTTGCAGTACGACCAAAGGTTCTCGACCTTGGTTCATTAAATGGCGGCATTGTTCGATAACGGATTCCGGTCGATCTGAGGCGATCGCGCCTAATAATTTCAGTAAATCTCGTTCGGCGACCGAACCAACTAAATCCCAAACGCGATCGCTCGTTACTTTCCCCGATAATAAACTTAATTGATCTAAAAGGCTTTGCGCATCCCTCAATCCGCCATTGGCAATCTGCGCGACAATAGTAATGGCTTCGTCGTCGATTTCGATGCTTTCTTTATCGGCAATGTTTTTGAGATGCCATACCATTGCTTCTAAAGGAATTCGTCGATAATCAAAGCGCTGGCAGCGGGAGATAATAGTCGGTAAGACGCGCTGCGGATCGGTCGTAGCAAGGATGAAAATAACTCTTTGAGGCGGTTCTTCTAAGGTTTTGAGTAAGGCATTGAAAGCGGCGGTGCTAAGCATATGGCACTCGTCGATCGTATAAATCTTGTAGCGACATTGTACCGGAGCAAATTGCGATCGCTCGATGATTTCTCGAATGTTATCGACTCCAGTATTACTCGCTGCGTCGATTTCGATTACATCTAGTGCAGAACCAACAGCGATCGCGCGACAAATTTCACATTTTCCGCATGGCGTTGGCGTTGGTCGATCGCTCGATTGACAGTTAAGCGATTTGGCTAGAATCCTTGCCGAAGACGTTTTTCCCGTTCCTCTGGGCCCTGTAAATAAATAAGCAGGCGCAATTCGCTGACTTAGGATCGCATTGGTTAAAGTTGTCGCGATCGCTTCTTGTCCTACTAAGTCCGCAAACGTTTGAGGGCGATATTTATGATGCAGGGGTTCGTACACTACTAATCTGTCAATCAATTGACGGAGAAATGGAAAAGAGTAAAGGAGACAAGGAGATGGGGAGATGGGGAGAATATTCTCCTGAACTCCTAAATACTAATCGCTGATAACTGGTAACAGGTCACTGTTTAATGTCTTGCCTTAAATCAGAACAAACGTATTATATCAAGACGGCTCGGCGATCGAACGAAAAAAACCTCAGTTCATTACTGAGGTTAAATTAGGAGAACTCAAATGTCAAAAAGAGATACCAAAACTATGAAACATTCATCCAAAACTCAGATTTGGCAAGCTTTGAACTTAAAGTTATCACTTTATGTATATAAACTTAACAATATTGTTACGAAATGTCAATGTGGATTGACAAGCAATCGCTAATCTTGTACAAAGTAGGCGAATTGGATACATAGTATTCATTCCTACGGGTAGCTAATTACTGAATCTAGATTTCCGTTGGTGGGTAATAACTAAGTAATCGAACATAAATCGCGATCGCGCTCATTCTCCGCGATCGCTATGTCAACGAATGTTACTCGTTCTGATTCTCTATTAATCGATCGAAACGATATGTAACTTTGTAAAAATATAAACAAAATCGCAGAACAATAAAGTATTTTAACTATCTTTCAATAATTATTTCGAGTAAGTCTCAAGTTAAGATGCGATCGAGAATAATAGTCAGATAATAGAGTTAGGTTAAAGACAAAAATAAAGTTCTTTAACTATTCATTTCAAGATTCAACTTAACTCAAAAGTTCTTCAAGGTAATTGAGAGGTGGAAAGATGAATGTTTCTAGTCTTTTACAAAATTTTATTCAATATATAACCGAAGCCTTTGCTCGGATTTTTGGGCCCAATGATGATGAGTATCCTAATATTGGAGTCCAACCATTTGAAGGAGAACCGTTGCAATCCCCTTCAAACTCAGAGTGGTAAGGGCTGCCTAAAAACTCAATGATTTTTAGAGTATTTGAGCATTTTAATAACTTTCATGGGTTTATCTTCAATTCGATGGAGAAGTTTATATTTCTTCATCGATTCTTTTTTAGATTGAATAAAATAAAAACCTCAGAAAAATTTTCCGAGGTTTTGACGACTTTAAAATTGGTTTAAAATTTGTGTAGTTATGGTTAAATTACGTCTGCTATCTACAACCGTTCTGATAGAGAGTTTAGTCTCCTTTCGATCGCAATAAAGTGGAGGAAGCGATAGAAACTCCACACCGTATTGTTTTAGGGTTTTATTAACAACACCGTACACGTCTGACATCGCTCTCCTTCAACGTGCATTTAGTAGGGTACACAACGGCAAAACGTCCCTACAGCGCTTGTTAATTTTTGTTACTAAAATAACGCTATTTTTATACTAAAAATTCTAAGAGAGAATCCAAAAATTTTGTCCGATAAGTAACAAAATATGAATTCAAAAAAACTTATTGAATGTTTTCCCAATCAGGACAATTATCGTCCTCCCAACCATAAGGGTGCATCCCACAGACAAGTAAAGTTCCTCGATAAACTCGACCGTGATAGTGACGACAACCGATACAAGCACGATGAACTTTTGTAGAAGGGTCTATTTTAGGATTGAGCGATAGTCCTATTTCTTCTAGACTTTCTTGAAAGAACGCATCTTCGTCATCTAAAAGAGTCGAGAGCGTTTCTATGCGATCGCGAAACAGAGAATCTTCATCAAAAGCGATCGCACCTTCCACAAAATTCTGAAACTCTTGAAAAAACTGCTCGATATCGTTAGCTATCTCAACGGTTACTTGTTCGGCAATATCTTCTACTGCCAGAGTAACATCCTCGATAAACTGCTCGATCGCATCAGTTGTTCCCTCAAATAACTCCCAAAAACCTTTTTGCCAGTCATCCATGATTATTTCTAACTTAAAAAGTCATCAACTCCAATGTAAGACAATTATCCATCGCGCTTGAGCTTGCGCAATTCGTCTTGAAGAGTTTGTACTTGTTGGCGTAAAGCATCTATATTTTCTGGTTCGGGTTTTTGAGATTCTTCATCTTCAACAACAATTTCAATCAGACGAGGTTCTTTAGGTTGTTCGGACTTTCCTGCTTCTGGAATGGGTTGTTGAGCTTGTTGAACCATGTCATCGACGTATTTGCGAGCTTCTTCAGCGGTCATTTCTCCGCGCGCCACCATCTCGTCTGCAAGCTTTTGCGCTTGTACTTTTAACTCAGCTAAGTTGCTTCCTGCTTTTTCAGCCGCATAAGAAGCAAGCCCAATGCCTAGATAAAATGCTTTTTGAACGATATCTCCAAGACCAGCCATATGTCAGATTAATATCTATAAACTCGATAAGACCCTACACTTCTAAGGATAAGAGACGAAAGAGAAAACTGACTACCCTAAAGAGTAAGTAATTATAACCCCAGCGCAAACGAGACAATATCAAAAACTCTCGCAGCATCAAACTGCGAGAGTTTTTAGATTTAGATTCGTTTTAGCTTCATGTAACTACCTAACCATCAATATCGCGAATTGGTGGTGAGACAAGCGCATTAGCTTGGAAAAAGCTAGGTTGTTGTTGCACGATAACAGGTAAGGCAGAACGAACTTTAGTTGCAATTTCCGTTGTTTTTACATCGTAAGTATCAGTAGCCAACTTGGGATACAAACCAATGGCGATGATAGGAATTAACAAACAAACGGTTATAAAAATCTCGCGAGGCTTAGCATCGGCTTGGAATTTTTCTAAAACTACTCCAGAATCGTTCTTTCCGTAAAAGACAACCCGAAGCATCGACAACAGATAAATTGGAGTCATAATCAAGCCAACTGCTGTCAAGAAAATCGTCACGATTTTAAAAGGAGAACTATAGACATCGCTGGTAGCAACGCCGAGGAATACTGTTAACTCGCCGACAAAACCACTCATTCCAGGTAATGCCAAAGAAGCCATCGAAGCAACGGTGAAGAGGGCAAATATTTTAGGCATTTGCTTTGCCAAACCGCCCATTTCATCCATCATCAGCGTATGAGTGCGATCGTAAGTACTACCGCACAGGAAGAATAAGGCAGCCGCAATCAAGCCATGAGAAACCATTTGCAGTACTGCGCCATTGATACCCAAATCGGTAAAGGCTGCAATCCCAATGAGTACGAATCCCATATGGGAGATAGAAGAAGATGCGAGTCGGCGTTTGAGGTTGGTTTGTCCGAAGGCTGTAAATGCACCGTAGACGACATTAATAACACCCAAAATTGCTAGTAAGGGAGCAAATTTAACGTGGGCGTGGGGCAACATTTCTAAATTCATGCGAATTAGACCGTAACCGCCCATTTTTAGCAGTACGCCGGCTAAAATCATCGAAACTGGGGCAGACGCTTCGCTGTGTGCGTCGGGAAGCCAGGTATGTAGGGGGAAGATAGGAAGTTTGACTCCGAAAGCAATTAAGAAACCTGCATAAGCAAGTACTTCTAAAGCGAGAGGGAATTGCTTCATTCCCAATTCAGTCATATTAAAGGTAACGTTATCGCCCCAGAAAGCCAAGCCCAAAGCGGCAACTAAAATAAAGATAGAAGCTAATGCAGTATAGAGAATAAATTTAGTAGCAGCGTAGAGGCGTTTTTGACCTCCCCAAATAGAGATAAGTATATAAACAGGAACTAATTCTAACTCCCACATCAGGAAGAACAGGAGCAAATCTTGCGCGGCAAATACGCCAATTTGGGCGCTGTATAAGACCAACATCAAGAAATAAAATAGTCTTGGCTTGCGATCTATTTTCCAAGCCGCGAGAAGCGCTAAGGTACTAATTAACCCCGATAAAACAATTAATGGCATTGATATACCATCAATGCCAACAGTCCAATTTAATCCGAGTTGGGGAATCCAAGAATAGGTTTCGACAAGTTGAAAATCACTGTTGCGAAAGTCGTAGTTTGTCCAAAAGGCGTATACGATTAAAGCGAAATTGGTTAAACCTACTCCTAAAGCATACCAGCGAACCGTTTTGCCATCTTTGTCGGGAATGAAAGGAATCGCCAAAGAAGCGACTAGGGGAAAAAGGATAGTGGCACTCAGCCACGGAATTTGCATGGTATCCATAATGACATAGGGAGAAATACTTATTTATCCATCTGATGTCATTATATTAAGTTTTGTAAATAATTGAAAAGGGGAAGATTACCTAATGTTTTTTATACTTGCCCTAAAAAAATGGGTAATTATACGGATGCGGTCTGTGAAGTCGCTGCCCAGAAGGGCGATCGCGCGATGATTAGTTTCAAAACCCTTCTGCCTTCTGACTAAAGCGATAATATAGAAAGCGATTGGCTAGAGGTGACATCATGAAAGCAGTTAGTATCAATCGATATGGTTCTCCTGATGTCTTGCAATATGCAGATGTCGAAAAGCCTTCTGTAACGGGCGATCGCTTGTTAATTAAAGTCTATGCTAGTAGCATTAATCCGGTCGATTGGAAAATCCGACAGGGAATGCTTCAAGTGATAACAGGTTATAAATTCCCGATAATTTTGGGTTTTGATGTTGCCGGAGAAGTCGTAGAAGTTGGCGCGAATGTAACCAATTTTAAAACGGGAGATGCCGTTTATGCTTATCTCGATCCCGTTCCTGGCGGCGCTTATGCTGAATATGCCGCCGTTAGCGAACGATTTGTTAGCCTCAAACCCAGCAATCTAAGCTACGAACAAGCGGCTGTGGTTCCTTTGGCTGCGACAACTGCCCTACAAGCCCTTCGAGATACGGGAGAGATTAAAAAAGGTCAAAAAGTACTTATTAATGGCGCAGCGGGCGGCGTAGGCACGTTTGCGGTGCAAATTGCTAAGGCATATGAGACGGATGTTACCGCAGTTTGCAGCACGAAAAATGTTGAATTAGTTAAGGGTTTGGGTGCAGATCGAGTTATCGATTATTCTCAACAAGATTTTACGAAAGATACGGAAAAATACGACATTATTTTCGATGTCGTTGGCAAGCGTTCTTTTTCTGAATGTAATAATAACTTGCTCGATCGCGGGATTTATATTAGTCTTTTGCCCAGTCCCGATGTTTTACTCAACGGTTTTTTGACCTTTTTTATTCCAGGAAAAAAAGCAAAGTTATTTGTTGCCAAAGCGAGCGGTAAGGATTTAGCTTATTTAAAAGAGTTAATCGAAGCTAATAAAATTCGCCCGATTATCGATCGCACTTATCCCCTTTCCCAGATAGCTGACGCTCATCGTTATAGCGAAGAAGGGCGTACAGTCGGTAAAATTGCGATCGCGATTAATAGTTAACCTAAGTTGCTAGTTAGTTTCATAAAAGCACAGAACTATTTAAGAAATCTACCAAATGAAACAGTGGTGACAAGCCTGTTATAACCAGTAACAATTTATTTAATACTATCCTCTTGACTCTCCATCCTAGTAGAGAGTTTATGCTGAGAGTACAAATTTATCCTTCAGGTGATAGTTGCATAGGAGTGACTATGCCAAAAATGAATCGCAGACAGTTTTTTATCCTTGGTGCTGCTGGTGCGGTGACGGCATCAGTTGCTAATTGGGCGATCGCACAAAGCAACAAAACGTCCCCTGCTTCCTCTAAATTTTATAAGAGTGCCAATGGTTTGCTAGAGGTGAACCTAGAAGCTAGCTATCGCCCTGTTAACTTAGCAGGCAAACAAGCTTATCTGATGAGTTATAACGGACAAGTCCCCGCACCGCGCCTTGAGGTAAAAGCAGGCGATACCGTCCGCATCCACTTCACCAACAACCTCTCTCAACCGACTAACCTGCACTATCACGGATTGCACGTTCCTCCCACTGGCAATGCAGATAATCCTTTTTTCAGTATTCCACCAGGAGAAAATTTAACCTACGAATTTACTATTCCCAAAAACCATCCCTCTGGGACATTTTGGTATCATCCCCACCATCACGTATATGTCGCAGAACAGCTATTTGCCGGATTAGCGGGTCTATTTATCGTTCGGGGTGAATTAGATGAAATTCCTGAAATCCAAGCGGCAAAAGAGGAGTTTTTAGTCTTAAAAGATTTCGATTTAGATGAGGACGGACGAATTCTAGCGCCAAACCACATGGCAATGATGTTGGGACGCGAGGGGCAATTACTGACCGTTAACGGTCAAGTTAATCCCAATTTATCGATTGCAAAGGGTGGTTTGCTGCGCTTGCGAATGCTTAATGCGTCTCCCTCTCGATTTTATCGACTCTCTCTAGAAAATCATCCTCTTTACTTAATTGCTACGGATGGAGGCGCGATCTCCGCACCTGTAGAATTAGAAGAATTGCTACTTGCGCCTGGAGAAAGAGCCGAATTGTTGGTGCGAGGAGATAGAGGACCAGGACAGTATCGTCTATTAACTTTGCCCTATGACCGAGGCGGGATGGGAATGATGGGAGGAGGAATGGGAATGATGGGCGGTCATAGGATGGGTTCTGGCATGGGAATGATGGGAAACAGTTCTCAAACTAGTCCTCAAGTTTTGGCAACCCTAACTTACCAAGGTTCCGTTGCTACCCTGCCTTTCCCCGAACGACTTATTCCCGTAGAAACGTTACCAAAACCAGAAACAGTAAGACGTTTTGAATTGTCGATGTCCGGTATGGGAATGGGCATGGGTTCTGGTATGGGAATGAGTTTTACCTTCAATGGGCAAACGTATGACATGGATCGAATTGATACCTCTGTTAAACTTAATACGGTTGAAGATTGGGAGTTAATCAACGTCGATCCAGACCGTATGGATCATCCTTTCCATTTGCATATCAATCGCTTTCAAATCGTATCGCGCAATGGGCAGCCAGAACCTTATCGCGCTTGGAAAGATACGGTTTTGGTGCGTGGAGGTGAAACTGTCCGCATTCGCATTCCTTTTCGTGATTTTGCTGGCAAAACAGTCTATCACTGCCACATCCTCGACCACGAAGATTTGGGGATGATGGGAATTGTTGAGATTAAACCTGCTGCATAAATCTAAATCGACTCATCTTAGGAGTCGGTAGTTTTAAAATTGTCAACGATCTTTAAAATGCGATCGCAGATATTTCTACAACCGCAACACAAAAGATAAAATTTCTCATTCTCAAAGTTAAGACTTTCGATTTTTAGCAGTTTCTATCTCAGAACGACGCAATCTTAATTGAATATCTTCTAAAAGTTTGCGATTGACCGACAGTACATCTGCAACCAATCCAAACATCCACAATTGAAAGCCAATGAGAATTAAAATTGCGGCAAAAACCAAACTAGGAACGCGGGGTTTGTCGGGACTAGCCCCAAAAACTCCCAAATATAAAACTATCCAGCGCAAACATAGAATAAATCCTAACGTAAAAGGCACGCTCCCCAGCGTCATAAAAAACTGGAGAGGGCGATAAGTCATGAAAATGCGAATAATCGTGAGAATAGAGCGCTGTATGTAAGAAGGAATGCTTTTAACCAGTCGCGAAGGTCTTAAATAGTCGTTAGTTCTGATAGGAACCGACGTAATCGCCATTCCTTTCTGTCCTGCTTGAATAATAGTTTCTAAAGTATAGGTATATTCATTAAATACGTTGAATTGAAGCGCAGCATTGCGACTCATAGCGCGAAATCCGCTTGGGGCATCGGGAATATCGGTTTTACTAGCAATGCGAACCACCCAACTGCCCAATTTTTGCAAGTATTTTTTAGCCGGAGAAAAGTGTTTGATATCTTGAATGGGTCGAGCGCCAACCACTATTTCTGCGGTTCCTCGTAGAATTGGCTCGATCAGTTTGGGGATATCGTCCGCGCAGTATTGATTATCAGCATCGGTATTGACAATAATGTCTGCACCTGCTTTGAGAGAAGCTTCGAGTCCTGCCATGAAAGCTTTTGCCAGACCTTGATTGTAGTCGAAATCGACAACGTGGTCTACCCCGCAAGCTTTAGCCACTTCTACCGTGCGATCGAGACTGCCATCATTAATAATTAACCACTCTACTTTATCGACTCCAGGAATTTGTCGAGGAAGTTGAGATAGGGTTAGTCCTAGCGTTGCTTCTTCGTTATAACAAGGAATTTGAATAATTAGTTTCATTTAACTGATAACTGATAACTGATTACTGGTCACTGATTTTCATCCAGCCTCGGCGTAAAATCCAGATTCCCAATCCAACCATAATCGTTGCGATCGCAAATCCAACCCAGATTGGTATACCAGCAGCAGGTAAGACCCACCACCAAACGGCAACAATTCTTAACAGATCGGAACTTGCTAGATTTCCTGCGGCGGGGGGTTCGCCGACTCCTTTGAGAACCTGAGTAACATCGGTACTAAAGGCGGCGGATAATTGACGAAAAGTAGCTCCCCAAATATTGAATAATGGGGCTTCGTTCCAAGGCCCCCACGGTGCGGGAGCTAAAACTTGATAAAATCGATAGTTATCGATCGCCTCAGCATAATAGCGTTGATAATAAGCCACTAAAGTAGGAGCATTCCAAAAGAAACCGATCGCGGTCAAAATAATTAGCACTCTCCACCATTTCTTTTCTAACACGGCTACTACCGCTAACAGTGCGGGCAGCACCGGGACGAGAAAGCGAGGCCCCCAATTCCAGCCTCTAAAAGCCCAAAAAGAGTGAAGCACTAGGTAGCCTAAAAAGACTCCTAAAATTAGCAAAGCTTCGAGAGGTTTCTTCTTAAAAAGTTTAGAAAATCCGATAATCGCTAAAATTGTAGGCGGACAATACCAAAATAGTCCTCCTCCTGCACCAGGAGAAATCAGCAAGCCAATCATGCGTTCGGGCATTCCTTGTATTTGGATGCGATCGGTTTTTTGAGCGCCACCAACTACACTTTCAAAACGAACCCAGGTGTACCATAAATGAATCCCCACTCCCATAGCAAAACCCATCCAAGGCCCGATGATAGTACGCCAAGGATACTTTTTGCAGAAAAAATACAATGATATAAGAGGCGCGATAACAACTCCGGCGGGTTTGGTAGGAATTGCCAACCCAGAAAAGAGACTTGAAAGAGCGTGTTCGCGAGCGTTGTTTCCCAGTGCGAAATAGATGCTCGCAGTCGTCATCAAAGCCAGTAAAGGTTCGGCAAAAAACTCGCGAGAGTAAACCAGAGCAGTCGTTCCGAAGGCGTAACAAATAGCCGCTAAATAAGCACTTTTTTTAGAACTTCCCAATCGTAATGCCAAAAGAGCAACCAAAGAGGTTGTCAAAGCCGTGATCAGAACGGGTAATACCAACGCACAAATCGTAGCAGTATAACGAACGGGCAAGCCTAATAAATTGCCTACGCCAATCCCAAAGGCGACAAAAGGCATGGCTAAAACAGGAAGCAAAAGATATCGAATCGAATAATATTCGCCGCCTCGTCCTGGAAATCCTACGGCTTTTCCCGTGCTAAAATCTCCATCGGTAACTAACGAAAAAGAAACCCAAAACATATCGTTACCATCTATCCCCCAAATCCCAGGTTTGAGGAATGCCAGATAAATCAAAGCTACACCTATTCCCAGAGCTAGACTTATGGTAAAGACTTGTCTGCGCTCGGCTTGGGCGCTTTCTAGCATGGGAGCGCTCGATGATGGGTAAATCTCGTCTTTATCTGTCATACTTTATGATGCTTATAATATAAAGTCATCGGATTCTGCTGAAAACGGATACTGATTCGATCGACCAATATAGCCGATCGCAAAGCGATCGTCTATTAGCATTTAATTAAAAACTCGATCTAATAACCAATCTGCCCCAAATCGCACGACATCGGTGCAGGGAAGCCCCGTTTCTTGAGTTACTTGCTCTATGACAGTTTGGGCTGCTTCAGGATCGAGATGAAACGTGTTGAGTGCGATCGCTTTGACGTTAACCCTTCCAAAAGCACCTCCCGCACTGGCTACTGTCTCGTAAAGGTTTACCACTTCTAGCAACGGAGGGATTAAAATATCTGGTAGATCTCGAATATGGGTTTGTCCGGCTCTATG
>JALOOL010000351.1 GCA_025454425.1 Hydrococcus sp. Prado102 | reverse complement strand
CCAGGTTCGTCGTAAATGCCAAATTCTTCGATATTGTAACGGTGAAGAATGGTTTGAGCGCGAGCAATTTCTGCCTCGGTTGCATAAACAATTACCAGAAAATCGCCTCTAGAAACGCGATCGTTATAAACGTTGGCGCGTTCTTCGGGAATTCCCAAACCAATTAATGCACCGACTAAACCGCCTGCTGCTGCACCAATCGCGCCGCCAGCTAAGGTTGTTGCCAAAGCAGTTGCTTCTGCTCCTGCTAACATGATAGGCCCGATTCCAGGAATAGCTAAAGCGCCCAGACCGACCAACAATCCTGTCACGCCGCCTAAAACACCACCCGTTACAGCACCTGTTTTTGCACCTTCATCAGCTTTGTTGTCAACGCTACCTTCAACTTCTACATTAGCTATATCTGCTTGTTTATCTGCGTCCCGTGCGATTACAGAAACTTGCTCCATTGAAAATCCAGAATTTTTTAGCTCGTGGAGTGCTGCTTCTGCTTCTCGACGAGTTGGAAAAACGCCTATAGCCCTTCTTTTTCTATCTATAGCCACGGTTTATCTCTCCTTAAAGATTTAATATTTTGTTTCTAACTATTTCCAAATTGTCATTTTTTTAGCTAATATGCCTCTACACAGAGAAATATTTCTGAAGTGATATTTTTAAATAGAACAATATCGATTAGTAAATTAGACTTTGAATCGCTCTAAAAATTGAAAATATTTTTGGTTTGAATAGATAATAATCTAGCAATTCTCAATTGAATATAATATATTTGAAATCTGCGTAGGCTGTGCAATGCCAAAAATCCTCAAGTTTCTATTTATAGATATTTTTAAGCATTGCCCACCATGCTTGCGATTAATTATGTTTGCGCAGCTTTATTCAACCGCCTTTCAAAAACAATGAGTTTAATCGTAGCGACTTTCTATAAATTTGTTAGTCTTCCCGATTTTGCCCAAAAACAATCTCTATTGTTGGCATATTGTCAAGCAAAAGAGATTAAAGGAACAATTTTACTGGCAAAAGAAGGAATCAACGGCACGATCGCGGGTTCTCGTCAAAACATTGATTCTACCCTAGCGTTTTTGCGTTCTGACGAGCGTTTTAGCGATTTGGTTCACAAAGAATCCGAGGCGAAATCTCCCCCCTTTAAGCGCATGAAAGTCCGCCTCAAAAAAGAAATCGTAACCTTGGGGATGCCAGAAATCGATCCTAACGAACGAGTAGGCACGTATGTTAATCCGCAAGAATGGAACGAATTAATCGCCGATCCAGAGGTTCTTGTCATCGATACTCGCAACAAATATGAAGTTAAGATCGGTACGTTTAAAGGCGCGATAGACCCACAAACTAGCTCGTTTCGAGAGTTTCCCGAATACGTTCGCCATCAACTCGACCCCACTCAACACAAAAAAGTTGCTCTTTTTTGTACGGGGGGAATTCGTTGTGAAAAAGCCTCATCTTTTTTAAGAAAACAAGGTTTTGAGGAAGTTTATCATCTCAAAGGCGGCATTCTCAAGTATTTGGAAGAAGTACCGCCTCAAACAAGTTTATGGGAAGGCGAATGTTTTGTTTTTGACGAACGGATTGCTGTTAAACACGGGTTGGAAACGGGTAGCTATCAAATGTGTCGTAACTGCGGACATCCAATTTCTGAGGAAGATAAGGCATCTTCTTATTATGAAGAAGGGATTTCTTGTCCTAACTGTTTTAAATTCTCACGCAGAGATGCAGAGGCGCAGAGATAAGGAGATAGATTAAAACAATTTGCTATATTAGGTTTTCAATGCCAGAGTTAACCCATCTCCAATCGGAACGAGGCTGATAGTAACTCGCTCATCTCGATGAAGTTTTTGATTGAAGTCGCGAATAGCTTTTGTACGATTATCTTGTATGTTGCGATCGGCAACCTTTCCACCCCAAAATACATTATCGATCGCAATTAATCCTCCTGAGCGCACTAATTTTATGGCTCGTTCGTAATAATTGTCATAATTGCTTTTATCGGCATCAATAAAGGCAAAATCAAATGTATTCGCTTGTCCTTGGTTAATTAGCTTATCTAAGGTTTCTAAGGCGGGGGCAATATGCAGGTCAATTTTATTAGCAACACCTGCTTTTTGCCAAAAAGAACGCGCGATCGCAGTATATTCTTCGTCAATGTCGCAAGCAATTATTTTTCCGTCTGCGGGTAATGCTAAGGCGACAGCTAAAGTACTATAACCCGTGAATACTCCTATTTCTAGCGTTTTTTTTGCCCCCATCAATTGCACGAGTAACGCCATAAATTGCCCTTGTTCTGGGGAGATTTGCATTATCCCCATTGGATGTTTGGCAGTTTCTTGACGAAGTTGGACGAGAATTTCGGGTTCTCGCAGAGAATTTGACTGGAAGTATTCGTAAAGCTTGGGATCGAATCCGATGGTTTGATGAGACATTTTTTTACAGTGACCAGTGACCAGTGACCAGTTAAAAAAGTCGAAAGTCGAAAGTCGAAAGTCGAAAGTTTTGATTCTCCCTTATCTTCCTTTTCTTCAAAAGTCTCTCTTGTCCTCAAGAGTCTCCCCACACCCCCCACACCTTCCACACTCCTTGTCTCCCTTTCCCCAGTTACCAGTTACCAGTTATTAATTTCATTTTTACTTCCGAGTTCCGACTTTCGCATAGCTGCCTTTTGCCATCATAATATAGTTCATCAATCTTTTTGGACTTGCAATTTTAAGATCCGTACAAGTCTTTTTGTTCGACCGATCGCGATCGCACCAGCAAAATCTAGATTAAAAGTATTTAAAATACAATTCCTCTTCAAGCTTTTGCTATCTCGGTCTACTTTTTACCTTTTATAAACTAGCAAGATCGAGTTTTGAATAATTTTTCATAAATTTGTTTTCCCGACCTTGTTGTTTAGATTTAAAGTTTATAAAATTGAAATAAATCTTCTAAAAACTATTTCAAGCTTTTAAGCAAATTTAATTACACAAAAATTATTTATTTTTTCAGTCAAAACTTAAAAACGATCTCTTGCTATCTATAAAGTTAATTTTTCATAACGAATTGTAGTGAGTTTTAAGTTAAAATCTTCAAAATAGGTAATAATCCCTTTTTAAAAAATTTTAGGAAACCTTTTGTTTATGCTGTATCTTGTAGAGTTAACAAAAAAGAAACAAAGATTGCTAGGAAGCTCCAAGACAGAACTTAAACTTATTGCTTGTCAAAGCACTAACAAAAACAATAACAAAAGTTGGAGTTTTGTGGCTGGCGAACAAAAGATTGCGATCGATGAAGCCTATGATTGTGTTGAGGGAACTTTAGCGATCGCAAACTTCAGCAAAGATTGGCAAATTCAAGGAACCCTAGAGCCAGCCTCTCGTTACATTGTTAAAATCCTACAAGATACAGAGTTTTTATTAGAAAAAATCAAGCAACAAGAAGAAGAAGTCGAACAGTGGAAACAATCCTTGCACTATCAATTGCAGGAGTTAAATAATCGAGAGGAAGAATTAGAGAAACGGTTAGAATATATCGACCAAAGGGAAGAAGAACTCGCGCTCCTCGATCTGCAAGATAGTAGCGATAAAACAATTTTTGCTGCCAGAGAGGAAAATATTATTCAAGCGAGAAATAATGAAGCTGCAAGAGAAGAAATCAAGAAAGCCATTGCTTCTCGACAGCCACTAGGAGCAATTTTGCAACAAGCAGATTTGGTGACGGCTAATCAGATAGACGTAGCACTCGAACATCAATCTGAGTATCCCGATTTGCGAATTGGGGAAATTCTAGCTTTACGGGGATGGATTAAGTTAGAAACAGCCGATTTTTTTGCCGAACAGTGGTCGAGTATCCTTCAGCAGCAACCAAAGCAGCCATTGGGTTACTATCTTCAAAAAGCTACCTTATTGGATGAGGAGCAAGTGAGCGAACTGCTAAGCGAACAAACTAAGATCGAGAAACGAATGGGAGTTAACTTAAGATTAGGTGCGATCGCGGTTCTTAAAGGTTGGCTCAAACGATCCACTCTCGATTATTTCCTCAAACATCTGTTTCCCGAACATCAATCGGAATCTGCCTTAAGCAAAATTGAGGATTACGCTAACGGCAAGGTTATACAAGGATTTAGCTAAAATCTTTCTCAGTGTAATACCTAATAGTATAGAGTAATCTGGAAGAGAAAAGTCATCGACAGAGTTTTAAATAGCCTAATTTGCCATGAACGCCTTAGAAAGATTTTCTAACCGAGCAATCGATTATGCTAACTGTCGTCCCAGCTATTCCAAAGAAGCGATCGCGTTTATTTTAAAAGGATTAAATAGTTCTTCTCAACTCATCGCAGCCGATATTGGTGCGGGAACGGGAATTTCCTCGCGACAGCTAGCCGAACAAGGCGTGCGCGTCTTGGCGATAGAACCCAATGCGGAGATGAGAGCGGTTGCTGTACCTCATCCATCGGTCGAGTTTTACGATTCTACTGCTGAAAAAACAAGACTTGCCGATACATCAATCGATTTAATTACCTGCTTCAATTCGGCTCACTGGTTCGATACAAAACCAACGCTATTAGAATTTAAGCGCATTCTTAAGCCAGGTGGACGATTGGCTTTGGCGTGGCAAGAATGGGATGAGTCGGATCGATGTACGCAACTTTACAACAATATTGTTTTTAGCGCTTCATACCCCAATCTCTTTAAGCGTTTTGTCGAAAAAGCAACCCGCAATTCTAAACTGGCTCTTCGTTGGTACGAATGGCAACTCCATCGCCTTCTGCGTTCGTTTAATTTTACTAATATTCGTCGCGAGGAGTTTGCTGACAGACAGGAACTAGATTTAGCCAAACTAATTGGTTTAGCTAGGAGTCAATCGTTTGTTCCCCTCACTGAGTCAGTCCAGGAGCAACTTCTCTGTGCTTTTGGTCAGTTATGCGATCGCTTTGGCAATGAAAATGGCAAAATGTATCTGGTATATCGCATCAGAGTTTATCTGGCTCAAAATTCTCTCGAATAAAAATTAATAAATAGCGACCCTCTGATTTTAAATTTTTGATGAAGAATCAAACAAGAAAGCGGTTTTCTATTTGCACTCCCAGAAATTTAACCCATAATTAAGATGAATCCTCTCATCTAAATCTTTTCCCTTATGTCGCCCAATCGCTTGCTGCTTAAATATGCTGCAAAATTTCCTTGGCAGATATTACTTACATTGGGTTTAGGTTTTTCTTCCGCCGTCTTTAATGGCGTTGGTACGACTTTACTCGTACCTTTATTACTCGGAATTTTATCAGATAAATTTATCGAACCTAAGAAAATACCACCGATCTTACAAGGCTTTATGTCTTTATTTGAGGGATTTTCTGGCGATAGTAAAGCCTTGGTAATGTTTGCGTTTATTTTAGGGATTATTATTGTTAAAAATGCTACCAATTATTTAAGTTCTTTAACAGGCGGACAGTTGTCGCGATCGCTTGTTAATAGTATGAAATTAGATGGTATAAACCTATTGTTAGAAGTCGATTTAGATTTTTATGCTAAAAACAAAGCTGGCGATCTTTTGAGTCATTTATCTCATGATGTCAGCCAGGCAGCCAACTCTATTAATATATTAATTTCACTTTTAAGACTAGTCGTTAATTTTCTAACTTATCTAATTATTTTATTATTAATTTCTTGGCAATTGACATTAATTTCTACAATTATGATGGTTGTTTTTTTTATTATCAATCAATTCTTTATTAAATTATCTCGAAAATTAGGCGGAAATCTTTCTAAGCAGTCGCGAGGATATTCTAATAAAATATTAGAAATTTTAAATGGCAATCGATTGATAAGAACCGTAAAAACTGAAGAGCGAGAATACCAAAAAACCAAACAATTTATTACAGAATTAGAAAAAGCTCAATTTAAATTACAAGCTTATGATTACGCACTTCCAGCAATTAATGAAATTCTTGGAATAATTATTCTCCTAACGATTGTTAGTTTGGGAATTTATTTATTCTCTGGCAACCAACAAGCGATCGCGACTATCTTACTCACTTATATAGTGGTTTTATACAAACTAATCCCTGTTGCCAGCCAGCTTAATTATTCTCGCAACCAGTTAGCATACAAAGCTTTTAGCATTCAAGTCACCACAGATTTCTTGAAGCGAGAAAACAAACCATTTATGGTCAAAAATCCCCAACCCCATCGCTACAGCCAACTCCAAGAAGGTATCGCTTTTGAAAAAGTCAGC
>JALOOL010000350.1 GCA_025454425.1 Hydrococcus sp. Prado102 | reverse complement strand
TTACTCCCAAATCCGAAATGGAATATGAGGTGAGATTTTTACTAGTTGCTCAACGATTAATGTCTCAAATGTATTGGAGGGCATCTGAAGCCAAAAGAAGGCTTGAAGAAGCTATTAATTATTATCAAGAAAAATGGAAGTTTCTACATTATATTCTTTTGTTTTGTATGGGTATTATAATAAATTCTATTAGTGGTAGCCCTGAGTTTTTTAAAGCAATTCTTTTATTATCACCTTTAAAAATCTATCAAGCTAATGAAGTTGGCGCTTGGGCACTATTGATTGGGCTAGTAGGTGGCTTTATCTATCTAAAAGAATGTGCTTTGCCTTGTGCTTGGATGAAAAATACTGCTAAGCAAATTAGAATCCCGAATTAAAATTAACGAATAACTCTTATCTAAAAGATATTTGTAGGCATTGCTTATTCTACAAAGCTAAGAGGGCGCATGGCGTGCGCCCCTACAATAACTGTTTTAATATCCAGGTGGACGTTGGAAACCTTCGGTTAATTCGGCGATTTGTTGCGCGATCGCGAGTAATTCCATATCTCTCCAACGCTTGCCTACTATTTGTACGCCGATAGGCAAACCCGTTTGCGATCGCCCGATAGGTATTGTAACCACGGGATTGCCCGTCAGGTTAAAAATAGTCGTATATGCGCCGCATCCCATAATATATGGTAACTTTTTACCGTCTACTTCGATGGGATGTCCGGTAGGACGATGGGTAAAAGCAGGAACCGTTGCAACCGGACACAAAAAAATATCCCAACTATCAAAAAATTCGTCCATTTGTGCCATGAAGCGTTCGCGCCGAGTCAATGCTTGAAAATACCGCTCGAATGTCGCGTTTAAAAGTCGATAAAATCCTCGTTCCATAGGATTATTTTGAAACTCAGCATCGACTTGACGGCTGTAGAATAAGAAGTTAAGGCTGCGGCGCATCGATTGACTAGAAAATATCGATTCGGCGACGTAAAGTTCGTAGACAAGTACTTCGCCATAGGTTTCCCATGCGGCATCGAAGTTAAATTCATCAGGAATCGATCGCTCTATTTGAGTGCCAAAGCTTTCTAGATGAGTAACTAGTTTTTGGATAAGTTCTTTTGTATCTTTAGTGACGGGAATATTGCCCAATTTATCCGTCCAAGCAATTCGTTTGGTTGCGAGAGGTTTATCTGAAGGGACATCTAGCGGAATGGGAGGAATATCTGGCTGACGGCGATCGCTTCCGGCAATAATCGACAAACATAATTTTAAATCTTCAATAGAACGCGCGAAAGGGCCAGCGCTCAACATATGACGAACGCAACGAGGTTTTCCTGGCAATTCTGGGACGTGTCCGGCAGTAGAAACCCGATATTCGCTGGGTTTAATCCCAAATATTCCGCAACAGTGCGCGGGTTGGCGAATCGAACCGCCGAGATCGCTACCGAGTGCTAGCGGTGTAAATCCCGCTGCTACTGCTGCCGCACTACCGCCAGAACTGCCGCCTGCCGTACAGTTAAGATTCCAAGGATTGTTAACTCGCTTGAAGAGTGAATTGCTACTTTGATAGTCGGCAGCTAATTCGGCAGGATTAGTCTTTCCGAGAATTATCGCCCCAGCCGCACGCAATCGCGCTACCGCCGTTGCATCCTGTTTGGGAATGTATTTGGCTAGCGGTTTATAACCTGCTGTAGTCAGCATTCCTGCCGTTTCAAAAGTATCTTTAATGGTAACGGGTACGCCGTGAAGAACTCCCCAAATTTCGCCTCGCGCGATCGCTTCATCGGCTTCTTTAGCTTGTTGAAGCGCCTGTTTCTCGTCAAGGGTGACGATCGCATTCAATTTAAAATTATACTTGACAATTTGATTTAAGTATGCTTTTAATACTTCAACAGCAGAAAAGGTTTTCTCTCGAATGCCTTTTGCCAGTTCGGAAGCTGAAAGATAAGTCAATTCGCTCATAACTCATATTTTATTGCATGGCTGGGTCAACTATTGCAACCCGAAGCCACGCGATCGGTCGAAGCTTATTTCAAGACTTCACCGCAAAGCTAAGAATCTGCAAGGATTCTTAGCTTTGGCTTCGCTGTCTAATACATCAGGAAATGCTGATAAATTTTCCTTATCTTATTCAAAATTTAGCTTTTGACCCACCAAAATCGATCGCGCTAACCGTTCGGCTGCACTAACGACCAGTTCGGGTGCAAAGGCGATCGCATCATCTAAAGTACAAGGCGCAGTCAAAATACTTTCATAATAATCGATACCATGCTCGTAATTAACTTCTGCATTCTTGCCAATGGTTCCTGCCAAAGCTAGGGTTGGCAATTGATATTGTTTTGCCCTTCGCGCAACCTCGCCGGGAATTTTCCCCAGGGGGGTTTGAAAGTCGATACTTCCCTCAGCAGTGATAACCAGATCGGACTGACTCAGCAAAGTATCTAATTCCAAATACTTCATCACAATATCGTAACGAGAATGCAACTTCGCCCCTAACAAGGCATATAGTCCCGTTCCCAAACCCCCAGAGGCACCGCTACCTGGCATTCTCCCCACGTTGATTTTTAAATCTTTTTGAATGACACTAGCATAGCGATCGAGAGCAGTTGCTAGTTGCTCGACTATTTCTGGCGATGCACCTTTTTGAGGCCCAAAAACTCTTGCGACACCTCTATCTCCACAAAGGAGATTGTGCCAGTTACAGGCGACATCAATTTGAACGCGACTGAGGCGCGGATCGCGAGCGCTCAGATCGATACGTTCCAATTGTGCTAATTCGCCACCGCCTCTACCGATCTCTTTCCCCTCTGCATCCATCAAACGAACCCCCAATGCTTGCGCCATCCCAGCGCCACCGTCATTAGTTCCCGAATCGCCGCAACCGAATAAAATTCTCTCCGCACCTGCATCCAATGCAGCTTTAATGAGTTCTCCAACACCGTAAGTCGTCGTGACTAGAGGATTTCGCACCTCGCGAGGTACTAGTCGCAATCCAGCAGCAGCAGCCATTTCTAATACGGCTGTCTTAACCTCAGTATTGCCGAGAAAGCCAAAATAAGAGTCTACGGGTTGTCCTACTGGCCCAGTCACCACTAGGTGATGTAAAGTTCCACCTGTAACTGCTACGAGGGCTTTCGTAAACCCCTCACCGCCGTCTACTAGAGGTGCTTTATGGATAGTGGCATCGGGCAGAACTTTTAGCAGTCCCGCTTCAATGTAATCTGCCACTTCGTCAGCTTCTAAGCTTTCTTTGAATCCCGATGGTGCAATTAAGATACGTAATGTCATTTCAGTAATCAGTAATCAGTAATTAGTCACTAAATTTTGGATTTTGGATTGATTATCCCGATCCTCCTTGTCTCCCTTGTCCCCCTTGTCTTCCTTGTCCCCCTTGTCCCCCTTGTCTCCCTTGTCCCCCTTGTCTTCCTTGTCTTCCTTGTCTTCAAGAGTCCCCCTTGTCCTCCGAAGGACGCTCCTCACTCCCGCAGAGGCAACCGAATCTGAACGTGAGTCCCCTGACTGGGTTCGCTGTCGATTTTGAGTTGTCCGCCGTGTTGTTCGACGATCGCTTTGGTCATTGCCAGTCCCACGCTGGGACGCTGACCTCGTTCGGTTACAGCTTTGGTGGCTAACGCTTGCTCGATTAAAGGTTGTTTGATACCTTTGCCATTGTCAGCAACTTCGATTACAAGTTGAGTGCCGTCCTCTGAGACTTGAGTCCGCATTCCAATCCGACCGCCTTTTTCGGGTAAAGCTTCTAAAGCATTGCGGATTAGTTCGCTCAATACTTCTCGCAGCTTCAGGCGATCCACGACTGCGTAACTTACTTCGGTTGAAAGGTCTAGGTCGATGCTGACAGCGCGATCGCTCAACTCAGTTTGAAATCGCATTAGCACTTCGTAAATTAAAGCGCGAATGTCGGTACGGGCGAGGTTTAAATCCAAGGGAAAGCCGAAATCAGTAATGCGCGTTACCGCTTGCAAGAGTTGGTCGAGTTGGTTAAGGGCGATCGCTTGTCCGTCACGATCGAAACCATTACCGTCATTGAATTGCGATACTTGCGATCGCAACTGCGAGACTAACCGATGCAGGGTTACTCGCGAAGGTAGCGTTTGCAAAGCCGACTCGTCTATGCGATCGCTCAAACCATTGGTAGGAACTGATGCTAAACCTGTTACTCGCTCCCGGATTGCTTCTACCATTTGATTAAACGCCTGACTAATTGCCCCAATTTCGTCGTTGCGTTCTTCTGCCAAACGGCGTTTTAAATCTCCTTTAGCTACATCGTCTAATGCTTGTTCGACTTCGTGCAAAGGTGCAAATAAGTCGGAGGCAAGATAAGCAGCCAAAAGTAAGATGAGTGAGATAATACCAAAAGCCGCGATCGTTAAAACTAGCTGTGCGGTTTGTCGGGTGCTGAGAGTGCGTTGCTGAATAATTTGGCGATTTTGGAGGTCGCTAAGGACTGCGCGATCGGTTACTTCCTCAAAGCTGACAAAATCTTTTCCTTCCATTTGACTCTGCATTAAGGCGTATGCCTGCTGGCGGCGACCAGCTTTGACGAGAGCAAAGACAACACTGGCATCTTTGATGAGATTGTCATAAGCTTGGCGGACTTGCTCGACTTGTGTTTTTTCTGCTTCGGTATCTGCCAACTGGGCCCAGCGTTGAAAGTCTGATTCTACTGGTTTAAGAGACTTTTCAAACTCTTGTGGGGCATTGGGATCGTTGCTGACCATCACATCCGGCACTTCTTTAAAAGCCCGAAAGGTTGCTGCCCGAACCCCCTTAAGTAAAAGGCTACGCTGATAATGCTCGTTAAGTTTTCGTTCGCTTTCTTGCCATTGCGCGATCGCCCACAAGGTAACGCCAGCCGTTGCCAGTGCCAACAACGCTAAACCGCTAAAAGTAATGAGTAGTTTTTTGCGTAATTTCATAACTGTAAACCTATCCAGCGCCAATAGCTGTAGTAAAACAGTACGATTAACCCCAGGTGAACCAACAGCAGCACGGAACTCAAACGCAGTAAGTCGGTTGGTTTATAAGTGTCTTTATCCACATCCAAAAACATTAACAGTGCTTTGGAACTGACGGGGAATGTAAGACAGTAATCCATCCCTACCGTGCTGATAAATAAAACCGCAATTGGATTGAGTTGTAGGCTATTTCCCAGATATAACAAGGCTGGTACTAATGCCACTGCCCTTGCTGTATGGGAAGTCATGTAGATATGAGAGGTTAGGGAAATTAAGGACAGCACCAGCAAGATTAATAAGCGAGAATCCGCCCCGACAATGCCGCTAGCAGCAAATAAGCTATTGATAATCCATTCAGCCGCGTCGGACTCGATAAGTGCTTCTCCCAGAACTAAAGCCGCCCCGACGAAAATAATCAGATTCCACGAAACGGCTTTGAGTCCTTCTTTCCAGGTTATGACTCCAAACCCTGGGGCAGTCAGTACCATTGCACCCATCACTGTCACCATCGCAATTTCCCACCCATGCCAGTTTTCTGTGAGCCAGAGTGCCACCATCACAAAAACCACTATTAGCGTTTTCTGTTCGGCTTTGGAAAAGGGTTTTTGTTTTTGCTGGGGAATCTGTAATTGACGGTGACGGCGATTTTTATCCAAAAAGAGGTGCATAATGACCCAGCAAGAGATATAGCTGGCGACAATCCCAAATGGCAAGCCATAAAGCGCCCATTGCCCGTAGGAGATTTCTACATCAGCAATTTCATCGAGTAGATCGTTGGCGATGAGATGAGAACCCGCACCAACTAACGTGCAAATGGTAGATACCAAAATGATAGTTGGCATTAGTAATGCTAAGGCACGACCGATCTGGCGATCGCCAGCAGCGCTGGTAATGCTGCGAAAGACAGGAATGACTACGGCTGCCCTGCCGGAGGTGGAAGGAATGACAAAGGACAAGGGAATCAGTATCGTCGTCAGCAACCAAAATACACTCCCAACAGTCCGCGCCTTAGCAACCACAAACTGAGTCAGTCTCGCTGCTAGACCCGTTTGCTGTACTGCTCCTCCCAGAATGAATGCACCTATCATCAACCAGATCACATCTGATTCGAGTGCTTCATAAAGTTCTTCTTGTTCGCTACCGCCTGTTAGAATCAACAACATTACGGATAACAATGCAACGTAAGCTGCATTAAGGGATGTGGTTGACCATAAAATGACAGCGACAGCAAAAGCAAATAAAGACTCTCTGTTGATCAAGAAT
>JALOOL010000061.1 GCA_025454425.1 Hydrococcus sp. Prado102 | reverse complement strand
TTATTGTGTAAGGATTTAGAGATTTGCGATCGCGCAATGTAGAGACGTAACATTACCATTTCTCTACAGATTATTCCTAACTTATCTCTGCTAAGCTACCAACATTCTTTAAAGCTATGTCGGGACAAGTCCTTTTAATCAATCCAGTTAATACCTTACCCGGCCCTACCTCTACCACTTGAGAAACGCCTTCTTGTGGCAATTGCAACATAATTTCTCGCCAGCGCACCGAACCCGTCATCTGTTCGAGCAAGCGCGTTTTGAGTTGGGTTCCTTCAGTAGCAGGAGTCGGATCGACGTTCGATAATACAGGAACCGTCGCATCGTTGAAAACAACCGATTCGAGAACTTCTTGGAACTGTTGAGCGGCGGGAGCCATCATTGGCGAGTGAAATGCACCAGAAACTTTGAGGGGAACGGCGCGTTTGGCTTTAACTTGAGAAACAACTGCATTGACGGCTTCTGGCGTTCCAGAGATAACGACTTGTTCGGAACTATTATCGTTAGCAATGACGATATCTGATGTTGTTTCAATAATTTTTTCTAGTCGATCGCGATCGAATTTCATCATGGCGACCATTAAACCGCCAGCCGCAGCATCCATTAATTGCGATCGATGTTTGACTAAGTGTAAGCCACTCTCAAAATCAAATACTCGTGCTGCATACAAAGCAATATATTCTCCCAGGCTGTGACCCGCAACAAAATCGGGAGATCCGTTCTCCATTAATAAATCTGCGAGGATACTTTCAATAACATACAAACAAGGTTGCGTGTAGAGAGTCTGAGATAATGTTTCTTCTTCGCCTTGACACATTTCCAAAACCGACCAACCTAATATTTGTTCGGCGCGATCGAATTTCATTTTAGCGGCGGGGATATCTTTTAGATCGACTCCCATTCCGACTGCTTGCGAACCCTGTCCTGGAAATACCCACGCTGTTTTAGTCATTGATTGCTTATTGATTATTGAGCAGCGATCGCCGATTATACCTTAGAACTAGGAGATTAATAACTATAAGGATCGGCTGGTGTCGGAATCTTTTTGAGGGATTTAGCCGCGATCGCGAGTTTGCGACTTTGTGAAGGCGTTTCTCTCATCGTTTGTTCGTCAAGCGCCAAATTTTCTACTATCATTTCGCCTTCGATTTCTAACCAGGTGTCGGGTGGATATTCGCTACGACTCGTTTCTAATTTGACGGGAAGACCGACGGGATAAGCATCAACTGCGCAACAAGTCAAGATAAAGCGGCTAATTAATAAATAGTTATCTGGTAAGTGGGATAAGTGAACGACAAATCCACTTACTTTAACTTGTTGTCCGGCATAAGCTTCTGGTTCTGGATAAGCATTAAGCGTTCTAACCCAATCGACAATCGAGCGATCTTCGGGTTTAGTCGTCGCGCCAAAGGATTGCGGTTGCGATCGCGTTATTGGTAAAGATTCGCTCACGCCTCTTTGCAAGGCGGTTTGAGAAGTTAAAACCATCGGCGCAATCAGAAAACCTGCTAAAGCGGTAGCGACGAGTATGCCGCTTCCCACTCCTGGCGGAAATAACGTGATATGCTCTAACGTTGGCGCGCTATCGTTTGGCTGGCGCGAGTCAACTATAATCAGTCCCGATCTTAAAACCCCCAAAACTAACAACACAATTCCAGTCACAAAAACAAGCCAAAAATAATTTGGATGAATCAACAGCCTAAGTTGTCCGTTTATCCAATATCTGAGTAACAATCCTCCCCAAGCTAAAAATGCTAAAACATCTAACCAAGGCAGAAAACTTTTTAATTTTTGATTTTGGGAATTCATAAGCTGGTTGCGCATTCAAATGACTTACTGGGTTTGGGCAATAGGCAATAGGCAATCGGCATTCTTACAACAGGGAACAAGGAAAGTTGAAAATTAGAAGTATAAAATAAGGAAAAATTTTGACTGCTTTTCTCTTAAAATACTTAACTCTTGAACTCCTGACTACTGAACTACTAAACACTGATTACTGATAAGTGCGATCGCTTAAACTCAGAAAAAATAGCTGTGACACAAAGCCAAAAGAAAGGTTAACTGTGCGGCTAAAGCAAATAAATAAATGATAATCCTGGGTTGAAAAATCGACAGCATTAGTCCGATCGCCTTAATATCAATCATCGGGCCAAACACCAGAAAAGCTAATAACGAACTAGTGGTAAAAGTAGAAGCAAAAGATAACGCAAAAAAAGAATCTACCGTCGAGCAAATCGAGACGACCGCAGCCAATACCATCATCGCTATAATCGAACTGATAACGCCTCTTCCAAGGTCGAGAATGACCTCGCGAGGAATAAAAACTTGGCTGCAAGCTGCGATCGCGCTTCCAAAAACTAGCATAGCGCCTAATTCTCGCATTTCCTGAACGACGTTATCGAGAAAGAAACGCAAACGCTCTAATTTAGGCTTTGAGACAGTTTTAGCATCGGTAAAGGTTAAGTCGTCCATTCGCATTGGGTTGCCCGGTTCGCCTAACAGAAACGTCCCCGATTGTAGTAAGGTAGGGAGCGATGGCGAGGCTTTTTTGGAGAAAAGTTGCGTTTCCAGACGACGAGACATCAACAGAGTGACGCGCTTGGCTAATAGAGGCTGCAACATCGGTCGCGGATCTTTTTGCAGGCTAAATGCACAGCCAATAATAGTGGCAATTAATAAAGATGCCAATACTCGACAGATAACGATTTCTGGTCGATCTGGAAAAGCGACCCAAGTTGACCAAACAACGATAGGATTGATTGTTGGTGCTGCTAGTAAAAAACCGATCGCGACTGAGGTTGGCACGCCTTGAATCAACAAGCGACGCGCTACCGGAACGTTACCGCATTCGCACACCGGAAATAAAAATCCGACGCAACTGCCAACAAATGCGCCCACAATAGGATTGCGAGGCAGTTTTGCGATTAATTGTCGCTCGTCGATAAAAAATAATAAGGCACTAGAGAGCAAAACTCCCAGGAGTAAGAAAGGAATTGCTTCGACTAAAAGGCTTAAAAATAGCGTAAAGGCGCTGTAAATTTTTACTGTCATGATTGACTGTTCTTGCTCTATCTATATAGACGGGAAAGATAAGTCAAAGGATTCAATCTGGCAGTCCTTCGCGCCTTTGCTCGTCTGAAATTCAATCTAATTGCAGTTCTTTAACTTCTTCCTGACCATACATCATATTGCGATCGATTGCCGAAAGAATTTTATTATCCGCTTTTTCACTCCACAGGCACTTACAAGCTAACTGCGCAACATCTGCTCGATGAATCGTTCCTGAAAGTCGATAGTTTTCACTCAAAATTCCGTTTCCGGTTGCAGGTTCGGATTTTAGTCCGCCTGGTCGAATAATAATGTATGTCAGTCCGCTATCGATTAAATGTTGTTCGGCTTTTTCTTTTTCGATTAACACTGGCTTTAATGCTTCTAACGCTTGTGGGGGTAAAGCAACAACGCTTTCTCCACTCCCAATCGAAGAGATTAAAATAAATTTTTTGACCTTCACTTTAACAGCGGCATCTATGAGATTTTTATTGCCCAAATAGTCCGCACGCTGACCGTCTTTTGGCAAGCCGCCAATAGTACTGATAACGACCTCAAAAGGTTCGCTTTCTTGCATGGCTGCTTCAACTGCTTTACTATCTAAGGCATCTCCCATGACTACTTCAATTCCCATTGCTTCTAATTGAGGGCGCGATTCTGTCGAACGAAGTAGCGCTTTTACTCGGCAATTTTTTCCAATTAAATAGCTAACGATTTCTAAACCGACCCCACGGCTTGCTCCCGCCACAAATATGTTAGTCTTTTTTGTCATTGTTCGTTTGTTATAACAACATTTTTAACACTAACAGATAGCTAACACAAATTGCCTAGATTGTTAGCGTCAGATAAAAATTATGAAGCTTCAATAAAGAAAATTGTAAAGCTTTGATGAAGTTGAAGAAAGTTTATAGACGAGCGGTTTAAATTGCATGGGAAAGCTTTACAATAACGATTTTACATGGAAATTCAATGAAGATTTTGTAAAGAGACTCCACGACTGAGGACAATCGCATAAAATCGTGAATAATGCAATTTGATTATTAAATTTGATGCTACGTTTCATGTCAAATAAAAGGTTTCTGACAAACGGACAAAAAGATAAATTACTTAAATCATTAAAGGAAAATGATTGTTCTAATTTCATTCAGCGAATTTTGATGTTACTTCTGAGAAACGAAGGGAAAACTTATCAAGAAATTGCTGAATTTTTAGGATGTTCTTATCGAACAGTAGCTTATTGGTGCGTTCATGGCGATCCAGAAGATATTGAAAGTCTAAGAGACAAACGCACTAAGGGAAATTACCGAAAAGTAACGGAAAATTATATGCAGTTACTAATGGAAACTATCGTCCAAGATCCCAGAGAGCTAGGGTATCCATTTGCTCGCTGGAGTGGCGATCGCCTTGCCGAACACCTTGCACAGCTAACAGGAATAACCTTGAGCGGTTCGCAAATTAGAAATATCTTAAGGAAGGAGAAAATTAACTTGTCCTTAGGAAAAAAAAATCTAGGAAGAGCAATCAAACATTATGCTTGCGCCTAAAAATTCCTATATTGCTAATGGCAACTTACTCATAGCCTGCAATTTTTTTAGTGCATTTATTTAGTTCGATATCTTTTGAAATAAGACACATGGGTTGCTGGAATTATTTTAGTATTAGTTTAATTCTGGCAACTTAAGTCTTGTAGGTTTTAAAACGATACTATTTTAACTGCAAATTGCTTTTTAAAGTTTAAGTATTTTTGTTAATAAAACCAGCAAGTTTTATTGATGATTGACAATTTTTTTACCAATAACTAGTAAGAAATAAAATTAAATACAACTAAAAAATAGAAAAATAATTTATTGATTGAATTTTAAGTTCGTTGGCTCTGTCGATTCATTAGAAATACGATCGCAACAGTTAAAAATGCTTTTAATCGGTGTTATGAGATTAGCTAGACAACATTTTGATGTCAAGGAACTTCATCAAAACTTCACAAGACTCTGCATTTTTATCAAGATTGCGTAAAAATGCAGACGTTAATAAATTTTTTCAATAAAATCGAAGGCAATTGTCGAGCAACTGCTCGTACTTTTTATCCGCAAAAAAACAAAATATTTACGATGAAGAGGCGATCGCAAACTGAAGTATTCTTTTGGTATATGTATTGTTATAAAAATAAACGCTATGTATACAAATTCGCTAACACTAATGACTGAGCGCTCGGCGAGAGCCACTGCCCCAAAAAGCGATCTCGTCGCGAAACGAGAGCTTCTTCATACTCATGGATTTGGGATTAGCTTAATCCGACCAGCATCCATTTCACTCATGAGTAACTCTAATGCCTCATAATCCACATCGGATATATGACCCATACGTGTCATCTCATAGTTAATCGCATTTTCAATTTCAGGCGTTAACTTTTTGATATGAAGAGCTTGTTCTACAAGTTGTCTAATCTTTCTTGTTGTTTTCACAATAACTTACTTAAAAATTTTGACATCAACTAATTATTGTCTAAACTGGAGAAATGCTGTTAATCTAATTTTCCCACAATATAAAACAGCCGAAGACCTTTTAGTCGTAAAGTCTTTCTGAATTTAGTCGTTATTAGAGTTCCTTTAGGTTTTTGGTAGCTTCCTTTACTTTTTTTTAACAAAATATAGCTAAAATAAAAATCTGTCATCCATCTAGCGATTGATTTAATGCAAATTCGTCCGCCCATGCCACTTTTTGTAGTTAATAGCGTCGGGTTAAAACAAAAAGGTATTTTCCTACTTAAGCAAGAAGAAAGAAGACCGACTATACCTAATAATAAAGAGATTCAATTATGGCTAAAGATCGATTTGTGTGGCAATCTTCTATGAATAACATCTCAATAGAGACGAAAATTTAGCCCCAATTAACTATTTGATTAATTTTTCAGTTTCAGTATCGTCAAGCAAAATTCTTAGAAAGGGTGGAATCATGAAAAACAGTATTATTGCTAGTAAAGTTGCTACTTTTGAACCCAGCGGTTATATTACAGCAGCCAACGTGAATGAGTTTAAAAGCGAATTGCTCGCAGCAGTAAACTCTCAAGACTACACGGCATTTTTAGTCGATATGAGCGGCGTGGAGTTTTTAGATAGTGCTGGATTAATGGCAATTGTAAGCGGTTTTCGCCAAGCTCAAAGTTTAGGCAGACAATTTAGTCTTTGTTCGCTAGCGCCTTCAGTACGGATTATTTTTGAATTAACTCAGTTAGATAGAGTAGTAGAAATTTTTGAAAATCGCTCGGCATTTGCCTGCACAATAGAGCAACCCATAGCAGTTTAAGATGGATTAGACAAATGCTTGCTACAAATCGAGACTTAAAAATATAAGATCGACAGGTAGATTGGTAGCAGTATTCTTTCTATTGCGTATAACAATCCGTGCGAGAAGTCCTCGCCAAAATCAAAAACCTAAAGATGAAATAAAGACGCACTATTATTGCGTCTTTATTTTTTTGGAGGAAATCTGAATCTTGTGGAGAAGATGAGTTATCTTATCTAGAAAATCCTCGCTTATCGAATCATTTATGAACGATCGCACAAAACCATCCGATCGCAATTTCATAGAACAAAATTTACAACTCAAAGCATCCGAATGCGATCGCCATCCTGGCAGTCATTGGCAACCAGCACTAACAAACGAACCAACCTTTTATTATTTTGCCTATGGTTCTTGTATGTGTCCCGTAGATTTAGCGCGATCGCTCGGCGAACCTACCCATCACTACGTTGTCGGGACGGGAATTGTCAAAAACTATCGCCTCGGATTTTACCGCCGTTCGCTGCGTCGAAATTGTGGCGCTCTCGATATCGTTCCCGATCCAAATTCTAATGTAGAAGGGGTATTATATCGCTTGCCGTGGCGATTGAGCGAACTTTTAGACGAACGAGAAGAAATTCCTCGCAACGGATACCGACACGAATTTATAAATGTGCGCCATGGCGCACAAATTTATCGCAACGTTCGTACTTATGTCGTCGTCGATAAACTTAAAGAAGAATTAGCACCGAACGATTGGTATTTTAATGTCGTTTTGCGCGGAGCCGTTACTTGCGGACTCTCAGAAGAATATCGCTGGAAATTATTCCATCATATGTACGAGTTACAAAAAAAATCGGGCTGTCAACTGGGTTAGTTTCCAGTTAACATTGCCAGTTTTTCTTTTTCATCCTCGCTTAACTCATCAGGTCGCCCAGTGATTTGTTTGTAAATTTTGATATATTCCAAGGCTGAACGATACCAGCTATAGTCTTGTTCCATCCCTCGCTGTTGCAGTTTGCGCCAAGAATCCTTGTGGCGGAAACCTTCCCAAGCGCGTACCATACAAGTAAATAGATCGAGCGTTTCGTAGCGATCGAATGAATAACCCGTTCCCGTATCGTGTTCGGGGTCGTGGAAAGAAACGGTATCGACTAACCCCCCCGTGCGTCTGACAATAGGAACGCAACCGTAACGCATGGCTAATAATTGGCTGATTCCGCAAGGTTCAAACCGAGATGGCATTAAAAAGGCATCAGAACCGCTATAAATACGTCGCGATAAAACATCATTGTAGAGGAGTTGAACCGACATGCGACCTCGGTAGCGCGAAGCTAACTGCCACAATTGCGATTCGTAGTTGCGATCGCCCGTTCCTAAAATAACAATTTGAGAATCGGTATATGCTAAAAAGCGATCCAAAATCTGGATAACGATATCAATCCCTTTTTGTTCTACCAAACGAGTCACCATACCGACGAGAAAAGCCTTTTTATTAACTTCTAGTCCGACTTCTTCTTGCAGGGCTATTTTATTTACCTGACGTTGTTCGAGGGTATCGATAGTGTAAGTTTGTTGGAGATATTTATCCGTCGCTGGATTGTAGCTTTCCGTATCGATTCCGTTGAGAATTCCAACTAAATTCCCGCTAATATAAGACAGCAATCCGTGTAGTTTTTCTCCGTACTCCGGCGTTTGAATTTGACTGGCATAAGTTGGCGAAACCGTAGTCACGCGATCGGCAAATTGTACCGCCGCCGCCATTTCATTATCGCCTTGCATATACCAAGGACACCAGGTAATTTGCTCCAGTAAACCGCGCCAAGGGCCTTGATAAGCAAGATTATGAATGGTAAATACCGTACTAATATCGGGCGTTTGACGCATCCATACCGGAATCATGCCAGTATGCCAGTCGTGACAGTGAATTACGTCGGGTTTCCAATAATTCCAGGCAAATTCTGCCGCCCCATTTGCAAAAAACGTAAAACGCCAAAATTCATCTTCCCCACCGTAAATGCGGCGTGGATCGAAAGCGGGATGACCGAATAAGTATAAGGGAACGTCCGAACCAGGTAAGGTCGTTTCGTAGACGGCAAAAGTTTGAAACATGGCGAACCCCCACCAGATCGGATCTTTAGGGATTTCTATTTTGTCGTTAAGAAAGCCGTAATAAGGCAAAAAAACCCGCACGTCATAGCCCAGTTTTCGTAAAACTTTAGGTAAGGCACCGACTACATCTCCCATCCCACCCACTTTCGCTATGGGGGCTGCTTCCGCAGCTACAAATAAAATTCGCATATTGGCTTGACGTTTTTTAGTACTGTCGTTAGTTAGAGATTATAGGTGAGATTGGGAATTTAAAAGAAATATCGAAAGATAGAGGCACAAATATTTTAAAAAATTTAGCTACCTCCTATGGGCTGACATCGATCGCACAAACCGAAAAATTCAAGGGTATGATAGTAAACTTTGAATTGATGAGATTGTTCGAGTTTTTCTTCTAACGTATGAACGGGACATTCATTGATGAGAATAGAGCGCCCGCAGTTAACGCAAGTTAAATGATGTCTATCCTGTTGTGCCAAGCTGTAGAGAGATTCGCCCGTTGCTAAAGTCCGTACTTGTAGCGCACCCTGAAGTTTTAGTGATTCTAAGGCGCGATAAACGGTAGCTAAGCCGATATTTTGGTTGTCATTGCGCAATTCTATATAAAGTTCCTGCGCTGAAACAGCACGATCTAGCGTTTTTAGCAAGCGATAAATTCTTTCTTGAGAGCGAGTGCGTTGAGCTTTCATTAGCCATCTGGGTCTGGGATCTGCTATTCATTCTAGAATCTTTAGAAGAGTCTTTGACGCTCTCCTGATTAGAAATCAGGAGATTCACAACGTATCCCGAATCGGGATGTTGTTATCTTGGTTGAACAAATTTAATTGTATCCCCAAGTTCCCAGGCACATCGCGTTCGCCCTTGTGGGCACGATGTTGTCTCCTTTTGCCCCTTATTAATTCAAGGGTGGGCGTTTCAAACAGCGTTAACTGTCTGGGTTTCGGCAAGTCCTGCCGTACCTTTTTAATTCGTTTGAGCAGCAATCCATATTGGTTAATGGCTTTGGCTTTGATATTTCTAGCTTCCTGTAAATTGGCATCATCTACATGACCACAATTGGTACAAACAAACTTTTCGCCATCCCTACTCGCCGCGTCAATATGTCCACAAACAATGCAGGTTTGGCTAGTTTTCCTGGGGTCGATTTTCAAAACGATTTTTCCTGACTTAGCAGCCACGTACTCAATCTTAGAAATCAACGTATACCAGGAAGCATCGGCTATTAGACGAGACAAAGCGCGTTTGGCACTTTGTCCATTGGGAAGAAATCTGCTCGATTCGCTGTCGTATTTAGGCTTGCACCGCTTCATCATGCCGGAGATGTTCAAATCTTCTACGACAATAACATCAGCTTTTTTGACTATCTTGAGAGCTATTTGCCAGTTTCTAGCTTCGCGATAGTTAGCAATTTTTAGTTGAAAGACCGACAATTTCTGTTGTGCCTTTCTTCTATTGTTTGAGCGTTTCTTTTTACGAGAGACACGGCGTTGACGAATTCGTTGTAAACGTTTAGTTTTTTGATTAGTCGCAAATCTCGGATTATCTATTACTGACCCATCAGAGCAATAGACGAGTTTCCCCAATCCCATATCTAAACCAACCGCCGTGTTGATTTCTTCACTAGTTATAGTGGGAAATGTGGGGATACTCGTGTCTTCAATCCTGATAGAAACATAAAAGCCATCTGCCTTTTTGCGTACCGTAACCGACTTCATCTTAAATCCGTCTGGTATTGGGCGAGAATTGTAAAATTTCATCCAGCCCAATGAAGGCAAATAGATTTTATTTCCTTTTAATTTTACGCCAGTTGTATAAGTAAAAGACCGCATCGTAGAGCGGTTTTTAAATTTAGGAAATCCTCTCCCCTCAAAGAAATTTTCATAAGCTTTATCTAAACGCTTGATATTTTTGCGATCGCAACAAATCTAAAATATCCAACGAAAATTAGACCTGTAGCGATCTCATGGCAGTAAGTATTGTTCTAACTCGATAGACCTTCTCGAACCCGCGCTCCGTACTCTGGATCGCATTGCGTTAAGTGATGCACCATTCGTTCTTGAATTTCTGGGTTACACTGCTTGAGTTGAGTAACCAAATTAAGAATCAGATCGTCTCGCTCGAAATCTGAAAAACTGCGATAGCGATCGCCTGCTTGCCCATAATCATTAGTACGGCTAATTTTTTGCCGTCCTACAATACCTTCAACATGAGGCGTATGAGGCTTACCAGATGGCTGCGCTTCTTTTAATCCATCTATACTGCTTGGCTCGTAGTTAATGTGAGGATTAGCTCCTGCTTCGACTGCATCGACCGCAAAATCCATCTGTCCCCCTTGTTGATTGGTAGCAACCCGCGTTTTGGGCTTATTTATGGGTAATTGGAGGTAATTTGGGCCGACTCGATAGCGCTGCGTATCGGAATATGAAAATGTTCGACCTTGCAACATCTTGTCATCAGAAAAGTCTAACCCATCTACTAACACCCCCGTACCAAAGGCAGCTTGCTCGACCTCAGCAAAATAGTTAACTGGGTTTTTGTCGAGTACCATGCGCCCGACGGGAAGAAACGGGAATTGGTCTACTGGCCAAATTTTGGTGTCATCTAACGGGTCGAAATCGAGTTCGGGATGTTCGTCATCGGACATGATTTGTACGCAAAATTCCCACTCTGGATATTCTCCACGTTCGATCGCGTCGTACAAATCCGCAGTAGCATGATTGAAATTCTTTGCTTGAACTTCCTCAGCTTGAGCTTGCGTCAAGAATTTTAATCCCTGTTTGGGAACCCAATGGTACTTAACCAGATGCGCTACGCCTTCAGCATTGACCAGTTTATAAGTATTGACCCCCGACCCTTCCATAAAGCGATAGCTGGCGGGAATGCCCCAGGGACTGAACAACCATGTCACCATGTGCATCGATTCGGGTGTCAGGCTCAGAAAATCGAAGATGCGATTGGGGTCTTGACGATTGTGTACGGGATCTGGCTTGAAAGCATGAATTAAGTCAGGAAACTTAATCGGGTCGCGGACGAAGAAGATTTTTAGATTATTTCCAACTAAATCCCAGTTGCCATCTTCGGTGTAGAACTTCACGGCAAAACCGCGCGGGTCGCGCAAGGTTTCTGGAGAATGTCCGCCGTGAGTGACAGTTGAGAAACGGACGAACATCGGCGTAATTTTGCCTTTTTCTTGCAAAAGTTTAGCCCGCGTGTATTTGCTAGCAGGCTCGTCGCCAATCGTGCCATAAGCTTCAAAATAGCCATGAGCGCCTGCACCTCTGGCATGAACGACGCGCTCTGGAATGCGTTCGCGATCGAAGTGAGTAATTTTTTCGAGAAAGTTATAGTTTTCTAAAACTGTAGGGCCTCTATCTCCAACGGTTCGGACATTTTGATTGTCGGATACGGGATGTCCCTGGCGGTTTGTCAGGGTTTTGTCTTCGTTCCCCAATTCGTCTGGTTTTTGAGTATCTGTCATATGCACCTAATTAAATCTTCGTATTGAGATTCGCGCTTCACTACAACATAAATAGTCGGCTCAGTTTTTTTGGAAGCTGCGTTCTTCTAGAGATTGCCTGCTGCGTTAAACCTGACTATGCTATTCATTCTCAAATACGGTCGCGCGATCGCCATCTACCGATAGTTGGAGCAAAGAAGTTTTGGAGATTGAAAGAAAAAACTCGATTTTTCGTTGCTGAGAGTAAAACAAATTACATTAGACACAAGGGAAAAAGCTTAATTTTTCGTGACTTCTTTGTGAGCGAGCGATCGCATTCACATTTGGATAAAATCAAGGGTATGGTTCGTCTTAGAAGTCTAGCTTTAGCTATATCTGATGTCGGTTGGGGAATGTTTGTCAATTTCTTGGACTATAAACTCAAAGATAAAGGTGGTTTGTTGTTAGAAATTGATAGATTTTTTCCTAGTTCAAAAACCTGCTCTGAGTGTCTCTATCAAAATAACCTTCGACGCGATCGCATCGATATTGTATCGCCCATAATAACTATAATCCAGGCGTTATAATAAAAAGTTAAGCTTTTAGTTCTCTACTTATTATGTCTCTTCCTATTGTTGCAATTATTGGACGACCCAATGTTGGGAAATCGATGCTGGTGAATCGACTCGCAGGCGACCAACAGGCGATCGTACACGACGAACCAGGAATCACGCGCGATCGCACTTATCGACCCGCATTCTGGCAAGATCGAGAATTTCAGGTAGTCGATACGGGTGGGATTGTTTTTGACGACGATACCGAATTTTTACCCCTGATTCGCGAACAAGCAATGCTGGCGCTAGCAGAAGCATCGGCTGCGATTTTCGTCGTAGACGGTCAAAGCGGCCCCACGTTAGGCGATCGCGAAATTGCCGATTGGTTGCGCCAACACCCCGTCCCCGTCCTCCTAGCGGTCAATAAATGCGAATCCGTCGAACAAGGTCCCGTCCAAGCTGCCGAATTTTGGGAGTTAGGATTGGGAGAACCCTATCCCATCTCTGCGATTCACGGTAGCGGAACGGGAGAATTACTCGATGACTTAATCGTGCATCTTCCGCCGACAGATGGGGTTCTCGAAATCCCAGAAATTAAAGTGGCGATTATCGGTCGTCCCAATGTCGGTAAATCGAGTCTTTTGAATGCTTTGATCGGCGAAAAACGCGCTATTGTCAGTCCGATTTCTGGAACTACAAGAGACGCGATCGATACTGTAGTAGAAAGAGATGGAAAAACCTATCGATTGATCGATACGGCGGGGATTCGTCGCAAGAAAAATGTCGATTACGGCGCAGAATTCTTTGGAATTAATCGCGCCTTTAAAGCGATTCGCCGTTGCGATGTCGTCCTCTTCGTTGTCGATGTTATCGATGGCGTGACCGAACAAGATTTAAAACTCGTCGGACGCATTATTGATGATGGAAAAGCAGCGGTTATTGTCGTCAACAAATGGGATGCTGTCGAAAAGGATTCTTATACGATTTACGACTATCAAAAACTGATACAAGACCGCCTCTACTTCATGGAATGGGCCGAAACCATCTTTATCAGCGCCATGACGGGTCAAAGAGTCAATAAAATCCTCGATCTCGTCGATACTGCCTATGAATCGCACAATCGCCGCGTCAGTACCGCAGTCATCAATGAAGTCCTACAAGAAGCTCTAAGCTGGCACTCTCCCCCTACAACTCGTCAAGGCAAGCAAGGTAGAATTTATTATGGGACGCAAGTATCCTCTAGACCGCCGACGATCGCATTATTTGTTAACGATCGCGATCGCTTTAACGAAAACTACCGCCGTTATATAGAAGCGCAATTTCGCAAGCAATTAGGTTTTGCCGGATCTCCCATTCGCTTGATTTGGCGAAGCAAAAAGACTCGCGAAGTGGAAAGAAGTGCCAACCGAGCAACTAAAGTTTAAACGACAGGTGCAGAGGTTACGATTAACCACAACAGCACTGCAAGAACGAGAACGCTTAGCTTGACCAGGATATAAGTCAAGCTATAGGGATAGAGAAAAGAATTGAACATGGTATTCTCCTTGCCCAAGACAGCGTGAAGATATTATTTTCTTTATCTCTATCTTGCTTCTAGTGGCAAAAAAAAATTGATGAAATTAACTAACTGTAATGTCTGAAGGTCAAAGCGATAAATATGGTAATTGAATGGCTGAAGTTTAAACTAAACCCAGAAGCGAGAGAAAAGTTTATCCAAAAGGATGAGGAAATCTGGACGGCGACCTTGGCGAAGTATCCTGGTTTTTTAGGCAAGGAAATTTGGATTAATCCCAGCGTACCAGAAGAACTCGCGATCGTGATTCGCTGGCAAACCCGCGAAAACTGGAAAGACGTTCCTAATGACGTTTTAGCAGATACAGAACGAAAATTCTCTCAAGCAATGGGCGAAGATAAATATCAAATGATAGAAACAGGAGAATATCAGATAAGGAAGTTTCCCCGTTAATTAATTTCTAGAAAAGTTAGGATATTGGCAATAGGCGAGTTTTTACTTCTAACTTTATCCAATGGCTACCTGTCCTCGCTGTCACCAACCTATCGATACACAAGCCGTTCGCTGTCCTCACTGTTTTTTAGTCCTCAAAGCTTACGGTCATCCTGGCATTCCTCTCCATCAAGCGAGTGGGAATACATTTTTGTGCGATAGTTGTCGCTATCACGAAGACGATACCTGTACCTTTCCCCAGCGTCCCTACGCTAAAACCTGTACGCTGTATCGCGATAAATCTGAACCTATGGAAATGGAGTTTAGATCTCCTCTTTATCCATCGAGTCCTTGGGGTCAATTTACAACCTGGTGTCGAAGAAATCGAGGTTTATTGTTACTGTTAGGTTTGATTGCGATTAGTGTTTTGTTTGCTTTGAGATAATTAAAAGTTTTAGATGTAGGTTAGGTTGAGGTAACAAAACCCAACAGATCTATAAAAAGTTTGCGATCGCAATATATAAAGCGTTATATTCAACAGGTACGATTGCCGATTTCCATTAATCGGTAAGCTGTTACATATTTAAACTGGATAATTGGGTAGTCGGGAAAAATGCTTCTCCCCCTCTCCCTCTCTGTTCAGTTATCAGTTGTTCAATTGATAACTGGTAACTGATAACTGGTCACTAGTCACTGATTTAATGCGATCGCTCATTGCTCGATTTGTTGTCTAACCCATTGGCGAAACGCTCTCAAAGCAGGACTTCTACCGATAGAACGAGCGCGCTCGACATATTCTGTAATTATTTCAATTATTGACCAATTAGGAAACGTAGGACTATCAGAGGATTGAACGTACTTTCCATTGCGAAGTACGTCAATTCGCAACTTGCGATTTTCAAAACGCCAGAGTTCGGGAACTCCCAACGCTTCATAACCATCTAATTGTGTTTTGGAGGTTAGATCGATTTCGATTGCTAAATCTGGAGGCGGGTCGATAGTTGAGTCGATTCGATCTTTACCTATCATCTGTTGATGATTTTGAATATAAAAAGAGTCATCTGGTTCTATTCCACGTTCGCTATCTCGTCGTTTAAACGTTGTCGATCCAAATGATTCGCAGTCAATCTCCAACTCTTCAAGCAATATTTTTACCAAATCGCCGATAAGAACTTTAGCGACTTCATGTTCTGGGAGTGGGGTCATAATCTCCAAAGTTCCGCGACTGTAAGCAATACGCGAACTACGATGTTCTCCTAATTCTTCTAAAATTTCTTCAAATTGTTGCCATGACACGTCATGAAGAACAATTCGTCCTCCTGGTGGGACGGTAATTTGTTTTAATTGCAGTGTAACCATAGAGATTAGATTTTATAGGTCGATCGCGAGATACGAAGAGGCATAATTTAGAAGAAATAATAAATTTTTTAGAGTTCTATCTTAGATCGATTTTATAACTTTAAGTAGTTATTTGCCTTGAACGAGATTTTTATAGCGTTAAATTAGAATTGTTATAAAAATATGAACCAGCAAGAACAAGAAAAGATTAATCAAAAAGTAGATACTATTATCCAAAAATTAAATCGTTATTTAAAATCTACTGATTTGATTAAAAAACAAAATCAAAGCTCGAATTATATAAAACAATTGTTTGCTAAAAGCCCAGGTTTACAAAAATCAGCTATTATTGTTATTATTTTATCTTCATTATTTTTAATGCTAATTATATGGAATACAAATCAAGTTATACAAACTAATCCAACGAGACAACTTACACAAGAACAAGCACAATTTTATGTAAGTTGGATTTTTAGTTGTCTAATAGGTTTAATTGTTGGTTTTCTAATGGGTACAATTAGCATAATTATTGAACTTTATAACTCTTTTAAAACATCAACTCAGTTAAATAGACAAAATGTATTGAAAAATACAACTGACGCAATTGAAGCTGAAAAAATAAGTGAAGAATTATTTAATGAATTTGATAACAAGACATTAGGGCTTACAAAAAAAGCCTTAAAAATATCATTTGATGAAAGCAAAAGTAACTACAATACTTTTTCTAAGTTTCTGCCAATCCTATTAATTATTGTTTTAGTTATGTCAGTTTATATTACAGGAATCGATATTTCAACAATATCTAAAAAATATAATTTAGATTATTTTTTTCCTGGAGTGACTTTATTTGCATTTCTTTTATTTTTAGTTCAATATTTTTACGAATTAGATATACAATCTAAAATGATTAAATATGAAAAATGTTTAATGATTCTCGAACAAGCACAAGCTATGGCTGAAGATATTCAAACCAACCAAAATAATACTTAAATATTTGTTAGCTTGAGTTGAGGAACGAAACTCAACATCAATAAGCTTTGTTGGGTTTCGCGATCGCGATGGCACCAACCTACTCAAAAGAGTAAAGATACTCGGTAATTGATATTAGTTTTGTTACCTAAACGCGATCGCGATTTTAATAACTCGTTCAATTTCGCTCCAAAATTGTCTTAAAAAACGATTTAACGGGTTCTTGTTTCGCCAGAAAAACTCTAGCACAATTGCGTCCCGGCATCCCCGAAATAGAACCGCCTGGATGAGTTCCCGCACCAGTCAAATACAACCCTTTAATCGGTGTTGTGTAGTTAGCAATTTCGGGTAAAGGACGCAGAAAAATCATCTGATCTAGGGTCATATCAAGATGATAGTAATTGCCTTTATAAGACCCCAATCTTTCGCCTAATTCTGCCGGACTTTCTACTCGACGCGCGATAATCGATTTTTTGAGATTCGGGGCATATTCTGCTAGTTTATCAATAACGCGATCGCCCACTTTATTTTTGAGTTCGTCCGTCCATCCCGTCCCGTTTAATCCCGTTCCTTCTTTCCCCGCAATTTGATAGGGAGCAAAGAATTCAATCCACAAAGTATGTTTTCCTTCGGGAGCCATCGAAGGATCGAGCATGGTAGGAACATCTAAATAAATTGAGGGATTTTCATCGGGAATTTCTCCCATAATCGTTAAAGCATGAGCCTTTTCGACGTGTCTGACCGAATCGGCAATCAAAATTGTTCCAATTAAATATTCATCTTTATGGTCGAATGCTTCAAAACGTAGCGGTTCGGATAATGCACAATCGATTTTAAGAATTGTTTCGTTGTTATTGACAATTCTGCGCTCTACTCTTTCTCTCAATTCTGGATTGGCATCGTCTATGTCGGCTTTGTCTACTAATTGTAAGAATAAGCGTTGAGCGTCGATATTAGAAATTACACCCTTGTTAGCGCGATATTCTTTACCATCGGCAACTCGCACCCCAACGGCGCGACCATCTTCGACAATGACTTGTTTAACCGATTGTTCGGTGAGAATGACTCCGCCTTTGCTCTGAACTAGTTTAACTAATGCTTGCGTCAGCGCTCCCGTTCCGCCGCGCGGTCTTGCCATACCTGGATTGTGACGCATTGCCATCATCATCGCTCCTACAGCAATGCCTTTTTGAGAAGGAGGCGCGCCAATTTCTGCGGCGAGGCGCGCTAGGGGAGCTTTGACAATTTCGGTATCGAACCACTCGTTGAGTAAGTCTTCGGGAGAACTAATCATCGTGCGGATGAAATCGAGCGCTTTTTTCTGCGAACCTGCGATCGCCAAGACATTTTTGAGGTTTTCTAGTTTGTAGCTTCGCGCAATCTCGACTAACGCTTGCGGCGGTACGTTAAATAAAGGCGCGATCGCATTAATCAAACGCGACCAATATTGAATGAATTCGCCATATTTACGAGCATCGCGATCGCTATAACGAGCAATTTCTGCTTGGGTTTTTTCGAGGGATTGATAAGCTAAGAAATACTTGCCGTCGGGATGGGGACAAAATACCGTCGGATCGCACCAAAGGTATTCCAAACCATATTTATGTAATTCTAATTCTTGGATAACGGGGCCGAGAAAAATAAATTCATGGTCGATCGCGCAAAGATTAAACTTAAATCCAGGTGCTTCTTCTGGAATCGCTTCTTCTGTTGTAGCGGCTCCTCCTGGGACGGGTCGTTTTTCTAACAACAAGACGCTGTAGCCTGCTTTGAGCAAATACGCGGCGCAAACTAACCCATTGTGACCCGCGCCAATCATAATGACATCATAGGCTTCCATTCATTTTGCTTCCTAACAGTTGTGAATAATTTATACAACGCGACGAGCGCGTAGATCTCAACAGATATATGAAAATTAGTAACAATTAAAATTTGGATTAGTATCAGTACCAGAGCTATACTAGCAAAGTTAAAGAGAATTTATATCCCATGACTCCTATTATTAAAGTGGTTCAACCTACTGGAATCTTAGACAGCACCAAATCTAATCAATTTCGACAAGAGATTTGCGAATTATTAGATAGTGAGGTTAATGCAATTATTATTGATTTTAAAGATGTTACCTTTATGGATAGCTCGGGTTTGGGTGCTTTAGTTATCTCTCTTAAAAATGTTCGTTCTGCTGGAGTAAAATTGTTTATTTGTTCTGTGAACGAGCAAATAAAAATGTTGTTTGAATTAACAAGTATGGATCGAGTTTTTAAAATCTTTTCTAGTAGAGAAGAACTAGAAGAAATTATTCTTCATGGTTCTCCTAAAGATTTAGAACCGTAATTTAAAGCAATTCTCTTTTAGATAAGATATATGTCTTGTAGTCTTAAGGCAGAGGACAGTAGACGCATTCGCCGTAGGCGTTCTCGGAGAGTAGCGGCGTATCCGTTGGTGGGTAGAGGGCAGAAGGAAGGATAAAGAAGGAGATGTAATTAATTTTCCCTTGTCTCCCATTCCCTTTTGCCCATTCCCCATTCACCAATTCCCTAATCCCCAAAATCTCTATAATTCAATAAAAATTAATTTGCATAATTGAAAGATCGTCATTAAATTGCTTTTTCTCATTCCAACTTTGAATTTGGTTGAGAAGTAAATCTAAATTATGACGGGGCATTGTATGATAAGTCTTAAGTAATTTAATAAATTCTTTTAATCCCCAAATCTTGCCATCGGGTCGGTCGATTTCATAAATTCCATCGCTAAAAATATAAAGGCTTGAATGCAAATTAATTTGACATTCGGCATCCGTATATTCGGCATCGGCAAACATTCCGATAGGAAATCCAGAGGTTTTGAGAGACTTTTCAACAATCTGTCCGGTAGATCCTTTATGTAAAAGAATGGCAGGCGGATGTCCGGCACTGGCGTAAGTTAATTGACGTTTTTTGCGATCGTAAACTCCATACCAAATGGTGAAATATTTGTCATTGCGGCTCGTCATTTGAAACGTTCTATTTAACCCGCGCAAAACTTCGCTGGGGCGATAATAGTTAACTTGATTTAACCCTCTAGAACGCAGTAAATTAATCACCGAAAGCGAAGGTAAAGCTGCTCGCAATCCGTGTCCAGAAACATCGAGCAAATAGATAGCCATGCGATCGCTATCGAGCCAATAAAAATCAAAACTATCTCCACCTAGCTTGCGCGAAGGAATAAAGCGAACGTCAATCGCGATCGACGAATCATTTAACGGTTCGGGCAAAATCGAACATACGTACTCTGCGGCTTCTGCTAATTCTGTTTCTAGAAGATGTTTTTGACTTTGAAGATCCCTACTCAACTGATGTAACCGCAAACCAGCCCTAATCCTGGCTTTTAATTCGTTCATTTCTATCGGTTTGCACAAAAAATCATCCGCTCCCGCATCTAACCCATTGACGCGATCTTCTACAGATCCTAAAGAAGTGAGCAAGATAAAAAAGGTCGTAGACAATGCTGGCGTGGATTTAATTTGACGGCAAACCTCTAATCCATTCATCTTTGGCATCAACCAATCGCAAATCACTAGCGCTGGATGAAAATAAAGCGCTTTTTCTAAACCTTCTTCGCCATCGCAAGCAACGACCGCCTCATAGCCGCATTGAGCCAAAGTTCTCTCTAGCAAAGAGCGAACAGCGCGATCGTCGTCAATAACCAGTATTTTTTCCATAGCGGGTTAAGGTAGGTGAGGAGATCGGTAAGACAATGAGATAATTAGATTGGATATGAATCAATAAATCAAATAAGTAGCATGATACTCCAGTTTGACTGGACTAATAGGCAACAGAAGCTATACTCTAACAGTATTGATTCAACATTAGTCGATCTAAGAGGCTTTGAACAGTTGAGCGTTCCTAATAAAAGTGCTTTCAAAGTCAAGGGCGACCTACAAGCATTAGACCAGGTATTGCACTACTTTGACCAGCTATATCAACCCTCTATTCCTAAAAAAGATTGGTTACAGTGCCAGTTAGCGCTGGCAGAAGGATTTACAAATGCTGTTCGACACGCTCACAAAAACCTAAGCGTCGAGATTCCTATTGAGGTAGAAATCGTTCTCAATCGGCAAAGTATAGAAATGCGCATTTGGGATTCGGGCCCGGATTTCGATCTCAATAGCTTTCTTAAAAAAGTAGCCGATCGAAACAACCGATTATCAGAACACGGACAAGGATTAATAATTCTACAAAAAATTGCCTCTCTTTTAAGCTATACGCGCACGAATGACGATCGCAATTGTTTGTTAATTGTCAAGCAAATTTGTCCTGAAACTCAAAATTTAACTGTTGATAGTTAGTAGTTTTGATAATCAACAATTGCGCTATTACGCACCGACAAAGGCATCGCGAAATTTATATTAAATCTTAAATTCTGTCATGGTTATGTTTATTTCATATGAAAAAAAATCAGTGGCTTGTCTCCCCTGAGTGGCTATCGCAACAATTAGACGATTCGCAAGTCGCGATCGTTGATTGTCGCTTTCAACTCGCCGATCCTCAATGGGGATATCGACAATATCTCGCCAGTCACATTCAAGGAGCCTACTATCTCGACCTCGAAAAAGATTTATCGGCTCCCGTCAAGAAACATGGAGGACGGCATCCTTTGCCCGATCCCCAGTTGTTGGCACAAAAGCTGACCAATCTCG
>JALOOL010000060.1 GCA_025454425.1 Hydrococcus sp. Prado102 | reverse complement strand
ATGAAGATTGTAGTTCGAGAGCGTTATTCATAGGCTGTCTGTCTGTTTTCGTAGATTACTCGCTCAAACAGGCAGAGTTTTATGCAAGATCGCTAAAATTTAATTTTTCTTTGCAAAATCTACACGGTCTTGTCGAGGTGCGATCGTCTAAATCAGTGACCAGTGATTAGAGTTCAAAGTTCAAAGTACGTCTTTCAGACGGGCTACGCCAACAAAGTTCAAAAATAAATATTCTCCCTTGTCTCCAAGAGTCTCCTTGATCACTCTCTAAAGTCTCCCTTGTCTCCCATTCCCCATTCCCCATTCCCCATTCCCCATTTCCCTTTTTCAGTGACCAGTGACCAAATAATTCGTAATTAAAACACTTTCGACTACCGACTTCTCGATTCCCTTTCCCATGAACCCTAGCGAAGCCCAGGAGCATCGACGAATTACGAATTACATTCCACACTCCTCATCTCTCCCCGTTCCACGGTGCAAATATAGGTAACAAAAGCAATCCTGGTATAGCCGCAGCGATGCTAATCAAGAAAAATAACGGCCATCCTGTCGCTTCGGCAATTGCTCCCGATGGCGCTACCAAAATATCGCGACTGACTGCCATTAAACTTGAAAGTAGGGCAAATTGTGTCGCACTGAAGCGAGAATTGCAAAGACTCATAAAAAAGGCAATAAATGCGGCTGTTCCCATGCCCCCACAAAAATTCTCGATATTAATCGTAACAACTAAACCAGAATAGTTTTTTCCGAGTTGTGCTAGGGCAAAGTAAGCAAAATTGCTAATTGCTTGAAATCCCCCAAAAATCCACAACGAACGATTGATTCCCCATTTACTTAAAAAAGCGCCACCTGCTAGCGTACCGACAATCGTAGCGATTAATCCCATTCCTCCTTGAATAGCACCGATATCGGTTTGAGAAAAGCCTATTTTGAGTAAAAACGGCGTGGACATATTAGCGGCAACTGAATCTCCTAGCTTATAGAGCATGATAAAAAGTAGAGTCATTGCACCTCGAAACCATCCCAAACGTTGAAAAAACTCAACAAAGGGTAAATAAACTGCCTCAAATAAAGATTCGGGAGGACGTTCTTTAACTTGGGGTTCGGGTGCCCATAAAGAAGCTAACATCCCGATTCCCATTAAAGCTGCTAGGATCGAGTAGACAGTCGGCCAGGAAAGAAAGTCGGCTAACATTAGCGCGAAAGATCCAGTAACGAGCAGCGCAATTCGATATCCCAACACGAAAATAGCTGCCCCCGCGCCCATTTCTCGCTTTTCTAGCACGTCAGTTCGATAGGCATCAGCCGCAATATCCTGCGAGGCACTAAGAAAGGCAACGAATAAAGCACTAATTGCTAATAATTCTAAGGATTTAGTCGGTTTTTGCAGGGCCATGAGCGCGATCGCCATAACCAAAAACCCCTGAAGCAACAATAACCAACCTCTGCGCCTTCCGAGAAACGGAGGAACGAAACAATCTAGCAAAGGCGACCACAAAAATTTGAGAGAATAAGGTATTGCCACCAGACTAATCAACCCGATCGCGCTTAAATCAATTCCTTCTACTGTCATCCAAGCTTGTAGGGTTTTACTGGTTAGAAAGAAGGGCAAACCAGAAGCAAATCCGATCGTTAGCAAAGCCGCCATTTTTCTGCTTTGAAAAACTTGCACGAAAGATTTAAGATCGGTCATTATTTTGGGGATGAAATACTTTAATATTGTGGATCGCGATCGGCTTGACCGCTACCCTCTGGGTAATCGCACAAATGATTGAAATTCGCACATCTCTTCAGACGCAACAATCGCAAACGTAGTTTCTAATCTTGAGATTTTAACTTATGGCTCAGATAAATCCCAAAGTTGCCTTTCTCGGACTCGGCGTTATGGGCGCACCCATGACAGCTAATTTAGCAAGCAAAGGATTTAATGTTATTGCATGGAATCGTACTCCCAATCGTCCCGGAATTGAAGTTGCGACTAATGCAGGTGCAACAATTGTCTCATCGATTCGAGAAGCGGTAGAAACTGCCGATCTTATTTTTACCTGCGTTGGCGACGTTCCCGATGTAGAAGCCGTGATTCTAGGAAAAGAAGGCGTAGCAGACTGTGCCAAACCGAATTCCTTAGTTGTAGATATGAGTACCATTGGCAGCGCAGCCGCTCGTAAGATAGGAGAAGAACTGCAAAAACACAACCTGCGCTTTCTTGATGCCCCCGTTTCTGGAGGCGATATTGGGGCACAAAACGGAACGCTTACTATTATGGTAGGCGGCGATGCTAAAGATTTTGAAGAATGCAGGCCACTATTGGAAGCGATGGGCAAAAACATTCGCTTGTGCGGCGCGATCGGTAGCGGTCAAGCCGTAAAATTATGCAATCAAGTACTAGCTGCCGTACATATGGTAGCGCTATGCGAAGCGATCGAACTTGCGCAAAAACAAGAAATTGACCCCAATTTAATTGTAGAAGTTTGCAGCACTGGGGCAGCAGGTTCTTGGGCGCTAGCCAATCTAGGCCCACAAATTATTGCCAACCATCTCGACCCAGGTTTTATGGTCAAGCACATCCTGAAAGATTTGCGCCTCGTACAAGAGATCGTACAAGCTTCAGGGGAAGCGTTACCAGGCACGGAATTAGCAGAACGTCTTTTTAAAGTTGTTGCCTGTCTCGACAGCGGTAAGGGAGCAGAACAAGGCACACAAGCTATGATTCGCGCCTATCAGGATTTATAGAGATTCGCTCTTCTTCATATTAAGTTGCGCAAACCCCGTCAAAACAAAGTTTAGCGGTCTACAATTAGTTGTGGGTCTGAATCCCCTATTAATTGCTCGCAAATATTTACTGCTATACCTGTTGCTTCGGCAACACTTGCACAGACTCTATTTCCCGATATCAATACTTTTAAAGGTTACATTGTGGGTAGTATTGATGCGAGTAGATAATTTATCAAAAAATTTACCTGGAGTAAAGCTATACTCGATCGCGATCGTCAATTTTATTTAGTTGGCTTGTAAACTATTCGGGGGAAAACGGAGGTCAAGTGAAATTGTGAATTTGCCAGAACTCATGCAAAAAGGCGGGCCTGCTATGTGGCCCTTGCTGTTTTTATCAATTCTTACCCTTAGTACTATTCTCGAACGTCTGTGGTTTTGGGGAAAAGTACTATTTAAAGAGGGACAGGTTCTTAATCGGATTATAGAAACAGCTTCTCTTAACTGGGACATGACAGCTAAGGTGGCGCGAGATAATCGCACTCATCCGATGGGGAATTTTCTCTATGCTCCCTTAAAACTGTCTAATCCAGATCCAGAAGTCTTTCATTTGGCACTAGAAGCTGCCGCCGACGACGAGTTAGCCTCGATGCGACGAGGAGATAAAATCTTAGAAGCTGTCACGGCTTTAGCTCCCCTTTTGGGCTTGTTGGGAACGGTATTGGGTCTGATTAATGCCCTTGGAAATATTCAAATTAGCGACTTGGGAACGGCTTCCACCGCTGGCGTAACTTTAGGGATTGGCGAAGCTTTAATTTCTACGGCAACGGGATTAATTGTTGCTATTACCAGTTTGGCTTTTTATCGGCTATTTCAAGCTTTTTTGTCCAATCAAGTCAGAATGTTTCGCAAGGCAGGCAGCGAGTTGGAATTGATCTATCGACAACGCTGGCTAGATGTGCAAGACGACTCTTATTCTTTGAGTGCCGTTGAAGTATCTGAGACATTAGATAGTTAAGCTTTTGACACTTTTTCAGGAAGCTTTTTGTGTCTCCCTCTCTGGGACATCCTTGGTTCGCCGGGGAAATGACAGAAGAGGGTATCATTTTTATTTATCAGAGGTTGATGAGGCTTTTAGTCAATTACCCGCCATTAGGACAACTTTTCGATGTGTAATGTGCGGGTACTTTAGTCGCTAGAGAGCCATTTAGATTAGCCTTGTAGTCGATGTAGCTATGCAATTCGGCAAACGACCATTTAGCTTTATTTTTATTAGCTCTAGGTCTAGTTGAATTTTAAATACTCAATTTTTAGCGATCGCGTCTTTAGGTAACACTAACACTAAACCGTTTTGGTGCGGGCGTTTGAGAAGCGATCTCCTTGCCAATTTCGAGGGAAGAAGTCGCTGCTGGCGAAGGTGCATTGCAGACGTGCATAGCATTTTTGCCTCGAACGATTAAAAAGTCATCGACTAACTTCCCATCATTCATTAAAGCTTGTGCCCTAACGCCTGCATGAGTTGGGATTACATCGTCAGCTTGAACTTCAGGAATCAATCTCTGCAAGCTACTGACAAAGGCAGCTTTACTAAAAGAACGAATTATTTCTTGAATGCCATCCTCGGCGTGTTTGGCGGCGAGTTTCCAGAAACCTGGGTAAGTCATAGTTTCCATAAAGTCACGCAAGTTGAAATCGGTTTTATGATACCCTTCTCGTTTCAAGCTTAAGACGGCATTGGGGCCAGCGTGAATAGTTCCGTCTATCATGCGGGTGAAATGAACTCCCAAGAAAGGAAAATTAGGATTGGGAACTGGATAAATAAGATGCTTGACTAAATAACGCTTTTCTGGTTTTAATTCGTAGTATTCGCCTCGGAAGGGCACGATTTTTGCTTGCGGATCGACATTGCCTAATTTAGCAACGCGATCGCTGTGCAGTCCGGCACAGTTGATAATAAAGTTAGCCGCAAAAGCACCCTGGTTAGTTTCTAGCACGTAACCATCATCAGTTTCGAGGATTTTTTCAACTTTGGTATTAAGGCGCAGATCGGCTCCTTGCTGGCGACTTAAATCTGCGTATTTTTGACACACTTGCTTATAGCTGACGATTCCGGTTGAATAAACGCGAATTCCCGCCAAGCAATTAACGTGCGGTTCGATTTCTTTAACTTGTTCGGCTGTTATTTTGGCAATCTCTATGCCGTTTTGCAATCCTCTTTGATAGAGGTTTTCTAGCAAAGGTAATTCTTTTTCTTCAGTAGCGACAATTACTTTTCCACAAACTTCATGAGCGATGCCGTGTTCTTGACAAAAAGCCACCATCGAAAGACATCCGTCTCGGCAAAATTTAGCTTTGAAACTGCCTGGTTGGTAATAGATTCCAGAGTGAATAACACCGCTATTATTGCCAGTTTGATGAGCCGCCCAATTGCTTTCTTTTTCTAATAATAAAATTTTGGCTTGGGGATAGCGTTGGCCGATTGACATTGCTGCTGATAAGCCAACAATTCCCCCACCAATAATAGCAAAATCATACATAAATATATTTTTCTCCAACGATCTAGTTAATTTTCTTCATAAGTACCCATTGGGATAATCCTAATTCTTCCGAGCTTAATGCTTTCATGGTAGATAGATTTTTTAGTGTATAAAACCCAATTCCAACTAGTCGCATTAATTTACTTAAGTGAGGATTTTTAATTTGACTAATTTTGTTAGCTAAAGTACCGGACTCCTGACATTTGCGCCAGAAAATGTATTTGTAGAATAAAATTGCTCCAGAAATAAAATCTGTTTTTTCTATTTCAAATCGATCTACCTGCCAGTCCCAATGTTTCCCAATTCTCTCGAAACATTCTTTATTCCAACGACCAATATGATTGGGTGGCATATCCATTAGTCCACCATTGAGTTCGCTGAACTCTACGTGTTTTGGATTGGGAACAGAAACGAACAATTTGGCATGGGGTTTAGTGAGCCAATTCAAGCTTTCAAACAGAGTGTCTAATCGATCCATATGTTCGATAACTTGATACATACAGACCACATCAAAATATTCTTTGAAAACCTCCGCTTTAACTTCTCTAATATCTTCAGATAAGCACTTAATCCCATAATTTTGAATCTGCTCTTTTCCATAATCAGAGAACTCAGTACATACCACATTTTCTAATGAAGTTAAATTAGGTGCAATTCCTTTAACGAATGCACCATCGCCTGCACCGATTTCTAGTAACTTAAAATTTTTTGAGTCTTCGTGCAAAAGAGCTTCATATGTTAATTGATGTTCCCATTTCCAGGTAGGATAATGAGAACGCTCGTAAGCAAGGGTATAGAATTTGTCATCGCCTGCAATATAAGGATTGCTATAGCAAAAACCACAATCATCGCATTGAACGATATCACAAGTATTCTGCTTCCACAGTTCTTTAATATGTGCGGCTAAGTTTAGAAATCGCTGAGTATCTGCTTCTTTAGTTACATAATGCTGGGCTGCTTGGCTGCTATCAACCGACCATAAGATTTTGGCAGATTTAGAGTTACAAATAGGACAAATGGCTACTTTCGTTGGTGTTAACTGATAATTTTTCATCATTTTACTGTCTTTTCTATGCTTAATAAGCTTAATTAAATAGCTTGCAATCTTAAGTATTTTTGTTGATTTTTATAGTTAATTTCTTGCCAGCGAAGCCCAAGCAAAGCGGCAACATAAAGCATAAATCCTGGTTCTTGTAATCCAGCTTGAATAAATCCCACTACAAACACGCTTAGCATTTGAAACTTGGATAAGTCATCAGTAGCAATATAACGCCAGATCAGAAAGTAGAGATAAAAATAGGCGCTTAATCCTAAAACGCCCAAATCGCCCCAAAGCGCTGCCCAACCAAAAAATGGTGAAAACATTGTGCTGCCATTTGCCAGCCAACTTTTTTCCATATTGGACCATACCTCGTCGCTAAGTGTAGTTCTAGTTGCACCTAAAGGATTTAACAAATTGCCATATTCTTTTAACATCACCATCCCTAGTCGGTCAATCGTATGACCGGGACCTAGACCAAATAGTTGATTCCAGGGAGAATTCATATGTGTCAAAATGGCATTAACTCCAAACATTTTGAATTTAGTTGCTTCACCATCTGGACCGTAGATATCTGGTCTAACCCAACCAGCAAAGGCTTCAAGAAACTCAAAGTTAAATATCGCCCACCAAAATACTTGAAATCCAACAATTAATCCAATAACAATCAGAATCGTCTTTCTGACATCTTTAACGTTAGTCAGGGACATTAATCCAAAAGCGACACCTGCAACAATCAAAACTTGCTTGGCATCTGCTATGACAATTTGCAGAAAGCAACCAATTACAACAAGTATTCGCAACCAAATGGGACAATTTTTTTGAGCAACTAAAAAATAAATTACAAGAGCCAAGGATACAGATGCACTGACAATTACGCCCGCTCCTTGACAAGTAAAAACTCCTGTAATAGTATCTACTCCATCTAAATTAGGGCAAGGAGAACGACCTCTAATATCCCACCTCAAAACAAATATCTGAATTAGAGCAAAAATTAGGTTAAAAAATCCGAATCCTAGTACATAGTTTCGGAACCTACGAAGTTTTTCGACTGACATTGGAATAGCAACAATTGCCAGTAATAGCATGGCTGGTTCATTAAACATCAGAAAGTGTAAAACGACGTTAATGACTCCCACACCATTAAGTAACGCACTGGCAAATCCTACGGTCAACAACAACAGTAAGGCAAATAAAATTTGCTTGGAAACCTGTAATTGCTTGGGATTTTTAGAGCGACTGGTTATTAGTATGACTCCGAATGCCAAAGGAACAACTACAAAATGTAAAAAGTTAATGGCAGAGGGAATTTTGATCAGCATCAGTAACCGAGGAAAGAATGCACTTGCCAAGGCAATTAATACCAAATCGGTACTATTGATATAGCCTTTTTTCTTTTGAGTACCTGTTGCCATTAACATCGGTTTGATATTTGCAAGGGTGAAGATTCTAAGTAAATGCTAGAGCGATATTTATTGCGATCGCCACCTAGCATTCGACGAAGACGACGAGCACCTGCTTCTAATAAAGACAAAGGAAGTTCCTGTAAAGTCGGATGTCTCAGAAATAATGTCGAAAGAAATTTAGCAGGTAGACTTTTAATATTCATCCAACTTGTCTCTTCATCTAATCGATCTTGATATTGACGCGCTATGGTTGTATATGGTGTCAGTTCTTGATGAACATAGTCATAGTAAGTTTGCAGGCGTTGACGAAATGAGCGAGCTTCCTGCCATAAAGCTCTAGGAGAAGCCGATCTGGTAAAGGGCTTGCCCCCCATTGCATGAATAAAAAATGGTGGAGCTTGAAACAAACTATTAATACGCTCGGCGGGGGTATAACCAGACATCTTAAAACATTGAACTATATCCCGACCGCGTTTTAACATCTCAAGAGGAACGCAAGCAAATTCTTCTGCACCAAGGAGAGCAGTTAGTACTTCTTGATCGCTTAACATAGCTAGAGGTCGATTGCTCGTGGGTTGGCTCTGAGCAAGCTGATAAGCTGGATGGTTCAACAACACCTGCCATGCTTTGAGAATTTCAGTATGATAAGGGGTGACTCGAACAACTCCAGAATTAACACTAGCAGACAAATTCCTTGCAGGCTTTAATCCCCAAGTTACGGCTCGATGATTTCCACCTTGTTCGGGTGCCCAATAATATTCCTGAGCAACTACCAGAGTTTTATCGTCCAACTTCGCAAAATGTTGCCTAAAGTCACGATTGACGATTATATCAGCATCAATCCAGATCGCATTAGAGTAGCCTTTTTCAAGGCAATAAAGTAAAAGAGTTGGTTTAACATTCCATCCCAAGCCGCTCAACTCAGGAGCGTCTAGAAGATAAACGTTAGGAAGGGTTTTTGCCCAAGATCTAAAGGAGGCAGAAGAATGAGGATAGCTAACAAAAACAGGTAAACCCGGACAATGATGTATAAGACTCAGTAAAGTTAACTTTAAACCGACAAGATATTCCACACGATCTTCATGAATACAGACAATCATAAAAGTTTAAATTCCGTAAATATATGTTTATTTTTTGTTTTTAATTCCGAGCAATTCTCTCAATCCCAAGTAAGACGAGCGTAAATAGTGTTCGGAAATAAAGTAGATCTATCTTTCAATTTCATGACTTAATTTCTTCTTTGGGAGATGTAATTAATAGTGCCTGAGTATAAATTTCCATCAGTTTTCGATAGCTTTCCTCTGCGGTATATTTATGTATAAATTCAAATCTTACTCGCTGGCGCATTCGAATCATTGCTTCTGAGTGATGAGTGGCCCATATTAAACTATTTACTAAATCTTCCATACAACCAGCTTGAAAATGCAAGCCAGTTTCTCCGCGAGCAATCAAACTCGACATCGATCCCAAGTTTGGTGCAATTACGGGCGTGCCAACTGCAAAGGCTTCAATAATAGTACGCGGCAATCCTTCATACCATCGGGAGGGAAACACTAAAAAAGTTGCGCCTTTCATCAACGTGTAAACTTCTTCCATCGATTTGCGTCCCACCCACAAAAGATTCGATGCCGAATTCACTGCTGCTGCGACCTGCTCTGCCAATGGCCCATCCCCTACAATCTTAAGGGGGATGCGATCGCCGATTTGTTTCCAAGCAGATAACAACAGATCGATCCCTTTCTCTTGAGAAAGCCTTCCGACAAATAAAGCATAGCCTCCATTGCCCTCTCCATATCCAGGATCGGGATCGACAAAGTTGGGTTTAACAGCAATTTTTTCGCCAGGAATGCCCCCTTGAATTAGCTTTTGTCGAGCAAATTCAGTCAGGGCTATATACCTATCTACTTTTTGATTCCAAGTGTTTGCGAGTCTGTGTGCGGTTAGCATTGTGGCAACACCCATGCTAGCGGTTTGACTGTTGCGGTAGCATTTATGTTGAATGCTTGGCATGGGAATCAATTTGCCCAAACAATCTTCACAGACTTTACCGTCGCGCAGAAACATTCCGTTTCCGCATAGAAGTCGATAGTTATGACAGGTCTGAATAACAGGAATTCCCTCAGCTTTGCAAGCGTAGTAAGCAGAGGGAGAAATGAGGGGAAAAGTGTTGTGAAAGTGAGCGATTTGAATTTGCTCTTGGCGAATTAGCGATCGCAGTTCTTGATATACTTGATGATTCCACAGGGTTTTACCTAGAAGACTCAGCGATGACATCTTGCCAATGCGATCGTTGTCCAGAGTGTAGCGCCAAACCTGATGTCCATTGGCTTCCAACAACTCGGATTCGGACTGAAATACTTGTTCTTCTCCACCTTGATATTGGTAATAATTATGAACGGTTAAAATACGCATTTAGAGAACTTCTCCTTGTTGCTTGGCTGCTAAAGTGGAGGCGATCGCGTTTTGGACGACCAATGACCGATAGATCCGATCCAAATTTTCCGCTTTGTTTTTCCAACTAAATACTGCGCAAACTCTTTCGTGTCCTGCTTTTCCCATCGCGTTTCTCAGTTCGATATCTTGAGATAGTCGAGTCATTGCTTTTGCTAAGTCTCCAACCGTTCGTTCTGGATCTGTTGCTACAATCTTAAAACCCGTCTCTGGCGTTACCAGTATCCCCGGCCCGCCCAGATCTAGACAAATTACGGGACAGCCTGCCGCCATCGCTTCCAAGCAAACTAAACCGCCTGAATCGTGCAAACTGGGATGCACCAAAGCTAGGCACTCTCCCAACCGCTTAAGGGTTTCTTCGCGAGATAATTTATGCCAAAACTTTACTTGGGTAGCAATGTCTAACTTTTTAGCGAGTTCTTGTAAAGATTCTAATTCTGCTCCTTCTCCAACGATCCAGTATTCCGAATCTGCGGGTAAATCTGCTTGAGCAAATGCTTGTAAACCTAAATGAAACCCCTTCCAGTGTAACAATCTACCAATACTGATGAATCTGACTGGATGTTGCCGACTAGTTTGATAGCCAGATAAAGTAGCAATTTCGCGATCGTTCAATCCTATTTGTGAAAGAATTTGAACGTTATTTGCGCCAACCCGATTCAGGCATTGAGCAGTATCTTCTGTTGTTGCCCAAGCTATCTTACTGCGACGGGCAGTTAAATGTACGAAAGGATCTAATTCTCCTGCACGACGGATTTGTTCTCTTAAAAATTCGTACAGTTTAGCTTTTGGTCTAAGTTGTTGCCAAAATGTTTTTGGCATAGATTCTCCGCCGCCAACTGGCCCCCAAACAAAGGGAATTGGCAATAAAGACAGAAAACTGGGGCTAGAATATCTGACGTAGGTGACATGATGCACTAAATCGAAATGAATTTTTTGGTGCAAGCGTTTGGCGACAAAGTAAGCCCAAATTTGCCAGAGATAATAATGCAAATGAACGTTCCACTGTGCTTTTTTTCCTTCACCAGACCAGTCATAAACCCAATTAAAAGGATCGAAATAAATAAAGCTTAGGTTGGGAATAGGTCTAATTGCTAGCTCTTCTTCAATTAAAGCTCGATGAGTATTTGAGGTAAACGCCCAGACTTGATGTTTTTTCGCTATCTCTACTGCCATATTCCAACCAACTCCCGGCTCAGAACCTCTACCTGGTTCGCAGGCATAAACAGATAACAAAACCTTCAAAGTTTTACGATCGCTTGTTGGCATAAATTTAGGATATGGCTTAATAAAGAGGTTTGTTATTGAGAGGCTAAATTATTCAAAAATACTAACAAGAAAAAAGCTTAAGCCTTAAAAGTTTAAGTTTAGGCATTACTTTTTTTTTAATGCAGAAAAGACTTGCCTCGAACCATCGTGCTGTCAGTCACCTTAGCTAAAAATTTAGCTGCGGCGATGGGGGTATGTTGGGCAATTAATTCTTGAGATTTATCTCCCATCTTGACAATTATGTTATTTTGTGAATAGCTATCAATTAAACTGTGTAAAATGTCGGCTATCTTCTCTGACTGATGGGGATCGAATAAATAGCCATTTTCTCCTTCAAAAATTAACTCGGACGCACCTGCAAATTTCGAGCAAAGTACTGGTTTGCCAAATGCCATGGCTTCGAGGACTACCATTCCCCAAACATCTTCTAAAGTAGGTAATACAAATACATCGACATAGCGAAAATAAGTTCCCAGTTGACCATAGTCGATCCACCCCAGCCATTGCACGCAATCTTCAAGTCTTTCGGTTTGGCAAAAGGTTTCTAGTTCTTGGCGTTGCTCTCCTTCTCCCGCCACTAACAAAGTGTAGTTGGAGCAGCCGCGATCGCAAAGGATTTTGCAAGCTTGTAATAATTGCTCTAAACCTTTGCGCGGAATAATTTGACCCGTAAATAAGAAAATCGGTCGCGGAAATTGAGAAAAATCGAGATCTACTCGCTCGGTTTGTTTGAGAAGTGCTTTAGCATCGGGTACTTGATAGGGTTGGGCAAATACTTTCTGCCGATCTGTATCAAGAAATTCGGTTAGATAGTCTTTCCCTGCAATGCTATTGGTAATTAAAGCATTAGCGAAGCGAGACATAATTTGGCGCAGTATCGTTCGCACTTTGGAATCGCGATAATCGACGATCGGCGAACTTCCATCATAGACAATAACTACTCGCCACCTGCCCAAAGGCTTGAGGAGAAGGCTTAAAATTGTCCAAACGGAAAACCCACTAGTAAAAATAACCTTGGGTCTAAATTTTAGCAGTTCGCCCGCGATCGCCCCAGAGACATTAATAAATCCCTTGTTATAACCCGTCTGCGATCGCGTCGTATCAACAAAGGTCATTTTACCTACGACCTTAACATTGAAGCTATCTTCAAAACCAGGCGAAAAACCCGGCCAATTCCCCGTAAAAACAGTCGTTTGAGGATAAATTTTAGTAAACTCATCTAAAATGGGATGCCAGTAATTCCCCAGAGCCAGAGAAGGAAATAACCAAGCAACTCGCAAGTCTTTTTTTTCTAGTTTTGCATTCACGATCGCGTTTACGCATCCTCATAAATAGTTTCAAAAATGGCACTGGCAAATTTTTGGGGTGAATTAAGTTCGGTAAAGTCAGTCATCCCTTTAGGGCTACATAAATCTGTCAAAGGTTCGCTCGTTAACCTGGTTAATCCTCTAGCAATTTCCGCGCGATCGGTCGTATCGACAGCGATCCCCAAGCCATACTGTTTGACTAATTCGCCCATTAACCCGTAATTAGAGCTAAGTATTGGTTTTCTTGCTGCTGCTGCGAGCAAGACAATGCCGCTCATACCTGGATGTTTTTGATAGGGAGCCATAACAACATCCGATAGCTGAAAGTACTGCGGAACTTCGGACTCAGAAATATATCCAAACTGAGTAATGACTTGTACGGGAAGGGACTGACGAACATTAGCCAACCACGATTCTACAGTTGCTTGTCCCTCTGGAAATGGCTCGCCTACTAAGAGAATACAAATTTTTTTACATAGCTCCGGTTCCAGTAAGTGAAGTGCTTCCAATAATTGGCGCGTTCCTTTTCTTTGGTCGGCTAGTATGCCAAAGGCAAGAAGAACCTTTCTATCTGATTCGATTCCCAGTTTGATTTTCAGATCGCAGACAGATTTCTCGGCAGGAAGCATCTTTTCTACAGGATCTGGCATATGAACTACCTTTGGCGAACCATCAAACTGTCGATTGATGAATTCAACAGCATGAGGGTCTAGGCAGAACAATTTTTTGAACTGACGATGAGCAAAGAGACGAGATAGAAAAATGCGTTCTCGTAAATGTTGTCTTCGCTCTTTCTTGGTTGGAGAATAGTTAGAAAGTTGGCTGTAATGGAGAGTCGGGGTAAAATAAACGCCGTAAAAAGGACAGGGCAGTCGCAGTCCTAATACTAGGGGGATTTGGCAGGAGTCAAAGTGCATCAGCAAACCCTGCGTTGCTCCCAACTTTCGTGCATACCGCACTATAAGTTGGTATTGTACAAAAGCCTTGACAAAATTAGGACGAGCCGATTCCAGCCACACTTGTTCTTCTTGTGTCATGGAAACAAACTTTACAGTTTGACATTTTTGTTGGGCCGCTAAATTAACCACATCTTCATGTTTGGCTAAAAAGGTGGGCATCACGACAATACTCAATGTTCCAGGTCGTTGTTGCTGCTCCCAGTAACGAATCAAATGCCCTAGATAAGTGGGATGGTGTCCGTAGTACCAAGGCGCAAACAACATTATATGGGAGCTATTTTCCCGCTCCTGTTTTTCAAAAGAGACATTCGCATCTTGACTCAAGATCGCCATACTTCCCTATTTTTTAGAAACTTTCTCTTAAATTTGCTCCCAACCCAGTTGCTTAGGCACGCCAATCTTTGAACTTTCATTGGGGATATAAAGTTTATTGGGGCTACCTGGCGCGCGAAAGACGGAGTATGAAGGTAAGCTGAAGGATACCTCATTCAGAATAACTTCCATCTGAATAATTGGGCGGTATTTTTCCAGAATTTTAGAAGCACCAGCTAAAACCTGTTGTTCGGCACCTTCGGCATCAATTTTCAAAAAGTCTAGGCGATTTAATCCTTCCCATGCAAAGAGATCGTCGAGGGCAACCGTTAAGGTTGATAGGCAAGATGCCCCTTCTTCGTGTTTCAGGAGGCTGAAAGAGTTGGGATGACCGTCATTGAGCCAAAGCTTTGCAGAACTAGTCTTTTCTCCAGCACAAAAATTTCTCAAGCGAACGTTGTTAAACTTATTGGCTCGAATGCTATGAAACAAGGTAGCTAGCACATCAGGGAACGGTTCGATCGCTATAACAGTACCTTCCGAACCATAATATTTTGCAGCTTTAATCGTGTAAATTCCTGTATTTGCACCAACATCAATAAATGTCCCTTGCGGCTCGAGGAATTTTTCTAAATGCTCGAATTCAGGTTCGATCGCGTCTTGGTAAAGATAGATTCCTCTCCCTCCAAATCCAGCGCGATTCTTTCCGTAAACAACGGCTCCATTAGCTAATTTTGCTTTTAAGAGCCAATCTCTCGGCGTTAAAGCGATTTGAACTTTTTTAAATAAGGTATTCATCGGATGGGTAACTTGCAGCATAAATCGAGCGAAATTTCCTAGTAGAAATTAAAAAACTATTTCCTAAATATAAAAAAGAGAATCTTACTTGCTCGCACTATCGCCGAGCTAGCAGAAATTTTCCTCTACATTTTTCATAAAAACTGAGCTTTTTGGGCGTATGTAGTTTCATCGTTCCTAATTCACTAAAAAGAGAACGACAAGTTCGCTGTATTTTCTGAATTCCTCTGACGAGCCAAACAGTAGATAAATAAGATTTATAGTGTTTCAAAAAAGCCTCTCTAGATTCAGCTTGTTCTGGGTTTAGTTGGGCGAGAAAATCCTTATCGACGGGAAGATGAAGTAAAAAACAGTTCTCAAAATATCGAAAGGATTTTTGGGGGTGTTTGACTGTTGGTACGCTAAAATACCTGCCAACTACACCTAGAGTACCCAGATCTGCAAGATATCTACCACGTCGCTGAATATTTTCTAGCGCGACAGAGACAATCATTTCATCGCCTTTATGAAAAAGTTCATCGACAATTGCAATATATCGCTCGTAAATAATTTGTGCCTCCTCGTTTAATTCGGCAAAAAAATCAGGAGTGCCCATAATTAGTTCTCCCCCATACCATCTGCCCGCACAAATATCTGGCGATAATCGCTGCATATCTCGCAGGATGACATCATGACCAAAAGCAGGGATCAATTGGTCGGATACGTCGTAACAAGCAGGAATTTTTGCCTCAACTAAATTTTTTAAGCAAACAGGCAGATCGTTAACGGCGATCGCATCTATATCGATCAACCCAACATAGTGCTCGCGATCGAGAGAGGCAAAGTAACGAAATACATCTAATTTAAAATGGGTTGAATAATAAAATAGACCGTCGGGAACCTGAAGCTGAAAATCAATACATTCTACATTTAAAGAGTCGCAGCATCCCAAGCTCTCTAGTTCGTCAATAACTTCTTGTTTATTATTAGTTATTAATGTAAAATCAACGCCTCGCTTGCGGAGCGATCGCGATAGGTTGACTGCACTTTTTATGTAGAATCTTCTTTTCTTAATATATGTCTCTGCGTACATATCCATAATTGAGCTTGACTGATTCTCTGCTAGATACAGCAAGCCATAAAGGGAAAAGTTCACATTCAAGCTCCTTTTCTGACATTCAATCGACACGATAATTTTATTTATGTAGGTTCAGTAGTTAGTATCTAACCTATTTTGACTTGCCTAATATCTCATCGTAAAGAGATAAATAGCGTTGACCCTGACGATCGAGAGTATATTCTTGTTCGACCTTTTCGCGGGCGCGATCGCATAATTTCTGATGTCTTTGCTTGGTTTCTAAAATCCAAGCAATGCCGTTGGCAAAATCCTCAATTTCGTAAGGCGCTGCCAAATAACCATTTTGCTGATGCTCGACCATGTCAGGCATTCCGCCAATCTTAAAAGCGACACAGGGAGTTCCACACGCCAAAGCCTCCATCACTGTATTTGGGAGATTATCCTGGGTCGAAGGGGCAGCAAAAATATCTGCTGCTGAGTAAACTAAAGCCAGTGAAAGATCGTCGCCGAGTCTACCCATATAATGGGTTTTAAAACAGGAATCAAGCTGACTGTTAGCAGTTGATTCTCCCAAAATCATTAATTCCACTCGATCTTGCCATCCAGATTGAGTAAGCTTTTGTAATGTTTGTTGTAATAAATAAAATCCCTTCCGAGGATCGCTAGGAGTCATTGCACTGAAAAGAATAAGTTGCTTATTCTGAGGTAAATTCAACAGCTTCCGTGCTATTTGTCGTTGGATAGGTTTATATTTTACGGTGTCTAAACCATAGGGAATGACTTCTACCCGAAAATCTCGGAAAATGGAACTTGCTTTAACACATTTTGCCATCCAGAAACTAGGAGCAACCAGAATTAGGTTTAATCCTTTCCACATTTTGACTTTACGCTGCCATGTCCAACGAGAAAAATCCCAATTTTTATTGCTCTTTAGTTGAGGACAGCTACCACAGGAATCCATGTAGCGATCGCATTCCTGAGTATAGTGACATCCTCCAGTGAACGACCACATATCGTGTAGAGTCCATACCAGAGGCTGTTTAAATTTAGATAAAGTCTCAATTTGTAAAAAACCAGTACCTACCCAGTGAAGATTGAGAATATCTGGGTCAAGCTGAGCTACTTTAGAGTTTACCCGATCTGGAAACCACTGAAGTGAAAAAAGACCTGGATTCCGTTTTGGATATAATTTTAAAGGAATCTCACTCATAACAGGCCCCAATTTAGTAAGAGGTGCTGTCTCGGCGATTACAGATTTATCCGAACTACACTTTGCCCGTACAAGCATTTGGGACTCGACATTAACAGCTTGTAATCCCTGATGAAGCCGATAAGCCGCCCGCGCTGCACCACCATCAAGATCGGAAGTACTTAGATGTAAAACTTTCATGAAATAACTAGAATAAAATTATTAGCTTAAAATCTGCTGAAAAAGTTTCTCATAAGCTTCAACGCAGGTTTGCATATTAAATTTTTCAAAAGCAGGCTTCGTTAGTTTAGCATGAGCTTCAAACAAATCAGGGTCATTGATATAATTAGCGATCGCTTCTGCCAGCATCGCTACATCAGCTTTCCCATCGCGATCGAGGCTAACAGTAAATCCAGCCTGTTTTTGGTCATAAGTAAGCATTTCAGGAATGCCACCCACTGTAGTTGCAATGACAGGTTTACCTAACAATAAATATTCAATAACTGAGTTAGGAAGGCTTTCTCCAGGAAAATAAGTTGGTAATAAACCTACATCAAAACTCTTAATCCAATAATCCGGGTTTGATGAGTAACCGACAAAATGAATGCTAGAGGCTAAATGAGGTTCTAAAGACTCTTTTAAAGAAGATAAATAATCGTCCCCTCCGACAAGAATTAAATGTATATCTCTAGCACTTGACAATTTTGCTAACTTAAACGCCGCGATCGCTTCTGCCCATCCTTTATCAGGAATGCCTCTAGCAACCATCCCAAATACAAAAGCATCTTCTGATATACCTAGTTTTTTTCGTGCAGAATCAGGATAACTTTTTGGGGTTTCAGGAGGAATACCATAATAGATGACTTCTTCTATTAATTTAGAATCGCTTGTGTATTTAGAAAAAGCTTGAGCGTTAGAATGAGAAGGATAAACAATTGCATTAGCTCTATTGACTATCTTTTCAATCTTGTTTATTGTCGAAAGCTCTTCTTTGACAATATAACGATAGTCGCCATGATCGGTAATAACTATCGGTATCTGAAGGTTTTCTAGGGTTTCTACTACAAAATAATCAGAATCATAAAGATGACTGTTTACTAGGTCGATCTTATATAAATTGATTATAGATTTAAGATAGTTTTTTTGAAAAGCTTGCCAGGTTATAGACTTAATTTTAATTATTGAAAGACAAGCATCTATTGCTTTAGCAAACCAATATATCGTTTTAGGAAGACTAATAATTTTTAAGTTTTTCGGCAGATCGCCAAGATATAAGGCTTGACAACGTTTTTCAAACGTCTCGTAGTTAAAAATAAAAACTGAATGTTGTTGAGCCAGAAATTTTGCCAGTCTGAGAGCAAAATTTTGTCCTCCTCCTACGCATAAATCGGTTACTGATATCAAAATATTCATAATTTTCTAATGTTAAGTCTTCTTTAAGAAAGACGATAAACTATTATAAATTCTAGGAAATAAAAAGCCTATATGACGAAGGTTAAAGCCTTGTTTTTTAACAATTTGAATCCAAATAGGTAGGCGGTCTCTTAGTGGCATAAATTTTAAACGAGATGGAATAACCCAGTCTAAATTTCCCTCAACTCCATAAATTTTTGGCAAGAAGCAATCAGGTTCATCGACGCTCATTGTATCGCACCAAGCTGAAATCTCATTCGATTTTGCTAGACTTGCAGCCTTTAGATAAACCTTTTCCAAGGAATTAAGCCAATTGCTGCCTGTATGTAGCTCTATAATTTTTTGTCTAGTTGCTTTTCCAAGAGATAATCGAAAATTCTTATCTTCAATCAGACGCGATAAGGCTGCATAATATTCCTTCAGATTTCTTGTCCGAATCAAGTTACCAGTCAAACCAGGCATATCAGCCCCAAAAATCTCGCATTCATCAGAGTAAGGATAGCGACTTACAAGGGGAAGTTCATAACTTCCGGCTTCCAGCAAAGATGTAATTGAAACGAAAGGGAATGAATCAATATAGATATCGGCAGCTTGGTAAAACACAGCCGTACTTTCCGTTTGTCCCAAAACCTTTATTCTTTCTCCTGTTTGCTCGATGGCAGATGACCAATCTTCGCTATTACCAGGACCAATAACCACCAATATAGCTTCCTTGTATTGTTTCAACAAGGGAAGATGTACGTCAGCAAAACTTGTGCCATCAATGGTTTTGTACTTTGGCGCTCTGGCAATAGAAAGTAGTAGAATGCTGCTTTCATCAATTCCTAACTGTTGTTTGGCTTCTATTCGCGAAAGCTCTCGGCGAGCAGGCTCTAGAATGGTAGGAAGAAGCATATTGCGATCGGGAGCGATCCCTCTACGTTTTTGTGATAAACGCATTCCAGACTCACGAAGATTTGCAACCACATCACTGATGCTAGCCCCTAACCAAAACCAGTGATCCCCATGATTTACATAAATAATTGGAGGACACTTTTCCTTATTCGCAAAGGCGATGGTGGGAATAACATCATGTTCCCAAGCATGAAGGATAGCCAAATCCATTTCAGCAGCAATCTTTTGCAACTGATTAGCACGAAAAACAACGCTGTTATTGTTTTCGTTTAGTATGTAAATTTTGCCACCGCTATTATTAACTTCATCTTCCAGTGCTTTAGGTATTTTGTCTGGAAATTGAGTCGTCAAAGCTAAGGAATAAGACCTTTCAGTATCTTGTTGAATCCAACGTCGAATTAATCTGGGAATACCGCTAAAACTTGAAACATTAGTAGAGACGTGTAATACTTTTTTAGGAAGTGAGGAAATTGATGTTCTTGGATAGGAAGGTAAATTGTTTTTTATCGCCTCCTTCCCAATTGTTAGAAGAATTTGTTCGAGTTCTGAACTGACAAACAAACCAGAATGTTTTAATAATGCGTGAATCGCTGCAACCTCTCCATACACAGATGCTGCATCGTATCTATCTTGCTGTGAGTAGTCTTTTGCCCGAGCAACTAAATCGCGAAAAACACAGAAATTTTGTTGGATTAAGCGACGACCTTCTTCTCGCCAATGACTGAGTTTATCACCGCTAGTTATTGTTTCCATACAGATTTTAGCTAATTGTTTGCTGTTTAGACAACTATGTTTAAAACGCTCTAGATAGACTGTTAAGTAGCAGGGTTATTTCATTAAATAGTGTAACAGGAGTAAACAAAACGCTTACTTTCGTAGTAATCGCTTTAGCGATTACTACGAAAGTTTTAACCCATCAAATTAAACTTGTCACGCTATGAGAATGAAATAGCCCTGGTTATGTGGGTACAACAATCCCAAGACCGGGAGTGTTAGGGAGGGCACCGAGATCCGCCAAAATATTGGTTGTAATCTGTTGAATCCGAATATCTGTGCGATCGCCAGTTCCACCAACGCGATCGCTATCTAAGCCCCACATCCACTGGATGGTACCAGAGGAGAAAACCTTAGCTCCGCTAGCTGCCGTATAACGAACGGCATTAGCGATGTTGGGATTTGTTCCTGGAGGAAGTTGTGGTAGTCCACCCGAATACTGAGTATTCGACTGTGCCAAGACAACTAACCCTGATGGAGTAGCACCATTATTCACTACCGCATCCCATTCATAACCCACTATTCCACGAAGAACATCTCCATTTTTGAGTCCAGTATTAGCAAAATAGGGATCTGAACTATTCGTAACAACATAATCGAATCCATTATAAATCTGATTAGTCCCAGCATCTCCTACATACATCACGCCAAGTAAACCATTTTCTGGGCGATTGAGTTCGGGACTGCGGAAGACAGTTGTTGCTGCTGAGATGTCATTTTTGACTGCTGGATCCTCTGCCCAATTCCCTTTATAGACAACCATCGTCCGATTGGCTTGTCCCGTACTGGACGGTTCAAATCGGACTCGCCAGTAAGCGGTATTCGCTGAGAAGAATGCCAAGTTAATGCCATTATCGCGGGCTTCCATAATGTTATCAAACATTTCCATCGACCAATACTCATCGTGGCCAACGGAGAGCATCGCATCCTGAGAATATAATTGGTATCGATTCTCGTGAACGTCAAGGTTGGTATAATAGGAAACATCGTACCCTTGTGACTCTAGCCATCGCGCTTGGTTGTATTCCCAAGTCAACATATTATTTGATACTTCACTTAGACCAGCAGTTTGTGCTTGCGGGCGATCGAAGGATACCTTGAAAGCTCTTTGATTATTGAGACTATTACTGTTATAAGTGCTATACCCTCCAAAATTGTTATAGGCAGCATAAGTGGTAAAGTCAGCCTTGAAACCCAAATCGGTTGGGCGGTCATCATCTCGAACTACAAACGAAATGTGAGACTG
>JALOOL010000059.1 GCA_025454425.1 Hydrococcus sp. Prado102 | reverse complement strand
AAAACCAACTAAACATACAACAAGTCGGCGTATTTGGTTACTCCTTTGGCGGTGCGACTGCTTTATCCTTAGCTGGCGGTACGCTTGACTATCCACAACTCGAAAAAGATTGTACGACACAAACTCGTTTACTCAATATCTCTCTCTATTATCAGTGTCGCGCCTTAGAAATTCCGCGACAAGAAGCTAGCTTGCAGGATTCTCGCATCAAAGCTATTTATCTTTTCGTTCCCTTCAGCAACAGTCTTTTTGGGAAAACTGGAATGAGTCGCGTTAATATTCCTACAATGTGGCAAGCAGCAGCAGAAGATATTATCACGCCGCTAATCTCGGAACAGATGCCAGGGTTTGAAGATCTCGTTGCTTCCGATAAATATTTTGCCGTCTCGCGAGGATTGCCTCATGCTTGGATATTGCTTCCCATCATGCAAGGAATGACGAATAGGCAAATTGCTAAAGAAGAAGCTACCGCGATCGCGCGCGATTATCAAAACATTCTTACCGTAGCATTTTTTAAAACCTATCTCGCCCAAGAGGAAGAGTATCGAAATTACTTAGATGCTTCTTATTTTAAGGCGATCGCCAAAGAACCTTTTAATCTTAGTTTAGTGCGATCGCTTCCTTCTCTAACAGTGACCAGTGACCAGTTGATAAAAGTCGAAAGTCGCAAGTCGAAAGTCGAAAGTAAATTACTGAACTACTGTAAAGACGAGGCATGGGGGCTGTAAAGACGCGATATATCGCGTCTCTACTTCCGCCCATTGAATGCCGTCGCGAAATGAAAGCGTCTCTACGTTGAACTTTGAACTTTATTCACAATACTCTTTCGTTACTTGATGGCGATAGCGAAACATCTCTTTTAAACGAGAATCCACCCACCATCCCAGTAAAAACTCAACAATTGTTCCCCCAGGAAGTTCGTATTCAATACTATCCGTCAAGCGAGTTCGACCGTTTTCTGCTTGGAATTGATGGCGATGCAACCAGGATTGCATAGGGCCTTCTGTCTGTTTGTCAACAAATAGATAAGGTTTGTTACATTCGATGTGACGTGCAATCCAACGGATGGGAATAGGACCAAGCAATAGACGAAATTCCGATATTGCTCCCACATCTAACCCGCCTTCTCGACGAATGATTTGAACGGGTTGCCAAGGAGGAGTTAATAATTGCAGGATATCCGATCGTTCGTGAAATTGCCAAACTGTTTCAATAGGGGAGTTTATAAGCGAAGAGAGTTCAAATTTGAGCATTATAATTGTAAATAATACATCAATTGCGAGATTAATTGACTATTTAAACTAAGACGGCGCTGCATGTCAGCTAGGTTGCGATAAGCACCATTTTCTAGACGATTTTGTATGATAATCTGAGTTAACGAATCGTCTAGAAAGGGAATTTGTGCGAGTTGTTCTGCTGAGGCGGTGTTAGGATTGATTCGCTGGGGGGTTAAAAGACTTTCTGTATCGGAATAACTAAAATATAAGATGGGTTGCAGTGGTTTGAGGCGTTGCACGGGTACGTTAATAGCAGCGGCGAGATCTTCTATACAAAGAAACTGAACGCCCATTCCCGTTAATTCTACTAAAGTTCGGGCTTGGTGAATAGAGATTCCTGGCAGTCGCAACAAGTCATCGATGCTAGCATAGTTGACATCGATATGAATGCCGAGTTCGATCGCGATCGCGACTTCTTCAAGCGATTGGAAGCGATAATAAGGATCGCTGAGGATTTTAGCACGAATTCGCTGTCGAGCGGGATTAAACCATTTCATGCAATGCGATCGAGCAACTGACGACGTTTTTGTTCAAATTCGTATTCTGACATTAATCCATCTTCTCGCAGGCGATCGAGTTCGCGCAACGCTTCTGCCATTGCGCCTATTTGTGATGGGTCTATGCCACTTAAACTAACGTTTGCTGAGGCTTGGTTGTTAAACTGACAGTTAAACTGTTCGGAGTCTTGTACTAAATACCATACCGCATCGATCGCGCTGGCAATTCGGGGAATTGGCGTACTCCACAATAGGAAGTATATTATTCCCCATAAATATTGTCCGAGATAGAATTTGTGTAGCCCAGCAATAGGAATGGGAAGTATTGTAGTTAGTAATGCCAAAATGACAGCAACTTTTCGACTTTTTGGCTGGTTAAGTAGTTTTACAAGTAATTCCATATAATTAAATTTTAAATTCAGAATTTTGGTTTTAAGATTTTGTATTCATTTGTGTTGCGGATTGATAGGTTGTCATAATTAACGTCAGCATGGTGGGCAATGCTAAACATCTTAATAGTCTTTAACCATAGGTTATCTTAAACATTACCCACCCTACAAAGATTTTAACTATTTCATTTGCTTAAAAGGCTTTGTTTTAATAAACCACAGAGGCACTGAAAAAGTGTCCCAGTCACCGATATCCCAGTCCCCATTTTATTTAATTCCTCTGAGTTTGAGAACGTCTGTTAAAGTAGGACAGTAGTTAGTTAGACCAAAGGTTGCAGGGGTAACGGCATTTTGATAAGTAAAATAACGATAATTTAAATAAAATCTATCCCAAGCTGCCATTTGAATCCGAAAAACGACGATAAAGAAATTTGCCAGCCAGATATACAAAGGAATTTGAAAATAGATTTTTTTATTAAAATACTGACAAATTTCTTGAATGGCTTCATTAGCTGTTAAGCTTTTCTGACCTAATATAAATTGTCGAGATACTCTTTGTGAGGAAGGACTATCAACTAAATATTTAATAATTTGTGCGATATCTTTGGCATGAATGAAGTGAAAGCTTCCATCGGTTTTAAACCAGCGAATTAAGCCGATCCATTTCACCACATCGGGCAAACCAGCATATACATGAGAATAAGGTTTATTTTCATCTCCTCCTACTACCAAGGTAGGAAAAACTGTAGTAATCTTATCGGCTAATTTGAGCTTGGATAATCGTAAATAACATTCGTATTTTGTCCGTATATAATCCGTTCCTATTTCACCTGCTTCTTTCAATAAATTATTGTTCCGATCTAAAATACTGGCAGTAGAAAAGTAAATCACTTGCTGACAAATATTCGGGTCGAGTAGCGAAATTAAATGAGTGGTTTTAATAACATTGGTTTCAAACGATTCTGCCGCACCGCCCCAACTAGTAGCCGCTAAAATAGCAACGTCTATTGTTTTTAGTAAATCGCTATATTTTTCGATTTCTTGCAAATCTCCCTGCAAGATTGTTATTCTGGGACGTGCTTTATAATCGAATTGCAGTTTGTTAGGGTTTCTAACTAATAAAAATAGTTCGCGATCGGTTTCTTGAATGAAAGTTTCGGTAATATAGTGACCGATACATCCACTTGCACCTGTTAAAAAAATTCTCATATCGATTAGGGATTGGTGAATGAGAGAGATGGGGGAGTAGGGGAGTAGGGAAGAATCTTGAAATTTCGACTTCCGAGTTTAAAAAACTTTCGACTTTCGACTTTCGACTTTCGACTTTAAAAAGGTATTTGCATAACTGATTCGGGAAACTGTTGCATGAGAGCGAGTAGAATAGGACAAGCTTTTTTTTCTTGTAGATTGCTAGTACCCTCGCCTTTATTATCGCCTCGAAAGGTATTCCAACGAAATGGCCCTTTAGCTTCCGCCGACATCCACAATAAACGTTTTGCTCGCGTCATGGCAACATAAAGCAAGCGAAATTCTTCAGCTTTCTTCAATTTCCCTGCTTCTTCCCACGCTTCTAGCGGTTGAGGAATGCGAGGGAAGGGATTTTGATAGAGATAATGACTGTGTACGGCGGTACGAATTTGGGCGCGGGCAACTTCTGATAGGGTAAAATCGCCCAAAAACTTCGATGAAGTAGGAACCCAAGGTTTACCTGGAATTACGTCTTCGTGTAGGAAGGGGATAAATACATAATCCCAGTCCAACCCTTTCGCTTTGTGCATGGTAATAATGGTTAGATAGCGCGGACGAGTATAGAGGTCGTCTGTCTCTTCTTCTACCGCTTCAAAACGTTCGGAACTGACGATATCATTAAGAGTTGCGATCGCGCTTTTGAGGGAACTATTACCAACGATCTCGCGCTCGATTCTTTCTGAAAGTTTCTGTATGGTAGCAAGTTCGGAACCCGTATATTTTAAGGTCATCCCTAGAAAGGGAATGAGTTGATAGTGAGGCAATTCTAGTCTCGCTCGCAGAAGATTGCAACAATAACGACGCGCTTGTTCGACGGGAGGTTTCTGAGGAGGGTCGAGAGGGCCTGGATAAAGAAATTGTTCGGGATAAGTTGCTAGCGCATTGAGGTCTTGTGCGGGGATGAGATCGCGTTGTTCTAATATTTCTAGTGCAGCTTTGAGATTGTCGGGAGAATGGGGACGGTCGATAAATTGTAGGAGTTTGAGGATTTCTTGGGGAATTTTGGAGTAGCGATCGCTTTCGCTGACTTCGTAGACTTTAATTTGATGTTCTTTGTATAAATGCTCGAATTGTTCTGCCAAAAAGTGACCCTGACGATTTTCTCTGACTAAAATAGCCGCATTGCGATTGGGATGTTCGGTTAATAATTTAACGACTCGTTTCTCGATCTCATCGACTGTTTCATAAATATCGTCGGGAAAATATATTTCTAACCCTCTACCTTCTGCTGAAGGGTTAGAATCTTTTTGTGGGTCGAGTGCATCGACAAGACAAATTTCTTGATCTCGAAAAGGTAACTCGATCTTCTCGGTTGTATAACCGTTTTGAAACGATTCGCGATCGATATAATTCCTTTTGAGATAGTATTCTTCTGCTAGCTGTCGGTTTTTTCCTCCCCAATTATTGTTAACCCATTTGAGCGCAAAATTAGCTGCCTCGATAATCCGTTGGTTGCTACGACCCGCCCTATCCATCGTTGCGAGGCTTTCTTGCTTTTGACAAGCGCTACAAAACCAGTTGAAATAAACGGGGTCAGCAGGAGTAAAAGTAGAATTAATCGCTTGATTGGGATCGCCTACGCGAATTAAATTAGGCGATAGGTCGGGATTGCTGGGATTAGCGGCGAGAATCGCAATCAGCTTTTCTTGTAGGGGACTAGAATCCTGTGCTTCATCTTCAAAAACAGCAAAGACTTGATTTTGCCACATCTGACGAATGGCATCTTTTTCTAAGACTCGCAACGCTGCAAGAATCATATCGTCATAGTCGATAAAATTGCGATCGCGCATCAACTTCTCGTATTGTTGATACAAACCTGCCGCGATCGCTAAAATTTGATACTCATCGCTTGTCTGATGGCTGATTTCTTCCAATTGTTGCGGCGATAAACCGGAACTTTTTGCCTCTCTAATAACCGTATGGGCGAGACTGGGTAAAACTTCGGTTCGCAAGACAGATTGACGGCGCAATCGTTCGGTTTCTTCCCCGTCAAACTCCAATCCTTCTAAAAGCACTTGATATCTTCTCGGCGCAGTACTAATCCACTGTTCTACAGTCCCTCTAATGATGCGATGAGCGGGATTGGGTGCAATTAGAGTAGCAGCATCCAGATTTAACCCCGACGAATCTGGATGGCGACTAGCGATATTCAGTGCTAACCCGTGTAGCGTTTGCACGAGAAAGCCATTATAAGGAAGTTGTAAGTATTGTAGCTGTTTTTTGATCTTATCCTTAATACTTGCCGCCGCAGAACGAGTGTAGGTGACGATAACGAGTTGCTTTCTTGCATGAAGTCGGTAACGTGCGATCGCGATCGCTGCTGCAACTGATAAACTATGAGACTTACCCGCCCCAGGAACCGCAGAAATTGCCATCTGTCCCCCTTTCCAGTCGGCTAAATCTCGCTGTCCAGAACGCAAACTGTTGCGAAGTTGCTGAAGTTTTTCTTCTAATGTGTCGGTTAATAAATCGATACTAGTAGTAGCGTTATTAGGAAAATCAAAGGGCATTTTTATGGCAAGTTTTTTTTATAGAATAAGATATTTCATTTTTTTTCTCACGCTCCAGGCGCAGAGGAGGACGCGGATGGCGAACCTGTGTCGCCATCATCTGAGCGTCCGTCGCGCAGAGAGATAGGAGGAGGTTTAATGAGAGAAAATGAGGTTTCTGGAGAGGTTGTAGATGCGGCATATAAGATTCATACGCAGTTAGGGCCGGGATTGTTGGAGTCGGTTTACGAGTCGGTGATGGCTTATGAGTTACGGAAACGAGGAATGAAATTTGAAAGACAAAAACCTATTTCTATTGTCTATGAAGGAGTCCAATTAGAAGAGGGTTTTCGAGCGGATTTTATTGTTGAGGATAAAATAATCGTCGAACTTAAATCAGTTGAAACTATTGCACCCGTCCATAAAAAACAACTGCTTACCTATCTTCGCTTAACAAAAAAATCTCTCGATTTGCTCATCAACTTCAACACCGATCTCATCAAAAATGGAATTATTCGCATTGCCAATAATCTGTAACACTCTCTCTGCGCCTCTGCGCGACGGCACTCAATGGGGCGAAGTAATTCGCCCCCCGTACCTCCTCTGCGTGAGATATTCCCCCCAAATCTACACTCAAGCAATCGACTCGCGAAAAATCCAAGCAGACCAACTCTATAAAGAAGCCGACTTTTTTATACAAAGTAACATGATGCAAGCGGCTCAAGTTAAATTAGAGCAAGCTTTACAACTTTACAAAGCGATCGCAGATACGACAGGACAACGAGAAACCCTTACTAGTATGGGATATGTTTCTTATAGCCAAGGAAACTATCGAGAAGCGCTTAATTATTTGAGACAAGCTGAGTCAATCCGTACAGACTTTAGCCAACAAGGACGATTATTAACAACCCAAGGATTAGTTTATTTGGAGTTAGGAGAATACCGACGGGCATATGCAACCCTTTTACGTGCAATGGGTTTGCCAACGCGAGATATCGCCCAAGAAAATCGTAAGCGCATTGCATTAGGAGAAACTCTATACTATATGGGAGCGTATAGAGAAGCATTAAACTATTTACAACTTGCTCAAAGAACATCGGGCGATCGCAATGACTACGGAAGAACCCTCAATGCAATTGGCGATGTTTATTTAGAGTTGGGACAGTATGAAGAAGCTAAAACTTATTACCAGCAAGCATTAGCAGTACGCAACTCAAACGGCGATCGCATGGGCACTCTTCGCACCCTCAGTAATATAGGACGAGTAGAACAAGCATTAGGAGATTCGCAAGCAGCATTAAAGCTGTATTCGCAATCGCTCGATCTTGCTGAATCTTTGGGCGATCTGAACAGTCAGGCGATAATATTAAATAATTTAGGACTCGTAGCGCTCGATTTAGGACTAAAAAACCAAGCAATCGGCTATTTAGAACAAGCTTTAAGCATCACTCGCAATTTTGCGTCTGGGCGCGTGCGAACTCTCATTAGTTTGGGATTATTTTACAGCCAGCAAGACGAATATGACAAAGCGATCGACTATTATCAACAAGCACTAGCTTGGGCGAGACAAAATGGCGATCGCATCGGCGAAACCAAGGCACTCAAAGGATTAGGAGAAACTTTTCTAAAACAGAAAAAGACCTCCGAGGCAATTAAAGCACTTCAAACAAGCGCAGAAGTTTTTGAAGAATATTTACGTCCGGGATTGCGAGACGACCAAAAAATTTCACTATTTGAAACCCAGTCTAGTCTTTATAGTAGCTGGCAAACGGCATTAGTCGAACAAGGGAACTATACCCAAGCGTTAGAAGTTGCTGAGAGGGGACGTGCGAGAGCATTTGTCGAGTTGCTAGCACAGCGCTTATCCGATAACCCCGATCTCGATGCTACCGTTAAATTTCCAACTGTAGCAGAGATTCAGGCGATCGCGAAAAATCAGCAAGCTACTTTAGTCACTTATTCCATTGTCTCCAATTCAGAAATTTATGTTTGGGTTATTCAACCTAATAGCAACATTGGTTTTCAACGCATCGATTTGAAGCCAATTGAGATAAAACAACAGGGAATTTTAGCAAATAACCCTTCTAGAAGCGATCGAGACGAACAGACATTAACCAATCTCGTCGTCTCTTTGCGAGAAACGGGTATTGATGACACTGCCTCAACCTCTCAAGCAAACTCTTCATTACGAGAAACTTATAACTTACTCATTCAACCCATTGCCGATTTATTGCCCGTACAGCCCGAAGCACGAGTTATCTTTATCCCCCAAGGCTCGTTATTTTTAGTGCCTTTCCAAGCCCTACAAGACGCTTCTGGCAAGTTTTTAATCGAACGGCATACCATCTTATACGCCTCATCCATCCAAGCGCTAACTTTAACGAAAAAGCAACCCAAAACTAACCCTTCTTCCTTAGTGATTGGCAATCCCGTACCTATGCCAGAAAACCTCATTCCCTTACCAGGTTCGGAGACAGAAGCGAAAGCCATTGCTGAAATTTTAGCCACTCAACCTATCATTAGAGAAAATGCAACCGAAGCAACGGTATTAGAAAAGATTTCCCAAGCGGGAACGATTCATTTTGCCACCCACGGACTGTTAAATGACCGAGAAGCATGGCAAAGTTCCCTCGCTTTAGTTGCATCTCAAAATCATGACGGACTGTTAACAGCAGGCGAAATTTTCGACCTAAAACTACAAGCAGACTTAGCCGTTTTGAGTGCCTGCGATACCGGACGGGGAAAGATTACAGGCGATGGCACGATCGGGTTATCGCGATCGCTTCTCACGGCGGGAGTCTCTAGCGTTGTCGTCTCGTTGTGGGAAGTCCCCGACAAACCGACGGCTAGTTTAATGGTTGAATTCTACCGCAACTTACAAAAGTCTCCCGACAAAGCACAAGCTTTGCGTCAAGCGATGCTAACTCAAATGAAACTAACCCCTTCTCCCCGCGATTGGGCGGGTTTTGTTTTGATTGGATCGGCAGATTGAGATGGGGAAGACAAGGGGGACAAGGGGGACAAGGGGGACAAGGGGGACAAGGGGGACAAGGGGGACAAGGGAGACTCTTGAAGGATGGGTTCATGAGAAAGTCTAATCTTGTCCTCGATTACTCTAAAGCAATTTGCGAACCCCAACGATCTTGGGGTAAGAAGGCACGATCCATAGGAATTGCAGCCACTGGTTCGGTTAGTGTAAAATCTCCCGCTTCGATCCATTGTTTTAACTGTTGAGCGACTTGGCCCGACAGAAAAACACTTGCTAGCGGCGCAACCCGTACAGATTTTCCTTCAATAGTAATGCGACCGCTTTTGAGTTGAGCGTAACTGACTAAACCAAAAGTAGGACGAACGCGCCGAGGAATGGCAAAATCGACGATAGGAGCGACAATATCCTTATCTTGTACGGCGCAATGGCGAATTACTTCTTCGCTGAGAACGGGTAGGGCAACACCTACCCCTAACATAAGAGAAGGGCCGTAGTTTTTAAAATAGCAACCTCGTACCCAACGAGAATCCATTTGTTTAGCATCGCCAACTAAAGCAAGCGTAGCAGCAGGGCCAATAGGCGTGCGATTGGGTAAGCGTTTTTGTAAAGGAAAATGCTGCGTTCCTTCCCAAGCAACATAACCAATCCCGCCGCCCAAAAAAATTCGCGTCCCGATGCCCACTAATTGTAAATCGGGATCGTTAAGAAGGGGAGAAATCGCACCAGGATTTGAATATACGGCATTAGCAAGTCTGGGTTGTAAAGGGCCCAGATAAGTATATAACGGGCGATCGCCCCCGTTAACCCCCACGATAAAATTTTGATAGAGATTGCGAGGATTGAACAGGTAAAATTGATTGATAGTATTGCGGTTGATAGTCGTTTCAAAAGATGCTCTAGGATAGCAGTCTGTAACTTGACCGATCGCGCGCAAATTAACCGTTTTACCCGCAATTAAATCTTCAATAACATGACCCCCGCCTCGTTCTGGAAGTGCGGTTCCTTGACGAACTTCCGTATCGATCGCCTCGCCAGTCCCGACAAAATCGGTCATTGCTGTTGCGCCAATATATAAATCGACTGCTCCAAATCCTGCATAAGCGGGTACGCCATCGAGCCAACACTGACGAATTTTGATAGGGGGATCGGTATGTCCTAGATTGATTAAAGCACCAGAAGATTCCATCGGCTCAAACGTTCCCGTACAAATCACATCCACTTCTTTAAACGCTTGAGAAATTCCGATCTCTAAGACTTTAGCTTTTACTTCTTCTACCGTCCAAACAACTGCTTTTTGACGGCGAATTTTATCATTAATTTCAGGGATCGTTTTCATTGGGGATTGGGAAACAAAAGACTTCTTGCTCTTATTCGGGGAACATAATTTACGATTAAATCTTGAAGCGGTTCTGGATTTGTTTTTTCAGGTCGTTTTGCGTTCTAAAACTAACTCGTCTCAATCGCACAGTACTTTTTATAGTGTTAAATGCTCGAACAAAACTTTACTTCCAATAAAAATTAAAATTAATCCGCCTAAAATCTCAATTTTTTGACTAAATAAATTACCAAATTTATGACCGATAAATACTCCAAGAAAACATAAGCCAAAAGTAATAAATCCAATTGTAGCGACGGCTAGCATTATAGGGGTTTTGATGACGGACAAGCCCAATCCTGCTGCTAAAGCATCAAGACTTGTCGCGATCGCAAGCACCATAAGAGTATAAGGTTCTAACGGATTAAATTTTTTTTCTTCTTCATCTTGAAGAGCTTCATAAATCATTTTTGCACCAAGAAATCCTAACAATGCAAAAATAATCCAATGATCGAACTGAGCCAAAAAATCTCGAAAGGTCAATCCTGCCACCCAGCCAATCAAAGGCATTAAAGCTTGAAATACGCCAAAAAACAAAGCGATTTTTAGAGCTTTATTTATTTTTATATTTTTAATCAGTAACCCACTAGACATAGAAACTGCAAACGCATCTGCTGATAATCCTAGTGCCATTAATACCGTTGATAATGATTCCATTAATTTAAGGCGAATTCTTGATAATCTTGCTATTTAGTTTGTCCACCAGTATATTAACTGAATTTTTTGAAGCGGACTGTCATTTTTTTTTCATTATTGATTGATGTTTTTTTCATATTCATGGGATCTGCTCTATCGCTGCTCGGAAGGCGATCGCTGTAAAATTATAAATGATTTACTCGATTTAGAATGGAATAAGCCTTTATCCCCACCAACCATGCTGACTGAAAAAACGCGATACAGACGCTATCCCAAAGTTCCAATCGAGCGGCGAGTGGCTGCTTTTGGGATCGATTTTGTCACGGTTTGGTTTGTGAGTTCATTTTTTGTCGATTCTTTGCAGTGGTTGGTGTTTATCATTGGATGGTTTGCACTGCGAGTTATTCTGGTAGATAAAAATAAAGGTCAAAGTCTCGGTCGCTGGGCGTTGGACATGAAAGTTCTCGATCTTCGATTAAATAGAGTTCCCACGCTATTAACATTAGCAAAGCGAGAAGGAATTGTTGGTTTTGCAGCAATGCTGGCAATGTTTGGTTTAGAGATTAACTTTATCAACGGTCTATCGATGTTGTTGTTGATTAGTCCGTTATTAGTCGATTGTTGCGCCGCTTTTGCAGACGAGCAACTCGCTCAAGCATTTCACGATCGCGTCGCCGAGACAATCGTCATTCAAACTCGCCGAGGTTTTTCTCTCGATTTGCGCCTGAAAAAACTTTATTTTGAAGTGAAGCGCAATTTACAGAAAATGCAGAAATAGCGAGTTTGGATAGAGTAAGAGAAAATTTTAAGATTAAACTTGCAAATTTAATATGGATATAGTTTAACTGTTATCGGTTTACTGATAACTAATAGCCGATAATTGATAATTCATTATAAGCATGACGACGCAACCAGATCCTAACCAAAATAATAATTCCCAAAAAGCGCTTCGCGATTACCCGACCGGTAGCGCCAAAGGCGATCGCGAAGGCAATTTAACCGCCCAACCCATCTCAGACAATGGTTCTATTCCTCGACACGAGTCGTTAAGACCAGTTATTCCACCCCCTCAAAATCTTGCCGATCGACCCATTTACTTGCGAGAAGTAGACCCATCAAATCCTTGGCTTTTGCTGAGCGCAGTAGGAGTGATGATAGTTGGATTGTTGTCTAATTGGTCTTGGTTAGGGTTTTCAGGAGCCTTGGTCGCACTTTTTTTGTCTTTACGGGTTATATTACCTTCAGTGCAAGCATGGCTGAATCGGTATCTAACGCCGAGCGATCGCAGAACAGTTTTTGGATTTATCGTTTTCATAATATCCGTCGCAGGTATCGCTAAATTTTTTGGACTGTACACTCGCATCAGCACTTGGCTGGAAAATTTCAAATACGATGAGTTTGGTTCGTGGGCAGAATGGGTAGGTGCATTGGGTCAGATTATGATTGCAATGTTGGCAGTTTATGTCGCTTGGGAACAGTATGTCATCTCAAGAGATTTAACCATCCAACAAAACCGCATTACCCAACAACAAACGATTGATGCGTATTTCCAAGGAATTTCCGATCTCGCGTTAGATCAAGAAGGATTTCTCGAAGATTGGCCTCAAGAAAGGGCGATCGCAGAAGGACGTACCGCCGCCATTTTTAGTAGCGTCGATGCGGTAGGAAAAGCCAAAATTTTGCGCTTTTTATCTCAGTCTAGATTGCTAACGCCACTCGCGCGCGATCGCTTCTTAGGCAGACCGATTCTCGATGGATTTGGCGGTTATGCTGAAGATCGCCAAGAAGGAGTACGAGTGATTGCTTTAGGCGTGATGTTAGCTGGGGCGGATATTGGAGGGCAAGATTTGCGCTGGACGGATTTGAGCGAAGCGAATATGGTTCGCGTCAATGTAAGTTACTGCGATCTAGTTAAAGCTAATCTTTCTCGTACTGTTTTGTCTGAAGCTAAGCTTCAAGGAGCCGATCTCAAAGGAGCGAAATTGTTCTACGGTTCCGTTGAAACCGCTAGTCCTCGCAGCCGTACCGTTCCTCCTAACTATAATACCGGCTCTCATACCGGAGTTGTCATCGAAAATGCCGATCTGACCAACGTTCAAAATCTTAGCGAAGAACAGCGTTACTATTGTTGTGCTTGGGGAGGCGAATTCACTCGCAGCACTATTCCTGGCGGTTGTCAAGGAATTGAGAATAAGCTAGGAAGATAGAAAATCGCGAATGGCTAAATAAGTTTCTTCGGGTTTTTCTTCTGCTAAAAAATGACCGCAATCGATTCCCATTCCCCTAACATGAATCGCTTTTTGTCTCCAATGGGAGACAAAATCATACTTGCGTCCGAGTATTCCTTGACTTCCCCAAAGGATTAAAACCGGACACTGAATTTTTCGATTCATATCTGACTCGTCGTGAATCAGATCGATGCTAGCAGCGGCGCGATAGTCTTCGCAAGTGGCGTGAATCGTCGAAGAATCGCTAAAACAACGAATGTATTCTGCTAGCGCTTGCGGTGTAAAAGCAGAAAAATCTTTACTCCACGATCGCAAACACGCCTGCAAAAAATATTCGGGATTAGTACCGATTAAGGTTTCGGGGAGAGGATAGGGTTGAATGAGAAAAAACCAATGATAATAAGCAGTGGCAAATTCTCGATCCGTGTTTTGGTAGAGTTCGTAAGTAGGCAGAATATCTAAAAGCGCTAGTTTTTTAACTTGTTCGGGATAATCTAGAGTTAAACGACGAGCGACTCTCGCACCGCGATCGTGACCGACTAAATAAAATTCTTCGTATCCCAATTGAGACATAAGCTCAACTTGATCTCGTGCCATTGTCCGTTTTGAGTAATCGCCGCCTTGTGGTTTGTCGCTATCTCCATATCCCCTGAGATCGGTAGCGACAACCGTAAAATTTTCTGCTAAACGAGGGGCTATTTTGTGCCACATCGCATAGGTTTGAGGATATCCATGCAGGAGTAACAGCGGAAAACCTTTACCGCCAGTCCAGACGTTAATGTTTACTTCACTTGTCGCGATCGTTTGTTGTTGAAAATTAGGCAGCATCAATGCGGTACTAAAACCTAAAGTTATCAAAAAATTGGGTCGGTATGCGGAAAGTGTTAAGAAACTACCACGCACCATTCATGCAACTCAAACTCTACACAACTGTTTTGAATGAGGGGATCTCGTGCCACAATTTCTTTCGCTTCTTCTAAGGATGCGGCTTCAAAAAGTAACATTCCTCCGCCAAACTCTCCCCAGTAACCTGTTTTTGCTTGATGACCCTTAGCAATAAGATCGCGAACAAAAGCTTTGTGAGCGGGAACGTGGCGATCGAATGTTGCTTTGTCTACAATACCTTTTTCAATTTTGACAAACCAAGGCATGGGAAATTATGAATTATGAAAGAAATTTTATAAAAATCTAAGAATATTATTTTATGGTAAACACATGACTCAATCCAAACGACGATTTTTTATTGCTTTATTGCCACCAGCAGAAATACAACAAATTGCTAATAAAATCAAGCAACACTTTGCAGAAGTTTACAATAGTTGCGCCGCACAAAAATCGCCACCGCATATTACATTACAACCTCCGTTTGAATGGAAGTTAGAAGATTTAACTTTCCTAGAACAAAAATTAGGCGAGTTTGCGATCGCACAATCTCCAATTTCCATGACTTTAGATGGATTTAGTGCCTTTAAACCGCGCGTTATTTTTATTAACGTCCTCAAAACTCCAGAACTTTTAGCCATTCAAAAAGCATTAATGGACGAGTTAGAAACTTCCTTGAGAATCGTGCATGAAGTTTCTAAAAATCGACCATTTTCTCCTCATCTAACCGTAGGATTTCGCGATTTAACCAAAGCCAATTTTTATAAAGCGTGGGATGAGTTTAAAGAGCAGCAATTACGCTTTGAATTTCTCGTTTCCCAGTTAACTTTACTCATTCATAACGGTCAACGTTGGGAGATTCATCAAGAATTTTTGTTGGGTAAAAAAGAATAGCAAGCCTGTTAATGGATACCAAAACACGCTCGTGCAGACATAAGCTGTCACACTTTTAGACTTGTTAATAACCAAAATAATTATAGTTCTCGTAGTAGCTCATCCACACTAAAATTGTGGGTAAATTAAATCCAAAAAATCTAAATTTATGTAAGTTATTGCCATTATTTTACCAACTGAATTAGTGTCGATGAGCTACTACCTATAATGTTTTTGGCTTTAGTCCTGTAAGTAATTTGAATGCGTGAAAGCTTAGAATCATCAAATCTTGACATAAAAGTGAGAATGTGCTTATCAATGACAACTCAAGATTTGGGCAAGCAATAATATCGATCGCATCTTTAATCGGTATGAACTAAAAAATAGTTGATGCGATCGCGTTCGCATTCCTCCAAAAAGCTGATGTTTTGTAGATCGGCAGTTTAATACACTCAACTCACAACCGTTATGAAGTGTTTAAAAAAGGTGATTATGGTAGCAGAAGTAGAATCAGAATCAGAAGTCAATTCACTAAAGCGCGTATTCGGATTGCCGACTCTCGTCATTTACGGAGTAGGAGATATTCTCGGAGCCGGAATTTATGCAGTAATCGGAAAAATTGCGGGACTTTCCGGTACTTTAGTTTGGGCTTCATTCCTAATTGCAATGATTGTTGCGGCATTCACGGCGTTAAGTTACGCCGAACTCGGCAGTCGATTTCCACAAAGTGGCGGAGTTGCCTGCTTCGTCCATAGAGCATTTCACACCGATTGGCTTTCAATTCTGGTTGGCTGGTTAATGTTTTGTACTTGCCTAGTTTCGATGGCAACGCTCTCGAAAGCCTTTGCAGGCTATCTCAATGCTTTTCTTCCAGCCATTCCAGCTTGGTCGATTATTCTTGCTCTTTTTGGGGCACTGGCATTTGTCAACTTCAGAGGCATAAAGGAGTCCTCTGCCCTCAATATCTTTTGTACGTCGGTCGAAGTTTTAGGGCTTGTCATCGTTATTGTGGTTGGAAGCTTATTTTTGTTTGGTGGTGGGTCGGTAGCAAGCGATTTTGCTGCTTCTCCCAACCAACAAGCAATAGGTTGGACAGCAGTTGTGCAAGGAGCAGCACTGGCTTTCTATGCCTTCATTGGGTTTGAGGATATTGTCAACGTTGCAGAGGAAGTAAAAAATCCCGAACGCAATGTGCCAAGAGCGATTATATTTGCCCTTGCGATCGCGGGTACTATTTATATAATTATCTCTTGGCTTGCCATTCAGGTAATCTCCCCCTCAGAGCTTGCTGCCTCAAACGCTCCACTACTCGATGTCGTTCGCCAAGCGCAGCCCAATTTCCCACAAGTTATTTTTAGCATTATTGCTTTGTTTGCAGTAATGAATACGGCGTTGCTGAATTTTGTGACAGCATCGCGATTGCTTTTTGGAATGTCGCGCGAAGGACTTCTTCCTGCTTGGTTAGGAAAATTACACTCGCGCAGAGCAACTCCTTACCGAACTCTAATAGTCATTCTACCGATCGCGATTTTTTTAGCGCTCTCAGGCACGCTGCAATTTTTAGCTGGAACTACCGCAACCTTAATTTTAGCGATGTTCTGTTTGGTTAATCTTTCACTGTTGGTTATCAAACGCCGAGAACCTTTAATTAACGGTTTCCAGGTTCCTATTTGGATTCCGGCGATCGCGCTACTTTTCGATCTAATTCTAGTTGCCTTTGCCTCTTCGGAAAGTCACATTTTGGCTTTGGTATTTACAGGAATAGGAATGCTTCTTATTCTTGTTCGGAATGCTGCAACCAAAAAGCGCTTGTCAAATTCGTAATTCGTAATTTATGGTTTAAAGCACCATCATTCATTTATGCAAATTGAAGATGCACTTGAGGAGTGTCTATCAGTTTGTACGCCGAGCGATCGCTTTTATTTCTGTAGCACCTAAAATTTTGTAGCAACATTTGTATTAACATAAAAGAGTATAAATAAATCCAACTACAAAAATGCTTCTAAACGCCAAAAAACGAGGGAATTCGCTTAGTGTCATTATCCCAAAGGAAATGGCAGTCGATATGAACATTGCCGATGGAGATATGCTTTTCGCTACAAAAACTCCTTTTGGATATGAAATTTCAGCCTACGATCCCAGCTTCGCTAAGAAAATGGAAATTGCCAGACGCGGTATGAAAAAATATCGCAACGCTTTGATAGAGTTAGCTAAATGAGCGAACCTTATTGGCTGGATATCCACGATATTTGTGCCATACATGGTGAAATTCTTGCCGAGTCAGGGGGGAGTTCTGGAATTTTGGATCGGGGTTCCCTTGATTCAACTGTAAATAAACCTAAAAATCTTGATTACTACAGTAATGGCGAAGCAACTTTGTACGAATTAGCTGCTGCTTATGGCTATGGATTCGTCAAAAATCATTGCTTTATCGATGGCAATAAACGAGTGGCATTGATTGCTGTTTATACTTTTTTGGCAGTTAATGGAATTGAATTGGTCGCTACTGAAGTCGATGCAGCCAACTTCTTTTTGTATTTAGCTGCAAGTCTGGAATCGCAAGACCAATTGATGCCCGAACTGGTTGAATGGTTGAAAGCTAACAGCGAAAAAATTTGATAGGGGCGATCGCTTTTTAAAATGTAACTAAAGTAAAGCGATCGAAATTATGAGTTAGATCTGTTTCGTTCACCAGAGCCATTTACATCGGCATTTTAAGAAAATGGTTGGCGTTACCAAGCTGTATGCTCACACCAATGAAGAATCTTTGCATCTGCTAATAAAAATCGTTGGGGAGAAAGCTACATCGCGCTGACACTGCGTGAAAACTTAAGCATCTATATCTTATATACGCGATCGCGAACGTTATATGGCTTTTTTACTGCATTGATAACTTATTTAAAAAACTATTCGCACCAGAGAAGGCTTTGGCTTACTTTAAAGCAAGATACAATGTTTTTGGGAGCTTAAGGAAGTTTTTGATTAGTATCTTAAAGCTTACTTATGAACTTTCTTTTTAGCTAACTTTTTCTGTCGAACTCGCGTAAATTTAAGTACGGTTAAAAATTTCTACCCGACTTGATTTAGCAATCTGACTAGAGAGAGAAGTTGTTACAATAGTTTACAAAGCTAAAATATAAATCTCATCTTAACTTATAGGTTAAGAGCAATTTTAATGTCTGGATTCAAGCCAATGTCTCAAACTATCCTACCGAAATTGCCCGCTCAAGAGATCGTAACGATTGAATCTCAGCCACTACATATTCCAGGAAAACATCGGGAAAATTTAGGCCCAGTTAGCGATAGCGCGCCTGAGAGTTGGCGATACAATCCAGACAAAATTAACAAATACTACCGCTATCGTCCCCTACGAGTGTTATGGCGGTTGCTAGAAATTGGTTTACCGCTTTTTTGGTTTTTTTTCCGGTCGTGGATCGACAAAATTACCGGAAATAGCGATCGCAACTTACCAAAACGGGCTATACAGCTTAGAGAGATGTTAACGAGCTTAGGGCCTACCTATATTAAAGTAGGACAAGCACTATCGACGCGACCCGATTTAGTGCCGCCAGCTTATCTCGACGAGTTGACAGTCCTGCAAGACCAACTCCCCTCATTTCCCAACGAGGTTGCCTATCGTTTTATCGAAGAAGAATTAGGCGCGACACCCGCAGAAATCTATGCAGAACTCTCTCAAAAACCGATCGCAGCAGCTTCTTTAGGACAAGTCTATCAAGGTCGTCTCAAAACCGGGGAAAAGGTCGCCGTCAAAGTGCAGCGTCCCGACTTAATCCGACGCATCACCTTAGATATTTATATTATGCGCTCCCTAGCTGGCTGGGTGCAAAAAAATATCAAGCAAGTACGTTCAAATTTAGTTGCCATTACTGACGAACTCGCCAGTCGGATTTTTGAAGAGATGAACTATTGTCAAGAAGGCAAAAATGCAGAAAAATTTGCCGAACTTTACGGACATCTCCCCGAAGTTTACGTTCCTAAGATTTATTGGGAATATACCGGACGGCGAGTCCTGACAATGGAATGGATTGATGGGACAAAACTAACCAATGTTCCAGCCATTCAAGCACAAGGAATCGATGCGACTCATTTAATAGAAGTGGGAGTAAATTGTTCTTTGCGCCAGCTTCTAGAACATGGATTTTTTCATGCCGATCCTCATCCTGGCAATTTGTTAGCGACAAGGGATGGAAAATTAGCTTATTTAGACTTTGGCATGATGAGCGAAATTAAACCCCATCAACGCTACGGATTGATAGAAGCTGTCGTGCATTTAGTCAATCGAGATTTTGATGCTTTAGCAGATGATTATGTCAAGTTAGAATTTCTCACTCCCGACACCAATCTAGCTCCGATTATTCCAGCACTAGCACAGGTATTTGGCAATGCTTTAGGTGCTAGCGTATCGGAGTTAAATTTTAAAAGTCTGACCGATCAAATGTCGGAAATGATGTATGAATTTCCTTTTAGAGTACCTGCTTATTATGCTTTAATTATTCGTTCTATGGTGACGTTAGAAGGGATTGCGATCGGGATCGACCCCAATTTTAAGGTACTCAATAAAGCTTATCCATACATTGCCAAACGCTTGCTCACCGATCCCTCAACAGAATTGCGCTCGTCTTTACGCGATTTATTATTTAAAGATGGAAAGTTTCGCTGGAATCGATTGGAAAATCTATTGCGCAACGCTAAAAATTCTCCCGATTACAATTTTGATAGCGTTTTAAATCAAGGTGTTGATTTTCTATTTAGCGATCGCGGTTCGTTTATTCGCGAAAAATTAGTCGATGAAGTTGTCAATGCGCTCGATATTTTTGGTCGTAGAACTTGGTTTAACCTATCGACAGTCGTCCGCGAACAAGTTGGATTAGCCGTTCAAGAAACGCCTCCAGAATTGAGAGAAAATTCTCAAAGCCTAGAGCATATTAAAAATATCATTAAGATATTGCAAGAAACACCTGGTTTCGATCCTCTGCGGTTATTACCCGTTATCAATCGACTGCTAAGAAATTCAGAAACTCAACACATGGGTCAACAAATTGCAGAAAAATTAATTCAAAAAGCTTTTGTTAGATTTCTTCGCAATCTTCTTCTAGAAGCAGAATCTCCTCAAAACAGAAATCATAATAATTGGGAGGCTCCTAAGTTACCGCCAGTGGCAATTCGATAAAATCTTTTTGAAGCTGTATTTTAGGTAAGAATGTATTGATACTCTGCCTTTAGCAGCTTCAAAACAAAGTGTGAATCGTGTCGAATAATTCCAGGAATTTGTTTGAGTTTCTCAACAATTCTCTTCTAGCTGAGGTACATAGCTTACAGTTTTAAGGCAGAAGGCTTCCGGGCAGAAGTTAGATGTACCTCATGGCGATGAGAAACGCTAGATCGTATTGACCAGTCGCGATCGCAACAAATCGAATCTGAAGTAAATTAATAATATCGCGATCGGTTTCATCTAACATTGATAGCGCGCGACGAAGCCGCTGCTCCTTTAAGTAGCTGTTTTTTTTTGAGTGATTCTCGTAGTAAAATCAAACGAAATATTACGATCGCATTTGTTATCGGGATGAATGTCGCTCGCAATTAATAAAAATTGCTATAATCTTCCAAAAAATAGGGTAAATAGTCCTCTTAAAAAATGTTCTAAAACTATTCGCCGTTCCCCATTCTTTTTACCGAATTGCATCGATTAAATTTTCTGGTAACGGTCGATACTCGGCAAATTCCATGGAAAAAGTCGCCATTCCTTGAGAAAGCGACCGCAATTCGGTCGAATATCCAAACATCTCAACCAACGGAACTTCTGCTTCAAGAATGGCATAATTGTCTCTCGTTTGCGAACCCAATAACAAAGCGCGACGAGATAATAATTTCCCTTGTATTTTACCGACGAATTCGCTAGGCGTTTCCACTTCCAATAGCATCATCGGTTCTAAAAGCGTCGGTTTCGCTTTAGCAAATGCTTGCTCGAATCCTTCTCTTGCAGCAAAACGAAAAGCGATTTCTGAAGAATCGATCGCGTGAAAAGAACCTCCTTCTAGGATAACTTTCACGCCGACAATCGGATAGCCTTTTAGCCATCCCGTTCTTAATGCGTCGCGAAATCCTTGTTCGCAAGCAGGAATAAATTGCTTCGGAATTGTCCCTCCGACGACTTTATTTTCAAAGATAAAAGGTTCTGTGCAAGGTTCTAGGCGACCGATGACGTGGGCAAATTGTCCCGCTCCTCCGGTTTGTTTTTTGTGGGTATAATCGAATTTGGCAGCTTTCGCGATCGTTTCTCGATAAGCAACCGCAGGCGTACCTACATAAACTTCAGCGTGATATTCTCGCTTCATTCGTTCGAGATATATTTCTAGGTGCAATTCTCCCATTCCCGAAAGCAAGGTTTTGTTAGATTCGGGATCGCTGCTAACGTGTAAGGTAGGGTCTTCTTTAACAAAGCGATTGAGTGCTTTGGAAATGCGATCGATATCTTCTTGACTT
>JALOOL010000349.1 GCA_025454425.1 Hydrococcus sp. Prado102 | reverse complement strand
ATCCTGCTGCCATTGCTTCGAGTGCGGGGAATGTCAAACAGACTTCCGTCCACAAAGCGGCAATGACTAATTTTTTACGACCGAGACGTTTTACTTCTGCAACAAAGTTGGCATCATCCCAAGAGTTCATGCTGGTGCGTTCGATGGGTGTTTTGTCTGGGAAGACTTCTAAGAGTTGGGGCCACATATAGCCGCTAAAGCTTTTGGTTTCGACTGTGGTAAGAATAACGGGAACGTTAAATACTTTTGCTGCTTTTGCCAAACCGACAGTGTTGTTAATTAACATTTGGCGATCGATATTGGTAACGCCAAAAGCCATTTGGGGTTGGTGGTCGATGAAAATTATCGTACAGTTTTGGGGTGTTAATAGTTCGAGTTTAGACACGATTGATTGCTCCTTTTTGGTTATTTGTGAGTTAATGCGATGTTTAATGTTTCGCCAAGGAATTAATTCCTTGGAACTAATATAAGAAGTCGGTTTAAGAACTGGGTTAGTCGCTATGAATACGTTTAAACTGAGATCTTGCACTTCTTCGCAAGAGCCGCCGAGGAATCAATTAAGCGTCTTACATATAAAGTCCATGTTTTATGGACTGAAACACTCATCGGGTAGTAATTTGACATTTACGCTAAGTCAAATAGCAATACTTCAGCACCGATATTAGTACTGACTTCTAAATTCTCTTCGCCATCGATCTGCACTCCGTCACCCGCGCGAAGTTCTTGACCGTTCAAGTTAGCAATACCTTGGGCTACTTGCACCCATCCGTAGCGACCCGATGGAATTTCATAGGTTATATTGTCATTTGGTTTCAGTAAAGAAGAATATAGATAGACATCCTGATGAATGGTTACGCTGCCTTCTCGGCCGTCAGGAGAGACGACGAGACGTAATTTCCCCTGTCTTTCCTCCGGTGAAAAATAATGCTGTTCGTATCTGGGAGCGAGATTGTTCTCGTCTGGAATAATCCATATTTGTAAAAAGTGAACGGCTTCGGTTTCGGAAGGGTTAAATTCGCTGTGAGTGATACCCGTCCCCGCACTCATAATTTGCACTTCTCCCGGTTTAATAATAGTGCCGTTGCCCAAGCTGTCTTTGTGTTCCAATGCACCTTCGAGGACATAGCTGATAATTTCCATATCTCGATGGCTGTGGGTGGCAAAACCCGCACCAGGAACGACGCGATCTTCGTTGATGACTCGCAGGTGACGAAACCCCATGCGATCTGGATCTTGAAAGCCACCAAAGGAAAAGGTGTGATAGCTATCAAGCCAGCCTATTTGACTGTGACCTCTAGCATTTCTATCGTGAATGAGATGGGTTTTCGTGTTTTGACTCATAATCTGAATGGGTATCGAAAATAAGATTGGAAATTTTTCAAGACCTAATCTTTATATTTCTAAAAAAGCTTGTAAGGTATTGAAATAAATTTTAAATAGCGATCTCAGTAAATTGTTTAGCGGTTTTTGTAATTTGAGTTTTTCTCATCAACGAGGATAGCTCGATGTTATTTTTGAATGAAACGAGCTAAGCTTAAGTTTTTGCGAATCGTTGAGCTAAATTATAGAAAATTTAGCTTGAGATTTCTATAATAATTTTGCTTATTGTAGAATATTTTTGCCATTTAGAAAAGATATTATAAAAATTTAAAATAACGAACAAAAAGTATATTTTTAATACCTAAAAGGTATTAATGTTTGACTAAAGATATTGCTCTTTCTCTATAAAAATAATTTGGATATCCTAATCTTGCTTGCATTACAAAAGAATTATGCAAGTTGACAAAAATTCTACGAAAAGCTAATGGGAAGAATTAACAAACTGCTTGGGTGTAACTCCCATAAGACGCTTGAAATAACGAGCAAAATGGCTGTGGTCGGCAAAGCCTAATTGTGTTGATATATCGGAAATCGAGAGTTCTTGGCAGTGCAATAACTCTTTTGCCCGTTCGATGCGATGTTGAATAACATAGCGATGGGGAGATAGTCCCGTCGATTGTTTGAACATTCGAGCAAAGTGATACTGGCTTAGACCAACAAGCTCTGATAAAGTTGCCAGCGAGATGTTTTCACACAGATGTTCGTTGATATATTCAATAACTTGTTTGAGCTTGTATTTGGGCAATCCTCCTTGATAATTATCGAGGTTTAGTGTCTTAGTCGAGTACTGACACAATAAATGGACTAATAAAGTTTGAACGAGAGATTCAGTGTAAAGCCGATTCCCTAATCCGTCCGATTGTAATTCGGCTTTGAGATTCAGTGCTATCTGGTAAATTAAGGGATCGTTAACTTTATGATAAGGAACGAATTCAACGCGATCGCTCAATTGTTCTGTCATACGGGTAACAGTCGCGCGATCGAAGCCAAAAGCAATAAATTCCAAATCTCGATCCCAACGAACTTTTTGATGGAGATTGGCAGGAATCAGATCGAATTCACCCGTACAGAAATCATGATTTTGATAGCGACCTTCGCACCATCGTTCTATTCTGTTAGTCACACCAAGATTGATTCCCAGAAAGTGCTGAGAAAAACAATGTTCTGGCGTTTCATAGGCAGAATGGCAGTGATGTTCGACGGATACTTGCGACCAAATTGCTCGATTGTAAGAGATAGATGGCGATCGCGACAGAATTTGACTTAAAGAACCTTCCCGATTTAAGTCAACTTTAATGAGCTTCTCTAATGGCATTGTTTTACCTATCTCGATCGACTTTTACGAGCGTGTTTTACCAATTGCCAAAACCTTAGAAGCCGATTCAAGGTATTTGTCATCTCTAAATGCTTCAAGGCTGGAATGCAGTACCCTCGCATGAGAACTTTCTGCATAACAAAAGCCTACAGCGTTTTGCTATGCCATTCGCGCACATTGTTGCTCTCAAAAGCACGATTTTGCTTTTTATCAGCAAAAACTTGCTGATGAGTTTGACATTGCGTTCTTATGGATTGTTAATGTTTTTGAAAAACTTGCGGTGCGACTCCTACAAGACGTTTGAAGTGTCGAGCCAGATGGCTTGAATGAGTAAATCCGCATTGCGTGGCAACATCAAAAATCGTAACGTCTCGTTGTTTGAGTAACTGTTTTGCCCTCTCTACCCGTTGTTGAATAACATATTCGTAGGGAGCTACGCCCATCGACTGTTTAAACAAGCGACTAAAGTAATACTGACTCATTCCTAACACTTTCGCCAAATCGTTTAGTTTAATTTCCCGTTCGAGATGGTGGTTGATGTATTCTAATACTCGATCGAGTTGAGTTTTTGAAAGTCCGCTTTCATATTGTTGAATTTTTGGTTTTCTTGAGGCATAGCTATGAAGCAAGTGCATCGATAGAGCATTGTATAAAGAATCGACGTAAAGATTACCGCGATCGCCGCCCGATTCTAGTTCTTTTTTAAGAGTTAATCCAATTCCATACAAAAGAGGGTCGGAATGAGCAAAATGGGGAATGAGTTCGATGGCATCGGGATTGACGCATTCATAAGCCACATGGGAGAAAAGTGTTGGCTCAAGACTGAGAATTATATATTCGCATTCATTATTGCAGTGCGATCCGTGCGGTAGATTAGCCGGGACGAGAACGCTATCTCCAGGGCCGATGGTTTTACTATGGAAACGACCTTCAAACACCATTTCTTGCTGAGTGGGAGGGCCTAGACGCAAACCGATAACGTGTTGTGCAAAGGACTCTTCTAGGGAAGGATAGTGAATAGAAGGCTGACAGTAGTAATCAACATTAATGCTTTTCCACCCTAGTTTTTGACTGGAAATCAGCGGCAGGTGCGAGTAAATCTTTAAGACCGAGCCTTTTTTCCTAAAATCGATCCGTGAATACTTTTTTTGAGGCATAAATTTTATTTTGAATATATTTAGTTATGATGTTTGCGATCGCCTTTCACTCATAGATCGTTAATGTTTTTGAAAAATTTGCGGCGCGACCCCGACAATCCGTTTGAAGTGTCGAGCCAGATGGCTTGAATGAGTAAATCCGCATTGCGTGGCAACATCGAGAATCGTAACGTCTCGTTGTTTGAGTAACTGCTTTGCCCTTTCTACCCGTTGTTGAATAACGTATTCGTAAGGAGCAATGCCCATCGACTGCTTGAACAGGCGACTGAAGTAATACTGACTCATTCCTATCAGTTTCGCCAGATCGTTTAGTTTAATTTCCCGTTCGAGATGGTCGTTAATGTATTCGAGTGTCCGATTGAGTTGCCCTCTTGAAAGTCCGCCTTCGTATTGTTTAATTTTCGGCTCTCTTGAGGCATAGTTATAAAGCAAGTGCATTGATAGAGCATTGCAGAGGGAATCGACGTAAAGATTGCTGTGAAAACTACCAGATTCCAATTCTTTTTTAAGAGTCAATCCAATTCCATACAAAAGCGGGTCGGATTGGGCAAAGTGAGGCACAAAGTCCACTCGGTCTGGCTCGATCGAGTCTGGAATAATGTTGGCAATATATGCAGGGTCGAGAATCAGGAGAGTTGCTTCGAGTTCTCCATTCCAAGACGAACTGTGGGATGCTTCGGCTGGAACCACTAATATATCGCCATCCATAACTTGTTCGGATCGCAAACGTCCATCTAAAGTTCGCTCGGCGGTAAACGGTTGCTGGGGATGAAAAATTGCAACTACGTGCTGTGCGTGGCTGATACTCGGCATTTCGTAAGGAGGCTGGCGGTGGCATTCGACGCAAATATTATTCCAACCTGCTTTATAACTAGAGAGAACGGGCGATCGCGGTACAACCTGCAAAAGAGTATCTTCGGTGTTGAAATCGAGGCTAATGGTTCTATTGTGTGCCATAGCGATTAGTTCTCCCGATAAGCTGTTGGTGTTATTCCAGCGATGCTGTAAAAGTGTCGCTCGAAGAGGCTTATACTAGAAAATCCTGCTTGGATTGCCACATCCATCATAGATAGGTTGGGATTCTTGAGTAACTGTCTTGCTCGTTCCACCCGACAGCGCAGCAAAAATTGCAGGGGAGTAAACCCAGTCGTTTGTTTGAACAGTTGCACGACTTGGTAGGGACTCATTTTCAGAATTGCAGCTAAATCGGTGAGGCTTGGATCTTCCTGGATGCGATCGTAAAGATAATCGATCGCGGGTTGTAGTTGACGTTGGGTTCGATGCTGAAAGTGTTCTGGCAGTTCGGGAGTATGTATTGTATGAAACCGTTGCAGGTGAGCCGCTAACAAATTAAAAAGCGATTCTACATACAATTGTCCGCGTTTGCCGCCCGATGTGGCTTCTTGAGCCAAAGTCTTGACAATCTGTTGAATCAAGAAATCTTTAGCCATTATTCGCGGTAAGAGTTCAAATTTTTGGGTGTAACCTTGCCCGTAGAGAAATTGCTTGACCGATTCTGGTTCGACATTGAGCATGAGAAATTCTACTTCTTCATTCCAAGCTGCCCACTGACTAAAACCTGCCGGACAAAGGGTAACATCTCCGGGTTGTAAGACGTGACTAAAAAATCGTCCTTCAAGGGAGTGGTAAATTTTAGCAGGTTTCCTCAGAATTACGGTGATAATGTGTTGCTCTCCGTAATGTTCCTCGGTTTCATTAGCAGGATGGCTATAGTGCGTCAAAACAAAATCAGTCCAGCCTAGTTTGGCACTTGACAGGTTCGGTGATGAGGGCAGCACCTGAAGCACTTCTGATTCGTTGTAATAGTTAATTGGTAAGGTTTTGCCGTGAGTCATTTTCTTTCCCTCAGTTGATAAGCTTTAGGTGCGATCGCGAAAAATTTTATGAGGTCGCTTCTACTAGCTGATGTTGGCGATGAGGTCAGACAGCAATTGCTTATTTTTAAGTTTTATTAAAGCAGTAATATTACTTCTTAATTTTTCCTCATATTACTTAATTTTTTAACTTGTTTCCATATCTGCCCCCGCTTCTTGAATTGCATCGATTAAGTTGGGCAAATCCAAAGCGCCCTTATAGCGAATTCCATTAATAAAAAACGCAGGGGGTTGACTGACTCCGCTGCGCGCGCCGCTATTAAAATCCTCTAATACCCGTCGAGCATGAACGCCCGTCTCGATTTCTGTTATAAATTTTTGTATATCTAAGCCAAGAGCGATCGCGATCTGTCGCAAGCTTTCATCGTCCAATGCAAGCGGATTTTGAAATAAATAGTCGTGCATCTGCCAAAATTGTCCTTGTGCCCCCGCAGCTTCGGCGACTTCTGCCGCTCGCTGGGAGTTAGGATAAAGGTCAACTTGCGGAAAATGACGAAA
>JALOOL010000348.1 GCA_025454425.1 Hydrococcus sp. Prado102 | reverse complement strand
CAAAATAAAGCATCTAAACTAAACATAGGGCAGGTTATCTGAAATTGTCGTTATTTTCAGCTTACTACCTGTCCTTTTCTTTATCCCGAACTGAGGTTAGATAAGTATTTGGTCGCGATCGGCTTGAAAGAGCCTGCGCCCTTAAAAAAAGAAAAATCCCAGCGAGCCAAATCAAAGTTAGCCAATAAAACCAAGCCCAAATCGGGAAGGAAGTTGAGCGCTCATTCGCTGAGGCATACGGCGGGGACGCTTGCACTCAGAAGTGGTTCGCAGTTGCGGCAAGTGCAGGATTTGTTGGGACACGCCGATCCGAGGACGACGGCGATCTATGCCCATATCGCCGATCGCTGGCTCAATAATCCTGCATTAAGGTTGAACGTGACAGTAAGGGTTTAAAATGCGATCTACTTGTTACTGTATTCGACGAGCAAGAGCAAGTGGGTGATGTGGCGACGGCTAACCGCATTAATCATGCTGTACGTTCTACAAAAACGAACGTATGTTTGTGGAACGCAAAGACTTTTTTACTGACTAGTTTTTAGAATAACCAGCGCGATCGTAAGTACGACAACATAAAGGATGTTTGCCCAAGACAGAAGCGCCTGACCATACTGCTTTAGAACCTCTTGAGGTTTCAACGACTCTAAAGTTATGAAATTGCCTTTTAGAAGTTTCATCTGGTCTTGCGCGTCGGAATTAAAGCCACAAAATAATTCAGTTAGCCGATTGAAGTTTCGGCGAAATCGCTTTTCTAAATAAAGATAGTAGGTATCTAAAAAGCCCAGTAACGCCAAAGAAATTAATGCTAACAAAAACAAAGAAGGAGTTTTGTAGGCGAAACCAAAGCCCATTAAGGTTGTCCACAGAGTCACCCCTAACTGTTTAATAGTAAGTGAATTGCTCGCCATTCGTCCGATTATGGTTTGTAGCATTTCACTTTGTTTGGAGTTCGCGTAAGGATTCTCCCATACTGTTCGGTGCATGACCTGCTTGTTCTAATAAGGGAGAGATTAAATCCCATGTCGGTAGGCTAAGATTTAATTGCTCGAATCCCTCTAATCGAGAAAATTGAGAGCCGTGGCGAAATTCAAATTCGCGACAAGTCGCTACAATACCTCGAAAGCGACGCTCGTACTGTTCGGTACAGACCACAAGGACAAACTCAGCCCAGTCGAGTTGGTTCATCATCCAACGAGGCCAGCCCTCTGAAGGAAAAAATTCGTATTGATCTATCTGGCAATCGACACCCTCAGAGCGCAGGCGATTAGCCATATCTAAAACGCGATCTTTGTGAGTTTGCGAATCGTGACTGTAGCTAATAAAAACCTTTGGGGCAATATAACCAGAATCCATTATCTTGTTGAAACCAGGGGGTCAGGACGAGCATTCAAATTTATGATAATCGGAAAATTAAATTTTTATTTATAAAACCGAATAAATCTACTTTCATGAATCAAAAGAGGCATAAAGAAATTAGCTCTCGCTTAATAAGCTTTCTCAAAAGTACTTTTTTACAGGTTTATTGTATTCGTTACTGGACATCTCTTGCCTAACTGCTACTATAATTGAGTTGGACATCTCTTGTGTAATTGTATGACGAAGACAATAGAGCGCCAAGAAAAACTCCCGCGCACAAAGGTGAAGCCGGGAGAGGTCATTCTTGAGGCAGTATACGACTTGATTCAACAAGAATCCCCTAAAACATTGGAATCAATGGGCAAGCAACTGCAACGAATAACACATCCTCCTGCTACACCAGAGGAGGAAGAACAACTAGCTTTAGAGTTACAAGAAAGAGAATATTCGCCTTCTCAAAAACTGCAACTTAATTTTTTGAGCTTGCTTCATTCCTATCAACACAGAAGACAGTTACTCGCCGAGACAATTACCTCTGAAGAAGTAGCTAGATTATTAGGCTGTAAGTCCAGACAAACCCCACTAGATCGCGTTAAAAACAATACCTTAGTAGCCGTCCTTGATAACGGAAAATGGCGATATCCTTTGTGGCAGTTCGACCCCGAAGGAGCTGATGGAGTTGTAAAAGGATTGCCAGAAGTCTTAAAAGTCCTTCAAGTTTCCAATTTGGCTAAAGTTAGTTGGCTAACCCGTCCCAACCCCATTTTGGACGGTTTGACTCCCCTGGATGCCCTCAAACGCGGCATAGTCGATCGCGTAGTAGCTGAGGCTCGCGGCGTAGGAATTTATTAATGGTTTTAATTCTGCCGCCGCCTCCCAATCGTTCCATCTCGCCATTGAAGGTCGTACATTCGGGAAAGCGTCGTTTGGTGAGGATATTCGATCCGACTAGGCACAATACCCAAGCCTTAACGTTTCGCCATTTTGGCCCGTTGAGCCGCTTCGACCACCATCGAGGCGATCCAACTTCCCCAAGTATCGATGAGGAACGGGGGATAAATTATTGGGGATCGAGTCTGTGCGGCTGTTTGGTAGAGGTGTTTGGGGATACAAAGATTGTTGAGATATCCCATCAACAAGTCGCGCTCGTCGATCGCTTTGCTTCGTTAGAATTATTAGACCTGCGGGGGTCTGGCTCTATGAAAGCGGGTTCGGTTGCGGCGCTCTCTAAAATACCCGATCGCCAACTGTCAGTAGAATGGTCGCGTTATTTCTACGAAAATACCGACGATTACGGAGTCATTGACGGCATCATCTATAGCAACGCTCATAACGATGCGGATGCGATCGCTTTGTACGAAAGAGCCAAGCCCAAACTTGAAAGCGCTAGGGTAAGAACGATCCCTTTATCATCAGAAGCACTCCGTCATCAAATTTCTGACTGTGCGATCTCGAATAATCTGAGCGTTTTCTATCTCTAAATTACAATTCCATCTCTGGTCGCTGCTGATGTTGCTGCGACAATCCCTGTTGTCGTTCCTTTTTTTCGAGTCGAACGGCAGCGCTTAAGGCTAGTCGAACGTATTGTTTGGCTTTTGCCTCTCCAAGAGATGCTTCAATTCGCTTGTATTCGGGGTCGGCTTCGAGCATCGTTGCGATCGCTTCCCGACTTTGACCGTCTTGCAGGGCATTCTTAACCACTGCCTGAGTCAATTGAGCCGGAGTCCGAGCCTCAACTCCAATACTATACTTGTCCCATAAAGCCTGAGAGGATTGAGCGAAACGCATTTGTGCGAGACTATAGCTGACAACAGATTTGGCATAGGGAAGCAAGTCTTCTGGAGCCGTCCCTTTCTCATTAATTTCGTACTGAGCGTAGGGACTTTGTGCCATTAGGTAAGCGGTTTGAGTTGGCGTATGCTGCATCCTCAGCGCCAGTGCCGCTACTTCTCGGTCGAGTCTCTCGCAAGCCCATTGATTTGAAGCAAACTGTCGATAAAGAGAGTTATAGTCGATTTCGGGTCGGTTGAGGACAATTCGAGCTAAATTTAAGTATTGATTTCGCAGTTGAGTGCCGTACTCAACTGCTGGTTCTGAGGTAGACATCGTTCATGCCGCCTTAGTTATCGAGCCATTTCTAAACATCTCTCCACTCAATTCATCGAAATCGCTAAACCCCAACGCATCTAAATCGTATTCTCCTGGTAACTCATCTATGGTTTCTAGATCGGGAGTTTGCAGACTATCGTTATCCGATCGCTCTGCATCGATGCCGTTTTCTCTCTTGCGCGTTCGCTCCAAACCAAAAGTATCGCGCATATAGTCCAGATGCCTTTCGAGTTGGTATACCGCATCAATCGCCATCTTTTGAGCGATCGCGCGCTCGTCGGCATGGCTCCATTCATAAGCAAAAGGAAGCCAACACATTTCCATCGTCCAAGTTAACATCTGACGCATGGGCATTAAATCTCCAGAACGAACAAATTCTAAAACCACTTCTTCTTTCGATCCTGGCTTCACTTTCTGGACTCGAAGTTTGATGTCTTTGTCCCGTATCTCACTCATGACTATTTTGGATGAAAGAGTTGTTTATGCTCCAATTGCTAGTGATGAATAGGTTGATTGACTTAAGTTATCTAACCATTCAAAGACGCTGTAAGAATCGGCTAGGCGGTAAGCCATCGCATCTTCACAAGGCAGTTGAAAATCTCGTCCCACCAGTTGATTAATCTGACAAGACCACAGCACGTCTGCTCCTGAGAAAAACTCCTCAATCTCGCGACGAAAGAAACGAGATGCTCCCCCAGAAACCAAAACCTCATTCACCTTAAAGCGATTGGCTCCCAAATTATTATCGATCCACGACTGGGTAGATTTCCATACATCTGCACTAACTTTTTCGACAACGGATAATACTTGCTCGACTTGTTGGACTAACTTCTCCTCATCCTTTACTTTCTGCCATAGCAACGCTTTGATTAAGTCGGGTTTAGACCGAGCATAATAAATAGCTTCGGCGAGATCGTTACTAGCAACGTTACTCGCATCCAAGGCAGTTTCGGCAACAACCGCATCAATTAGCTGATGAAATCCGCTTGAGGTGCAATCATCGACGATTTTTTGCCCTCCCTGATAGAGATACAGGCTGTTGTTGTAATGCCCCATAATTAAGCACAGAATTGCCCGACTGCGATACACGGCTTTAGGAAGCTGTAGCTGCCGCCGCATCAACACGCCCAATCCTTCTGGCTTGAGATCTAGCAATTCTACACTTACCCGATACTGCTTGCCGCGAAAATTAAATCCCGATTGTAATGCAGTCAGTAACTCTTGCTTAAACTCTTTACGGGTAGACCACTCGCTAAGCGGTAACAGCACCGATATTGCTACGGAGAATTTTGTTTCTTCTGAGTCTGAATTGTTAGTTAGTTGAGCGCGTTCGGCGATCGCTCCTAGTATAGCTAGACAACGATTAACGCCATGAAGGCTTTTAAGTTCGTCTTTGGCAATATCTCGTCGATTTCGGTAGCGAGAGGTACGAGTAACAAAGCCCAACGCTTCTCCAGTTCCATCGGGAAATACCAACCAAGCATCTTTTTCAGGGTCGGCATTTTCTCTAGTTATGTTAGCAATATCTTCTCGCGTCAAGCTAACAATTTCTGGCTCCAAAAATAGAAGTTGTTTTTCTCTTATCGATGGAATTGTCCAGATAGATTTTTCTAAAGATTTTCCCAAATCGATGACAGCAATTATGTCAGGCATGACTTTAATCCTTACTTGCCTATTTACAAAACTTCATTAATTAATGAAGTTGTTTGAATTTCTTAAGGAAATCTCAAGACTGATGAGAGGAACTTACAAGGATTATAAAACATTTTTTCAGTGATGAAAACCCAATTATTTAAATTCAAGTAAGCTCGAACATTTAGATAAGGACAAATAGAGGAACTTAGTAGGACAAATACAGGAAAGAACTATTAATCTATTTTGAGTTAAAGTAAGGTTTCATCAAAGAAATCTCGTCAAATCAAGATCTAGAAAAGGTTCAGCGATTATCTAAACATCTTTAAAACAAAACAATCGAGATAGACTTAGGGAAAATATCAATTTACACATTAATTAATTTAAACTAAAAAAGAATTATTCTTAAGTTTATATACTATTTAATAAGTAAAAAAAATAATCTATTTTCTTGAGATTTTCTGAATATAAAAATATTAATTTTAGCAATTTAAGCTACTAAAAGAAAAAAATTAATACTAATTTTCTATAAATTTGCATTAATTTTTTACTCGCTCGCAAAGACACAGAAAACACCAAGAGCTAAATAAAGATTTTTGAAAAATACAAGTTTACTCCAGATTTGATATTAACTCCCTCAAAAATAACTCAGAGCGATCGCCGCACCTGTCGCACCGAATGGTGCTAAAAATACCGCTCAAACTCTTGCATCATCTACTTTCTAGGTTATAATTTTATTAAGTCTGAAACCGAGTGCATCCATACATTCTCGCCACTTAAACTCTCGGTTAGACCAAATCAATTTCGGCTGATTTCTCTACAACTGCCGAACTATTGAACGGGTTTTTAACAATATGCTTACCATTGCCACCATTACCCCGCAGCAGGGGAAGTGGTATTACAAGCAAGATAATTACTATTCCCAAAACAAAGCTCTTTCTAACTCCGAATGGTGGGGAAAAGGAGCTTTGGCATTGGGATTGAGCGGACAGATTGCGGATGACGAATCTTATCAAAACGCGATCGCTGGTTATCATCCCGATGGAACTCGATCGTTGCGAGAAAAACCCAAAGATCGAGCAGCTAAAGAACGAGCCGGGGTAGACATGACTTTTTCTGCCCCGAAAAGCGTCAGCCTCGCCTGTTTGGTGGGAGGAGATAAGCGATTAGAAACCGCCCACCGAACGGCAGTGAAGCGA
>JALOOL010000347.1 GCA_025454425.1 Hydrococcus sp. Prado102 | reverse complement strand
AACTTGATTTTATTAGTTCAGTTAGCATAGCTCACAAAGGAAGTAACAAGTTGCTTGCTCAGTCTAGCTGGTAACTTATTAACCCGCAAGTCCCTAAGCGATAATTTGTTTGCAGAACGAATCGCAATATCATTTGCGAGTGTAGCGGTGTTTGACCCCTAAAGGAAAGTATTCTGGGTCGCCGAGGGCAGTTAGCGTTATCTGAGGCGATTGATATTCTGGAGGAACATAGTTGGCAAACTCGCTATTGAGACGTAACAATTGAGTGTGAATTGACATCGCGATCGCGCGTTCGATTTGAGGACTCGCTTCTAGTTCCGATCCTAATTCTACGACGATAGATAAAAAACGATTGTTGCGATCGTCTTCTTTAACTTCCATCACAAATTTCCCCGTTACCCACTCTCGAATCTCATGCTGTTCTAACCCCACCATCACATTTTCTGGGTAGATATTTGCGCCAAAATAAGAGACAGTAAAGTGAGAGCGACCGAAGACATAAACAAAAGGTAAGGGATAAATTTCTCTATTTTGAGAATTTAACGCTTTTAAAGGATCGAAACCGTTTTCATTCAAAAACCTAAGCATCTCATCATAAGAAATAATCCCCCCCGTATCCGATATGTGATATCGAATCAAGGGAATGCCATTATCGCCAGAAAAAAGCAACGTCCCATCTTCTTGCGTTTCAAAAAAGCGAGAATTAGGATCGTATTGAACTAAAGTCGGCAATCGGGATTCGCCAAACAAAATACGAGCAATATCGGGACAATTCGCTAAAAAGCGACGAATACAAATACTCAACGGCGTTTCGTTGCCTAAAACGCCAGCATCAGCCGTACCATAAAGAGAAGCAGAATCATAACAAGGATTCGTCGAACCAACTCTTTCGCCTACTAAACTTCGCCACTCTTCGCTAAAAACTTCCCCTGCAAATACTAACTTAATCGAATAACGCGACCATTCAATGCCTTGAGTGATTCCACTATCGATCGCGTCTTTGAGAAAAGGCGGATAGCCTAATAATACAGTCTGCTCGAATAGCGGCGCTAATTCTTGCACCACTCGAAAAATTTCGGTTTTGTTATTTCCAGGCGTAATTAAGGTAATAGGATAGCCTTTCGCCGCCAAATGACGACAGCAACTCGTCGTATACATTCCTCCTACCCAAGTTCCCAAAGGAAAACAGACAACCGCTAGCGTAGATTTAGTATTTGCCCCAAAACTGTCGCAAAACACCTGTTCAAAGCGCCTAGCAATGGAAAACTCATCGCTAACAAAACGCGGCCAATAAGTCGGTTTTCCTGTCGAACCAGAGGAAACCGCTATAAAATCGCAAGTTTCTAACTTTCCGTGACGGCATAAAGCAGCTAATGGATAAGCTTGTAAATAATTACTTTTAGTCGTCAGCGGTAGAGATTGGAAATCGCTAAAAGTTTGTATTTTTTCTGGTTCGATTTCCTGTTTTCTAAGAAAGTCTTGATAAGCGGGTACAGTAGTTGCGATCGCGCCAAATAATTCTAGCGCGATCCTTTGAGAATCGGTACTAGCGGCTTGTTGAAGTTGCGCGTCCAGTGGCGTGTCAAGAAAGGTTTGTAAAGCGGCGACTAACCGTTGCTTCTGCGAATTCATAGCTACTAAATAGACGAGCGAAAAATTAAAGCTAGCCTAATTGTAGGGTAGGCATTGCCAGCCCTTTCAATGCGTTCATAAGTACTTATGTCAAGGGAATTGAAAGCTTCTGTGAGAATAGGTTAAGGAGCTAGCTTCAGGTTATCCTCAACAATAATCAGAGCGGAGGTGGTCAAAATGCTAGAAGCGATTTTTGAGCAATTTGTTAAGGAAAGTCCTCTGAGCGTAATGGCACGAGGATTGATGGAACGAGTGTTTGCTCCAGAACGAATAGATCGGTTATTTGAAACTCATGCAGTGACTCAATATCAGCAAGAGTTGCTATTTTCAAGTCAAGTAGATTTGATGAGCTTGGTAGTATGTGGAATCCACAAGTCAGTTCATGCAGCTTATCGAGCCAAAGCTGCCCAAATCAGTGTCAGCACAACAGCACTGTACAACAAGTTACAAGGAATAGAACTGGCAGTAACTCAGGCAATATTAAGAGAAACGGCAACCGAACTAAAAATCTTGCTCGAAATCATGAAAGTTGAGCAACCAAATCTCTTGCCGGGATACCAACTCAAGATTATTGATGGCACTTGTCTGGGGGCGACAGATCATCGTTTGGATGCCATTCGCTCATTTGCCGCCAAAGCTCTGCCGGGTAAGGCTCTGGTCGTATTAGACCCGAAGTTCAAACTAGTAACAGATATTTTTCCTTGCGCTGATGGTCATGCCCAAGAGCGTTGTTTATTCGATGAAGTTCTCGAAACCGTTCAACCCAAAGATGTTTGGAATGGAGATCGCAATTTTTGTACGGCAAAATTTCTGTTCGTCATCGCTAAGAAAAATGCTTTCTTTGTGATTCGCCAACATGGGGCATTAGGATGGAAACCTTGCAGCGAACTACAATTTTTAGGAGAAACCGAAACTGGAAAAATTTTTGAGCAAGAAGTAGAAATTGCTTACCAAGGAAGCTCGCTGCGAGTTCGCCGTGTCTTGGTTCAACTATCTCAAGCAACAAGAGATGGCGAATGGGAAATTGCTATTTTGACTAATCTTCCTGTTGCTGAGGTCAAGGCTTTTACTGTAGCCGAGGTGTATCGTAATCGCTGGAATATCGAAACCCTTTTTCAAACTGTCACTGATAACTTTAATGGAGAAATCCAAACTTTAGCTTATCCCAAAGCGGCTTTATTTTCTTTTTCGATGGCATTAGTCGCCTACAACATTTTGGCAACTCTACGAGCCGCTTTGAGTAGCGTAGATGAAATTGGCATTCTTGAGGCAGGCTTGTCGGATTTTTATCTGGTCGATGAGATTCAAGCTACATATCGAGGCATGATGATTGCCATTCCTTCAATTGCTTGGCAATCTTGGCGGATTTATTCGCACAACGAGATGGTGTTGATTCTTCAGCATCTGGCAGCACAAGTTAATCTTCGACGTTTTCTTAAAACTCCCAGGGGGGTAAAAAAAAGGCGAGACTCCTTAATTGTTGACCCAAAACATCGCCATCTCTCGACTGCACGACTTTTACAGACTCATCAAACTACTAGACAACATCATTAGTACTGATGAACGCATTGAAAGGGCTGGGTAGGCATTGCCTACCATCTTACATTTAATTATGACTGGAGAAATATGAATAATGATTTCAGATGAAGAAATTCAGGATTTTTTTAAGGGAAAAATCTTTGATTTAGATGAAGGTGATGTAAATATTTTCTTCGAGAAATGCGATCGCCCAACCTACAGATCGAAAATTCGATCGCTTATCGGTAATTATTACGCCGCTCGTTATTTCATTACAATTATTTAAAAATAAAGAAGAATTCTCGATAAAACTTTACTTCTCTTGACATCATTAAAAAACTCTCATAATAGTATTCTTTCTTAAAGTAGATAAGAACAATATCTAAGCTATGATAAATTCGCGCATAACAAGTGGTAAGCGAGGAGTATGCGCAAAATTATGAATATTCAAGGAAAATCGTATGATTGCATCCGTACCATCTCCCAACCTCTCAACAAAATCGGATTTGCCGAATATATGCGGTTGGGAAGCAGAAATTAATGCAGTCGTTAACCACAGCGACCCGATATTTTTACCAAAAACAAACCTGCGTCTAGAAAACATTTCAGCGGGATTTGCTTGCGCCCTTCACATGCACCAACCCACCATTCCCGCAGGTTATAATGGCGCACTCATCAGCAATCTTCAAAATATGTTCGAGCATCAGGGCGAGGGAGACAATCATAATGCGGGAGTCTTCGCTTGGTGTTACAGTCGCATGGGCGATTTTATTCCCGAATTAGTCAGTAATGGTTGCAACCCTCGCATCATGCTGGATTATTCCGGCAATTTGCTTTGGGGATTGTATCAAATGGGACGCGAGGACATTCTCAACAATCTCAAACGTCTTGCTTGCGATCCTCAATATCAACCTTATGTAGAATGGCTGGGGACGATGTGGAGTCATGCTGTCGTTCCTTCTACGCCCATTCCCGACATTAAATTACACATTCAGGCATGGCAGCAATATTTTGCCGAACTTTTTGGCTACGATGCCCTCAAGCGCGTCAAAGGTTTCTCGCCGCCAGAAATGCACCTGCCCAACAATCCAGATACGCTTTATGAATACATCAAAGCGTTGAAAGAATGCGGTTATCGCTGGTTATTGGTGCAAGAACACTCTGTAGAACGTCTAGATGGTTCGGGATTGCGACAAGAGGATAAATACGTCCCCAATCGCTTAGTTGCTCGAAATTCCAAAGGCGAAACCATAAGCATCACCGCGTTAATTAAAACGCAAGGTTCGGATACGAAATTAGTTGCCCAAATGCAACCGTATCACGAAGCTAAAGGCTGGGGCAAACAACAAATCGGTAACGTTACCGTTCCCAGTTGCGTCTCGCAAATTGCCGACGGAGAAAATGGCGGCGTGATGATGAATGAATTTCCTCGCGATTTTCAACCCGTTTGGCACGAAATCAAGGGGAATGGCATCGATAAAGCTGGCGTTGTCGGTATTAATGGTACAGAATATATAGAAATCCTCGAAGCAGCGGGTGTTAATCCCAACGACTATCCAACTTGTCAAGCTACTCAACAACACAAGATATGGCAGCGCGTTAACCCCGATTCAGCTACGCCAGAAGCGGTAGCGAAGGCAATCGAGGAGTTAAAGCAAACCGACCATCGTTTTCATATGGATGGGGCTTCTTGGACGGATAACCTCAGTTGGGTTCAGGGTTACGAAAATGTTCTCGAACCGATGAACAAGCTCAGTGCTATGTTCCACGAAAAATATGACCCATTGGTGCAACAAGATCCTTCGGTGACAAAGCGCGCCGATTACCAAGAAGCATTCCTGTACAATCTTCTGGTGCAAACGAGTTGCTTCCGCTACTGGGGACAAGGAACCTGGACGGATTATGCACGCGAGTTGTATCGTCGAGGCGAAGCTTTAGTACAGTAGTCTTGTGTAGGGGCGAACGACCGTTCGCCCTTACAGGTCGGCGGTTCGTTCGCCCCAAGACGGCGGTTATAATCCAGCTAAATCGCCGAATTCTTCGACAAAGCGATCGCGCAAAATAGAATCTCGAATCCGTTGGGTAAAACGTACTAGTTCGGTAATATTGTGCAAAGAAAGCAAGATATAGCCGAGCATTTCTCGCGACTTAACTAAATGGTTGAGATAGGCGCGACTGAAATTTCCACAGGTGTAACAAGGACAAGTCGGGTCGAGAGGCGTAAAATCTTCCCGGAATTGGGCGTTTTTGAGGTTCCATCGCTCTCCCCCAACCATTGCCGTTCCGTGACGACCGAAACGAGTCGGTATTACGCAGTCAAATAAATCGATGCCAGACGCGATCGCAACTGCCATTTCTCGATATGTCCCTACTCCCATTAAATAACGCGGCTTTTGAGGCGGTAATAACGGGGCAGTCATCCGCACGATTTTGTGAATGAGTTCCGGTTCTTCCCCAACGCTGACTCCGCCAATGGCATACCCAGGCAAATCTAACTTAACTAAAGATTCAGCCGCCTTCTGCCGCAAATCTGGATAAATTCCGCCCTGAACGATGCCAAATAATGCTTGATCTTGCGATCGCTGATGGGCGCTGATGCAACGTTCTAACCAGCGATACGTCCGTTCTGTCGCCGCTGCTACATGGTCGTGCGACGCTTGCGCGGGCGGACATTCGTCAAATGCCATAATAACATCTGCTCCCAAAGCATTCTGAATTTGAATCGATCGCTCTGGGGTCAATTCGATAATTCGTCCGTCTCTAGGAGAACGAAACGTCACGCCAGTTTCGCTAATTTTGCGCAGTTCGCTCAAGCTAAAGACCTGAAAGCCTCCCGAATCGGTCAGAATCGGGCTTTTCCACGCCATAAATTCGTGCAATCCTCCCGCCCTCTCCACAATAGCTTCCCCAGGTTGCAGGTGAAGGTGATAGGTATTAGCAAGGATCATCTGCGCCCCAGTAGTCTGTATCTGCGCTGGAGTCAATCCTTTAACCGTTGCCAGCGTTCCCACTGGCATAAATCGAGGCGTTTCTACAATTCCGTGCGGCGTATGCCAAATTCCCGCTCTCGCTCCTGTTTTGCTACAGGTTGCCAAACATTCAAATGCAAATCCCACTTTTTCAGTTACCAGTGACCAGTGACCAGTGACCAATTATCAGTCACTATTTTTG
>JALOOL010000346.1 GCA_025454425.1 Hydrococcus sp. Prado102 | reverse complement strand
CAATCGTTGCAAGTGCAGTTAGAAGAGCAAAGCAAAATTGGCAGCAAGCTAAAAAAAGATTTGCGAACCCTCGAACAGAAATATAGCGAGGCAAAAGCCAAGAAAAATCTCTATATTGCTCGATTGCGATCGGCACAAGCCCAACAAAAAATGCACGAAATAGCAGGAAATCTAAGCGGAGCGAGTCCTTCTAGCGTTTTCGAGCGAATAGAAACGAAAATTCTCGAATTAGAAGCCGAATCAGAATTAACAGGCGCTTCAGGACGAGATAGTTTAGAAGAGAAGTTTATCGCGATCGAAGGCAAAGATAACACTAATCAGTGATTAGAGTTCAAAGTTCAAAGTTCAAAGTTCAAAAAAAGTTCAAAGTTTAGGATTCAAAAGTCTTTAAAAATACTTCCGACTTCCGACTTCCGACTTCTAATAGCTGGTCACTGGTCACTGATAACTGAAACAGTTTCTGCTTAAGAGACGACTTCCTCAATAATATTGGCAGCTTTCTTAACTCCGCCCGATCGCGCGATCGCCTCCTGTAGCCTCAGTGCATTTTTTTTGTAGGAATCTTCTTTTAACACCCGCTTAAGAGCCTCTTGCAGCCGTTTGGGACTAGATTTAGCGAGGGGTACAGCCTCTCCCGAACCCGTCCAAGCAATCCTGGCTGCGACTCCTGGTTGGTCATTGGTAATGGGAATGGCAACCATCGGCACTCCATTACTCAAGGATTCTAAAGTCGTATTTAATCCAGCATGAGTAATCGTCAGGCTAGCTTTGGAGAGCAATTCTAATTGAGGTGCATAACCGACGACTATAGGATTTCCAGGCAAATTGAATAAAGATTCTGGGTTGCACCCTCCACCAAGGGAAATAACCAATTGAGCGTCAATGCGATCGCACGCTTGGGCAATATTCTCAAACACCCACATCAGGCGATTTTGTAAAGTTCCCATCGACGCATAAATTAACGGCTGTCCGGTTAGCTTCTCGTAAGGAAAGGGGACGGATGCGCGACTGACTGGATTATGAAAAGGCCCTGTAAAGTGAAAGCATTTAGGTAATTTTTGTCTAGGAAATTCAAATTCGGCAGGTTGTTGGCTAATTTGAGCCAGTTGAGAATTCGCAGAATCCAAATCGCGATGCGGGGGCAAATTCCAAGTTTGACGATGTTGGGCAACGACATCTCGAATGGGCTGCGTAGAGCGATTTACAATACTGTAACCCAGTTTGTTTCGCAGACGTGCCCATGTTGTAGGGTTATATTGCCAAGGTGTATTAAAAGGAGGAATATTTTCTTCTTGATTTAAGATTAAAGCGCTATGGACGGTGATAAAAGGAAGGTTGAGAAATTCAGCTACGGTTCCTCCTGCTGACGAAACGCGATCGACTAATAAAGCTTCTATTCCTGCTTGCTGAATCGCTGCGGGGGAATTTTGCAGGATGTTAACTGTCATTTGCTTGAGGAAACTTACCGTATAGCGTAATGCTGCTAGACCGTTTAATTCTCCCAAACGGACAAAGTTTTTTTGATTTGTACCTTCAGGAAACTCCGCTTCGCCAATTGCTCGAAATTCTAATCCTGCTGCTACTGCATGCGATCGCGCGTCGGGAATTCCTACCAGTGTAACCCGATGACCGCGCTGTTTGAGTTCGTACCCCAAAGTCGTCATGGGATTGAGATGACCGGGGACAGTAGGACAGATAATACCAAAATGAACCATAAAAGTTGTTAAATATGAGGAAAGAGCAATCGGCAATCGGAAGACAATGGAGAATTAATCCAAAAGCACTGATAACTGATTACTGATAACTGATTACTGATATGGCGATCGCCAACCAAATGAGAAAGCAATGACGAGTTAATTGTAGAGCAAGATCGATTTGTTCGGGAGTAATTGGATTTAAAGGATCGCCCAATAATGGTTTGTGTTTGACAACCCCACTATAAATATTCGTTCCTCCTAACTGCACTCCTAAAATAGCAGCATAGGCGCATTCACTCCACCCAGAGTTAGGACTGGGATCTTTAATAGCATCGCGACGACATATCTGTAAAACTCGTCTTGGCTGTCTTGAAATCAACGCTAGAGTTAACACTGTCAAACGACAGGGAAGCCAAGTCAAACGATCTTCTAATTGAGCGACAAACCAACCGATATCGATATAAGGTTCTCTGCGATAACCCACCATCGAATCTAGGGTACTAGCAGCCTTATAAGCTAATGCTAAAGGAACGCTACCTATGCTAGGAAAAAATGCTCCGATGATGGCATAAAATAACGGGGCAGTTACGCCATCTGGCGTATTTTCTGCGACAGTTTCTAATAGAGCGCGTAGAATTTCTGTCTGGGAAAGTTGTGTCGTATCTCTTCCTACATATTGACTCAATTTAGAGCGAGCAAGTTGAAGATCTCCAGAAATTAATGGCGCTAAAACATCGATCGCGGCTAATCTCAAACTTCGAGCCGCAAAACAACTTGCTAATAAGAGAATTTCTATTACAATTCCTAAGAAGGGATGAATCCATGTTGCTACTCGCACGAGCCACCAACCAACAAAACCGCTACCAAGTATTAATCCCACCCCTAAAATGATGCCAGCCAAGCGACGCTGCCACCATTCTTTTAAATAGTTAATCGCTAACTGGGTAAAATGAGAAATAATCCATCCCATCACTTGTACTGGATGAAGCCAATTCCAGGGATCTCCAATTAAATAATCTACCATAGCTGCCATAAGCAAAGCGATCGCAGCCGGATGAACGCTCACCATCTTTTATTTCATTTCGTTACTCAGAATCTTCAATTATATAGGTCTTTTCTAGGTCGCTAGCATCTTCTCCAAATGACTTGGCAATTCGCTCTCATGCTTCGTTTGCATAAGCAATCCTCGAAGCGCGATCGCATCAGGATGAGAGTCGGAGTAATCGACACAAGACGCGCTACAAAAGCCAGCAAAACTATGTTTGGCCGTTCGATTCTTTAAACTGTTAGTAGCTAATCGATTGTTTTTACCAAACCAGGCAAACTTTTTTGATAGTACGATTGAATCCAAGAAGTCTTTCTTGCCAAAAATCGAGCTAATACATTCAATAGCTTCTAGGCGATCGCAATAGCACAAAAGCCAATGCGATCGTCATAATAAGTTCCTGGATAAATAGCTGATTTCCTGAGTGCGATCGTCCTGGTTCAACCATCTAAACGACAAAGCTGTTTTCCTCTCCTTGAGCGGCTTGCCAGCTACGAGCATCATAGTAAAGATCGGCAAGAGTAATATTATAAAGTGCTTCTTTCATTTTCTGGTGAAGTCGCTTCCACAGACTAAATGTTACCCAATCTTCAGCTTGTTCTACATCTGAGTGATGGCGAGGTAACGGCTCAATTGTTTCTCCAACTGCTTCTAAGATTTGTCCTAGAGAAATTTGACTGGGTTTTCGAGCTAATTGATAGCCACCTTGAGAGCCTCTAACTGATTTTACTAAGCCTGCTCGACGCATTTCGATCAACAATTTTTCCAAGTAAGGAGCGGGTAAATCTTGCCGATGGGCGATCGCTTTTACCGGAGTCGGTTGGCGCTCTGGCTGTAAACTTAGATCTAGCAAGGCTTTAACGCTATAATGACCTCTTGTTGTCAGCTTCATTAATCGTTTTTTGTTTTGTAAATTTAAAGTAAATTTTTGTCTAAAGATTGAAAGTAATCCATTAATATTAAAACGAATGGAAGTTGAATTAATTTCACTTTTTGCGTGTAAGATAATTTTAGTGACAGATAACAATCGAAATATTTATTGCCTTTGCTAAGGTGGCACTCGGCAGTAAATCTGTAAACCCTATAAACAAATTAGTTGGCACAGAAGTTGATGGCTAAAAATACACAACCACAACCTTTAACAGGAGAAGCGTTACTTGAGAAAGTTAAATCACTAGGCAACCTCTCTAAGGAACAAAAAGCAAAAGAGTGCGGCTATTATACCGTCACTAAAAATGGCATCGAACGCGTTAATATGATGAAATTTCTCAATGCACTAATCGATGCTGAGGGAATTGAATTAGATAGTACTATTAACGGTCAAGGCAGCGGCGGTCGCAAAGCCAGCCACAAAATTAGCGTACAATCCAATGGAAATCTCCTCATTGGTTCGGCTTACACTAAAAAAATGGGACTCAATCAAGGAGATGAATTTGAAGTAATTTTAGGTCGCAAGCACATTCATCTCAAATTAATTGAGGCAGAGGAATAATAAGTTAACGATAAAATAAATACAGATAGAAGCGATCGGCACTCGACCGTTAGCTTTTGGTTGAAAATTTTTAACCAAATTTGTTATTTAGAATTTTACTTCCAATGCAGGGAAAAAGAGTAAGGAATTCTGCCTTATCCTTTCTCTTTTTCCCAAAAAATCCTTTTTCTCAATTTTTATAGCACTACGCACGAACGTTAGGACAAAAACTTTTGGGAAAAGTCATTCTTGCGTTCGGGCAAGATGTTTCGATCGTTGCCCCACATAGAATTTCAAAAAATGCTGAATCAAAAACTTAATAATTTAGCATTCTAAGTGGCTAGGCAAAATTAATTACACGTTATGCTAACTCGACATAAAGCTTAAAACACTAGTAAAGCGGGCATTGCCCGCCCTACAAATTCTTAAAATCATTGTAATTAATTTTGCTTACCTGCTTATTAGGCTAGAAATTTGCTTGACGGCTTATCGCTAAATCCAATTCGAGGAACTAACTAATAGCAGCCATGAAACATACATCCCCCAAATCAAGATGGAGATAAACTGCTCCGAACGCTGAGCGAGTAGAATAGCTCCAAATCCCCAAGTTAGAGAAAGCGCGCCCAAAACAACGAACGATAGCTCGTCAACCGTCTTAAACCAGCTAAAATTAACTTCAAAATAAATTGCCAGCCCGATAACGATGGGAACGAGCGCTAACAAACTCAACAAACTCGCCCATAAGCGAGGATAGGGACGTTCGACAGGCCAATTGCCGACTTCGCCTAAAGCGGCTCCTCCTGCTAGCGCTAAGGCTGGATAAATAGGAACGATCGCCTCAGAATGCTGTACGCTAAACAGCGAAACAACGACTAAAAAAACGCCACTCCAGACCAAGATTAACTTAGCCCATCCCCAATTGCGTTCTTGCCATGCCAGTCGCAGTCCATAAAGCGAAAAAATCAGCCAAGGCCAAGAAAACTTAAAAATTTCGATAAGCGGAGATAGCGATAAACTAACAGAATGTTTGCCGCTAACTTTAAAATACTGACCGAACATCGTCGCAGCAAAAGGCATCCCGTAATGCAAGCTTTGCGTGACATACCAGGCAATGACGGGTGCGATTCCCAACCCAAGACCGAGCGCGAAAAACCCCGAACTTAAAAGCCTTGGAGTATCCCAAGCCAAAAAAACGAGCGCGATCGCTATAACAACCGCGCCCATCATCCCATGAGAGAATCCTAACAAGCTCAAACCTATTCCCGCGCCTAATGCCCAACGCAAATCGCGACGCGATCGCAAAACGCACCAAATTGTCAAAATTTCAAAACACAAGACCGCTCCATCGAGCGCGGCCAAACGTCCGTGTTGTACCACTGGCCAGAGCGTTAGATACATCAAGGCGGCAAAAATGGCACTCGTGCGAGCGATAAAAATCTCTCGCCCCAAACTATAGAGCAGAGGAACCGAACAAGCTGCCAAAAACGCTCCAGGCAGGCGAGTCGTCCAGATCTGGCGATCGATGAGTCGATACAGTAGGGCGATCGCTCCGTGAACCAACGGCGGCTGAGTTAGATATGGTTTTCCTTGAAAAGTTGGAAACAGCCAGTGGAGTGAATCTAGTGGATGCGCTGCGATTTCTTTAGCAACTTGCGCGATCGTTCGTTCTTCTCCCTCCAAAAGAGGTAAATTTCCTAAATTCAAGCAAAATAACGCTAAAGCCGCCACAAATAAAGCAAAAATCGATAGAAATTCAAGCCAACGAATTTCTTGTCGCAATTTATTTCTCGAACGATACCAAGTGAAAATTTGATGGTTCATAGAATAGAGGAGCAAATCTTTTCAGATTCTTGACGTTATGCGCGCGAGAAGCGCGCAATGATGCGATCGATAGCAAGTCCTAATTTTATTGTTACAGTAATTTGCTGGGATAGTCATCCAAAACTTTGATGTTTTGAATTAGTCTTGCTGCAATGCTTTGACCTCGACTATTTTGAGAATACAAGAACATAAATGTTAGAATACCCAAAACCCATAAAAATTTCTCATTCTAAAATTTTAATTTTTTATTGCTTTAACTTAACACTAGAATCAAAAAACGTTTCGTTTCAGACTAAGCGTTACTAAAAAACAATCGATCTCTAAATCTTA
>JALOOL010000345.1 GCA_025454425.1 Hydrococcus sp. Prado102 | reverse complement strand
GATCGCGAGGATCGAAGCTGGCGATCGCGACTTCTAAACTTGACTTTTTTAACAATATATGCTAGGAAAAGTAGTTTTTTCTTCGCGATCGCGCTTGTAATTCTAACTATATTGTTCTTCTATATCTAAATCGAACAACATTTTCAAAGATTCGAGACAGCGCCGACGCGCTTCGATATCTTGTTGCGCTCGCAGTTGTACCATTGGTTCGTGGAGAATTTTGTTGACGATGCCTCGCGTCATCGCTTCGATAACTTCTTGATGTTTTTCGGCGAATTCTGCGCCTAAACGCGACAAAGCTTTTTCTAATTCTTGTTCTCTTATGCTTTCGACTTTGGAACGCAAGCAGCTAATCGTGGGAACGGTTTCGAGCGATCGCCACCACAACTCAAAGGCTTCGATTTCTTGTTCTAGCAAAGCTTCTGCTTCTTGTGCCATTTTGCGGCGGCTTTCGTAGTTTTGCGCCACGACAGCCTTGAGATCGTCTACGTTATGGGATTGTACGAATTCCATTCCTACCACGTCAGCATCGACGTTGCGAGGCACAGAAATATCGAATAACATTAAAGCGCGATCGCCCGTTAAAGCTGCTTCTAATTTTACGCGATTGATAATGGGTTCGGTAGCGGCGGTACTAGTAAAGACAATATCCGATGCCGCGATCGCATTCATCATTTCTGGCAGTAAATGAATTTTTAATTGCGCTTCTGGGAACTGACTAGCTAATTCTTCTGCCCTAAGTTGGGAACGGTTGACAACGGTAATCTGGTTTGCGCCTTTTGCCAACAAATGCTGAACTAGCAAGCGCGACATTTTTCCCGCACCGATGATACAGACACTACAAGCTGCTAAATTCTCGACTTTTATGTACGCTAATTCTACCGCTGCCGAACTGATCGAAACTGCCCCAGTGCCGATGTTCGTTTCGCTGCGGACGCGCTTTCCTGCTGTCATCGCTTGCTTGAAGAGGCGATCGAGGATTTGTGCGATACTGTGATATTTTTGTGCCAATTTATGCGTATTTTTAACCTGGGCTAGGATCTGTCCTTCTCCTAACACCAAGCTTTCCAAACCTGCTGCTACGCGCATGAGATGGCGTACGGCATCTTGATGAAGCAAGATGAATAAATAGCGTCGCAGTTGATGGAGGGGAATATGACCGATTTCGCAGAGAAATTGACTGATTTCTCGAACTCCCTGGTCGGTTTCGGTGGTGACGGCGTAGATCTCTAGTCGGTTACAAGTACTGATAATGGCGACTTCGAGAATGTGGGGATAGCTGCGCAACTGCGATAAGGCGCTTTCTAGCTTTGCTTCTTGAATACTCAGTTTCTCGCGGATGTCTACGGGTGCGGTCTTGTGACTCAGACCCACAACTGCAATATTCATGTGTTCTCCTAAAGTTTTTTTATCTTAGATGTTGCTCGAATTTAAAATAGCGAAGAGACATTTAAGTCTCTAACCTTTGAAATTTAAACGCGATCGGGACACAAAAAAAGAATTTGAAAACAAACTTTAAACTTTGTAAACTAGACAACTCTGGATTATAAATTCTGAATTATGCGATTGGTATATTGCGATTCCTTCGGAAATCGCCTGTAGCTAATATAGTGCGAAGCTTCTAGCTTGCGAGCGAGATGCTCGCACTACAATTCTTACAATTGCTCTACTATTTCAATTGTATATACTCAGGCTTCTCAAACATATGGATAGTATCGACAAAGCGAGCGGTCTTGGACTGAGAAGAAATGACCAAGCTTTGAGTTCTCGCGCCGCCGTGGAAGAAACGAACGCCTTCCATCAGAGTTCCAGGAGTAATACCGCACGCAGCAAAGAGAACAGTTTCTCCGCCTGCGAGTTCGTTGGCATCGTAAACGCGATCGGGGTCGGTGATGTTCATTTCCTTAAGACGAGCAATATTGCTTTCTTTGCTCTCTCCAATCAAGCCAGTTTTAACGATTTCGGGGTCGTAAATTAACTGTCCTTGGAAATGACCGCCCAAACAACGCATCGCGGCGGCTGAGATTACGCCTTCAGGTGCTGCTCCGATTCCCATCAGCGCATGAACGTTGGTTCCAGCAAATCCACAAGAAATTGCGGCTGAAACGTCCCCATCGCTAATCAGTCGAACTCTCGCGCCAGCTTCGCGAATTTCTTGGATCAGTTCTTTGTGACGGGGACGATCCATAACAATGACGACCAATTCCTCAACAGCGCGACTCAGACAATCAGAAATGATTCTGAGGTTTTCGGTAGCCGACTTATTGATGTCTACATGACCTCTCGCTGCGGGTGGTGCGGCTAATTTCTTCATATAGAAGTCTGGCGCAGCAAACAAACCACCTTTCTCAGAAATGGCGAGTACTGCCATTGAGCCGTTTTGTCCGTAGGCGACAAGGTTTGTTCCTTCGCAAGGATCGACGGCGATGTCAATCTCGACTAATTCATCTGGATTGCAATATTCTTTCGCGTCCTCGCGGGTACAGATGCCGACTTCTTCGCCGATATAAAGCATAGGAGCTTCGTCTCGTTCGCCTTCGCCGATGACGATGCGACCCCGCATATGGATTTTGTTCATCCGCTCGCGCATGGCTTCTACTGCTACATGGTCGGCAGTATTTTTTTCGCCTTTGCCCATCCATTTAGCCGATGCGATCGCGGCTTGTTCGACAACTTCAATAATTTCTAAACCCAGCGTATTTTCCACGGAATTTGTCCTCCCAACGGCTTATTTGGTTTTTCTGGTTTGGTTTGTTCGCCTGCTTGTACGGGTTACTCGTTTCGATAGTCGAGTAACTGCACAGTCAAAAGTCTATCAGAGAGTGGGATCTCCTTGGAAAATAAGTCAAATTTCGTGGAGAACACAAAAGGTAGCTGTAGGGGCGCATGGCGTGCGCCCTAAGTAGCAAGGCTTTTGAAGGCAGTCTCGATGAAAATATTTACTTTTAAGCCAGCAGGGATGTAATTGGTGGAAAACTTAAATCTTTACTCAGGATTTACGCAGTTAAACAAATTTTGCCCGCCGTTTCCAAATCTGGGGGATAGTAAACAGACAAGGGGAATGGGGAAGAAACTAAGAAACTGCCTTCTGTCCTCTGTTTAGGGCGCACGCCATGCGCCCCTACACTTTACTTAATTAAACAGATAATTCTAACATCCGTTGAATCGGGCGCAAGGCTGAAATTCTAATATGTTCGGGTAACTCGATCGCGGGAGTTTTATTTTTCATAGCTAAATAAAGCTTTTCTAGGGTATTTAGCCTCATATGAGGGCATTCGTTGCAAGCGCAGTTATTCGTGGCTGGAGCGGGGATAAAATGCTTGTGTGGCGCTGCTTTTTGCATTTGGTGGATGATTCCTGGTTCGGTCGCGACGATAAACGTCTCGCGATCGCTCTTGAGGCTATAGTTTAATAGGGCTGTGGTCGAACCGATATAGTTAGCATTGCGCAAGACGGGAGGCTCGCATTCGGGATGGGCAATAACTTCTGCTTCTGGATGTTCTATTTTAAGTTGGACGATTCTCTTTTCAGAAAAGGTTTCGTGTACGATACAACTTCCCTGCCACAATACTAATTCTCTTCCCGTTTGCTCGCTTACATAGCGTCCTAAATTGCGATCGGGTGCAAAAATTATCGGGGTATCTTTTGGAATTTGGTTGACAATTTTGACAGCATTAGAGCTAGTACAAATAATGTCGCTCATTGCCTTGATTTCGGCGCTGCAATTGATGTAAGAAATGACGATATGGTCGGGGTGAGTCGCTTTAAAAGCCGCAAATTTATCAGGAGGACAACTATCCGCTAAAGAACAACCTGCATTTAAATCTGGCAAGAGAACTAGCTTATCGGGATTCAAGATTTTGGCTGTTTCTGCCATGAAGTGAACGCCAGCAAAGACGATAACCTCTGCATTGGTTGCAGCAGCTTGTTGCGAAAGACCGAGAGAATCGCCCAAATAATCAGCAATATCTTGGATATCGGGGTCTTGATAATAATGTGCCAAAACGATCGCGTTTAATTCGCGTTTCAGTTCGTTAATGGCTGCAAACAAATCGTCGGGCAGTTGTTCGGTTGTCGGCTTGAATTGAGGTCTTGCAGTTACGAACACAGTATCGTGGAACTCCTGAGATTGAGATAGTTAAGTATTATGGTAATTGTTACCATTAATATTATAGTCGATTTTTATCGCGATCGCCCTATTCAGTTATCAGTTATCAGTTATCAGTTTTTGGATTTTGGATTTTGGATTTTGGATTTTGGATTTTTGGATTTTTGGATTAATTCTCCCCCATTCTCCCCACACCTCCCACACTCCTTGTCTCCCTTGTCTCCCCTTCCCTTTTCCCATTGCCCTTTCCCCTACTCCCTACTCCCTAAAATTTGTCACCAATTTGAATGCCTGTTAGCTTACTTTCCTCCTAACTTTCGACTTCCGACTTCCGACTTCCGACTTTTCTTGTCTCCTACCTTAGATAGAGCTATGAATCCGATAGCGACGATAGCATTACTGTGAACTTAGTTGATTTTAGTGGCAAGCTAATTTGCTCGAATACTTCTGATAAACCCACTTAGATTGATGCTTATGAATCAGCCACTTTCTGAAGATAAAGAACAACTAATACGGACAAAAGCTTACGAAATCTGGCAATCTAATGGCGCTCAATACGGAGATCCTAATTCGGACTGGTATCAAGCCCAACAAATAGTAGAAAAAGAACATTCCAAAACGACCGATATTGTTGAAAAACCCATTGAAACAAGGAGACAAACAATGAGTGTAGATAAATTTTACGAGCCGTTAAGCACTTGGCAAAAAACGACTTTAAACTATTGGCCGTTTGGCACGACAAAAGCACAAGAAAACTTGATTCAAGATAGTTTTAAATTTCAATCTAAATTAGTCCAGATGTATGTGGACACCCAATTTTCCTTGTGGAAAAATTACTTTGATGTATTGAATTCTTATACGAGTTGGTTTAGCAAAGCTCAGGAGAAAACTGTTGCAGCCGTCACAGAGCAACCCAAGGCTTCTTCAGAACGTAAGCCAACGCCTAAATATTCGGAAGTTCGAGCAGCAGAAAATGATTCGATTAGACTTTATGAGGAGCAATTAGTTGCTAAGAAAAACCGACAACAAGTTGGGGAAGTGGTGCTAGGAAAAACGGTCGTCGCTGAAGCTGCTTTTGTTTCTGTTCCGGTGGAAAAAGAGCGAATTATTATCAAACACAAAGAACCAAGAGAACTGAAGCAATCTGTTGCTTTCGACGAAACCGCTTTTTATCAAGGCGAAGTAACTCGAATGAAAGTTTTTGAGGAAACAGCAGAAATTAGCAAAGAAGTTTTTCTGGCTGATGAAGTAACTATAACGAAAGAAGTAGAAAGTAACTTAGTAACAGCAGAGGAAATTCTGCGTCGCGAGAAGCTAGAGTTATATTCAGAAGGAAATGCGATTATTGAGGATCGACCATAATTGTTGTCCTTAATTTAAGTTTTTGTTTCTCCTAATAAAAATCTCTTTCTTCTATATTTTAAGTATGAAGAAAGAGATTTTTTTAATGCGATCGGCTCTGCCGCTGCCCTTAAGGGCAATCGCGATCGCCCAACTCAAGAAACTGTTTCAAGCGAAGCTAATGGATTGGCAATTGTTGCCGAAGGCGCTTTAAATTCTCCAATATATACGTATTCCAGACGTAATTTTAACCAAGTAATAAATTGCTCGTTAGTAGAAATAATTGCTGCTGCTGGTTGAGGGCATTTGGCTTTTACTTGGACGAATTCTGCGGATTCTAAAAATGCAGGTTGTTTGACCAACCAAAAATCAATTTCTTTGTTTTTTTCTTGATAATCTCGCCTGCGTTCTTTGAGAACTTCATCAAGAGGTTCTTCTTCTAATAAAAATTTTTGGCTGGCTAAAGCAAAATAGTATTTAGTCATTAATTGTTAATCCTTAAATTCTTAGCAATTGTTGAGGAGAAAATATTAAATTCTGTAGGGAAGAACTGCCGTTCGCCCCTACGAACCGACGTACAGACGAGAGAGCGTGTCTGTACCTTAACCGATAACTCGGTGAGCCTTAACGATTTTACCCGAAACCGATGACTCAAACACACAAAAATCCTCGCTATTATTTCAAGATAAAGCGAGGTAAATTTTTTTCAGACAACAAGTTATCGAACCTAATCTAAAAAGCCCATCAGCGTTGTGGCATCGTCGATTTCGTTAGATGCTACGGGACGATTGCCCATCACTGTATAAGTTTCGCTGATTTTTAGATGACTTAGCGCGATCGGACGGTTTCCAGAAATTGCCAGAGTATTGCTAATCTCCATACCGCTAGCAACGACTGGACGCAACCCACCAACTGAAGTATAAGTGCTAG
>JALOOL010000344.1 GCA_025454425.1 Hydrococcus sp. Prado102 | reverse complement strand
GACCAACTTGCAGGAGAACGGCGAAATTCGGCTAAATTGGCGGTTGCGTCGTACCAAATCCCACGAGCGGCATATAACGAGAGTTTTTCTTCTGCTGTCGCCCCATTAATTTGCGTTTCGGGTACGGGATTGTCAATCCGTCGAACGATTCCCGTTTGAAAAACCATCCCAGAAGGAGAAGTTTCTTGAGAATTGCAAAAGACAACAATATGCCAGCGATAGAGTCTATTTTTATCGAGTGGCGCTTCTGTAGAGGGAAGTGCAAATTTAACAAAACCTGGCGTATCGGGCATTTGAAAATCTACATTCCAAACCGATTGTCCTTGTTCGTCTTCTATAGAAAACCTTCCCGAATTGGCTGTTTGAATAGTATCGGGCATATAAAACCAGAAAGTAGGGTATCCTGTCAGCGTGTACCCAGAGAATCCTTTGTCGGTTGAAGGAAGGACGGGAGTAAGGGGCAAACCTGCCTTTCCACAAGCACTGCGCGTTCCCGCGCGGTCTGTATCGCCTGGATTGCCTCTTCCTGGAGGAATGGGATTTTGTTTGGTGGCGGGTCTTTGAGAAATTGGATCGATTTGTGCTACGGTTACGCCATTAAACGAACCAATCAGTAATAAAACACTTGCTATGACCAGAGTCAGTTTCATGATTAGTACCCGTTACTGTCTATCTAAAGATATAGACCCAATCCTATTGTGCCAAGTCGATTAAGCTCGTACAAGGGTTGTTTAGGATTTTAATCATTAGCGCTCGCCATTGCCATTATGTGCTATACAAACTGGCTACATATTCTCCGTACCCGTTATAAGGCAATGTTTCTTTGATGTCCCAAGAAAGACCCGGCCCTTTACTAATAAACTTTTCCGTCGCTTGCGACCAACGGGGATGGGGTTTAGTCGGGTTAACATTAGCTTCAAAATCATATTCATTCGCGACGAGTGTATTCCAAAAAGTCGCGGGTTGCGTCTCGACAAACTCGATTTTGACAATTGATTTTGCGCCTTTAAATCCATATTTCCAAGGCGTTACCATTCTAATCGGCGCGCCATGTTGTTTTGGCAAATCGCGACCGTAAATGCCAATAGCAAAGAAAGCTAATTCATTTGCCATTTCTTCGATGCGTAATCCTTCTGTATAAGGCCAAGGAAGCGCCCCTAAATGAAAACTAGGGCCTTGCGTCACTTCAGAATCGTAAAACGAGGTAAAACGAACGAATTTAGCGGCTGAAGTCGGTTCTACGGCTTCAATTAACGATTTCATCGGAAAACCAATCCACGGGAGAACCATCGACCAAGCTTCAACGCAGCGAAATCGATAAATTCTTTCTTCTATGGGAAATGTTTTCTTGAGGTCGTCTAGGTCATAAGTGCGAGGATTTTTGACTAATCCCGTTACTTCTACCTTCCAATTTTCGGTGGGGAGTTTTTGCGCTTTTAGCCAAATCTTTTTAGTCCCGCCATATTCATAAAAATTATTGTAACTTCCTGCTAGATTTTCATCGGTTATCGGGCGATCGACTTTACTAAATGCAGGATTTTTGCGTAAAGGACTAATTTTTGGCAAATTAAGGCTATTTTCTAAAGCATTTTGTGCAGAAGACTTTTGACATCCGACCAGAGGAATTAAACTTGCTCCAATCCCAGCATTGACTAATGTTTTAAGAAACTGACGGCGATTATAATAATGAGTTTCTGGGGTTATTTCGTTTTCTAAACTTTCCCAGATTTTAGGGATGCGAATTAAGGTCATATCAAACAGAAAGAATATAGACAGCCAGGATACAAAATAATCGTTCTTATATACACTACATTAGGCATATGTAACAAATTTATGCAAGAAGTTGACAATTTCTAGAAGTTGCTGCCAAATTTCTCCATTCCAGTTAAAGATAGAGTTTGCGAAGTCTTCTTGAGGATACACTCACGGCAATTAAAGCGCGATCGCAACAACCATTGGCCTAACGAATTCAGCCTCTTTCGCGCTCATCACTTCTAAAATTTATAATTGTTTAAGATTGTTACAGTCCCATGATATGATGACTTCTGGCTTCGCTTAAAGGTTCTCCGATCGTGGGAAACTAAAGACAGCAAGCCATCTTGTTGTAGTTAGCTTGTAGCCGAGAAACGTGACCTTTTCTCATTCCTCTGTCGAACCTGCACCCTTGACACAAGAAACCTCTCAAGTCGATTCTCAAACATCGGCATCGAACGATTCAATGCAAGAGTTCTATCAACTGCAACAAACTCTGTTGCTGACGACTTTTGTATTGACTGGGATAATTTTTGTCAGCGTTTGGTGGGCATACTCGCTCGACGTGGCGCTGAACTATTTGCTTGGCGCGTGCGTGGGAATAGTTTATTTAAAACTACTGGCAAGAGATGTAGAACGGGTAGGCACTCAGCCTGGACGTATCGGCGCAAAGGGGTTAGCCCTTTTTGCAGGGTTAATTATATTTGCCTGTGAATGGCAACAACTGCACATAGTTCCTATTTTTCTTGGATTTCTGACTTATAAAGTCGCGATTATCATTTATATGCTGCAAAGCTTAGCGCAACCAGCAAAAAAGTAGATTGATAAGCCGTTGAGGAAATTCTAGAATTGCCTATTTTCAAGACTAGGTAAATCTCAGCAAATGACAATGTTAGACGGTTTGAGTGTATTAAATTCTCTTCCTCTTGCCGCTTTAGAAGTTGGTAAACACTTTTATTGGGAAATTGGTAATTTAAGAGTACACGGACAGGTATTTCTGACCTCTTGGTTTGTAATTGGGTTGCTTTTTATCGCTTCGTTTGCTGCAACGAGCAATATTCAACGCATTCCCAGCGGCATCCAAAATCTGATGGAATACGTTCTGGAGTTTTTGCGAGATTTAGCCAAAAACCAACTCGGAGAAAAAGAATACCGTCCTTGGCTGCCCTTTATTGGCACGTTGTTTCTCTTTATCTTCGTGTCTAATTGGTCGGGAGCATTGATTCCCTGGAAACTCATTCATATTCCAGAGAGCGAACTAGCAGCGCCGACCAACGATATCAACACGACGGTTGCCCTTGCTTTGCTAACTTCTTTAGCCTATTTTTACGCAGGTTTTAGCAAAAAAGGGTTGGGATATTTCGCTAATTATATTCAGCCGATACCTATCCTTTTACCCATCAAAATTTTAGAAGATTTCACCAAACCTCTGTCGCTTAGTTTCCGACTTTTTGGCAACATTTTGGCAGACGAACTCGTAGTCGCCGTACTGGTGTTTCTAGTTCCGCTATTCGTTCCTTTACCGCTGATGGGATTGGGATTATTTACTAGCGCAATTCAGGCATTAGTGTTTGCTACCTTAGCAGGAGCTTACATTCACGAGGCGATCGAGTCTGAAGAACACGGTGAAGAAGAGCATGAGTGAGAAACAGTTATCAGTGACCAGTGACCAGTGACCAGTTGACAATTTATAAGCAACTAAGAACTAATAACTGATAATTGATAACTGATATTTTCTCTCAGTAGATGACAGTTGGGGAGTAGTTTAGAAGAAGTCAATACCAAATAAAATTGCTTGGGACTTCGCGCTCCTATCGATTAACTTGACGTTTTGTTCTGCATTCAAAGGAAAGTAATTAAAATGAATCCAATTTTAGCTTCTGCTTCTGTAATCGCTGCTGCTCTAGCTGTCGGTTTGGCTGCTATCGGCCCTGGCATCGGTCAAGGTAATGCTTCTGGACAAGCAGTTTCTGGTATTGCTCGTCAGCCTGAAGCTGAAGGCAAAATTCGCGGTACGCTGCTGTTAACGCTAGCATTCATGGAATCTCTAACGATTTACGGTCTAGTTATTGCTTTAGTATTACTATTTGCTAACCCATTTGCATAAGCGGTTATAGGTAAGTAGGGGCGCAGTTGTTGCGCCTCTTAATATTGAGCTACCTAAAAACTGATTATTGACTAAAAATTGATGGGAACTCGCAAAAATGTTTGATTTTGACGCAACTTTGCCATTTATGGCATTGCAGTTTATTCTTTTGGCAGTCGCACTCAATGCTATCTTTTACAAGCCGCTAGGCAAAGTATTGGACGAGCGAGCCGAATACATTCGCACTACAGAAGCTGGGGCAAAAGAACGCATCGCCAAAGCTGAGGCTCTAGCAAAAGAGTATGAATCTCAAATCTCAGAAGCTCGCAAGCAAGCTCAAGACGTAATAGCAGCAGCGCAAGCCGATGCTAAAAAAATAGCCGACGAGAAGATTGCAGCCGCTCAAAGAGAAGCTCAGGCGCAAAAAGAAGAAGCCGCCCAAGAGATAGAAAAGCAAAAGCAAGAAGCCTTGCGATCGCTAGAACAACAGGTAGACGCTCTAAGCCGTCAGATCCTAGAAAAACTACTCGAACCAGAACTTGTAAGATAACTCCTTCATCGATTGAGATTTAAATCTAAATATGATGGGTACAATTTTAATATTAGCTACAGAAGCTGCTGAGGAAGGTGGTTTCGGTCTAAATTTAGACATATTTGAAACTAACCTGATTAACTTAGCGATTCTAGTCGGGCTGTTGGTCTATTTTGGTCGCAAAGCGTTAGGGCAAATCCTCGGCGATCGCCGTGCTAAAATCGCTGAAGCGATCCAAGAAGCCGAAGACCGCCAGAAAAAAGCCGCAGCATCGCTAGCAGAACAGCAAAAGAAACTAACCGAAGCACAGGCAACAGCAGAACGCATTCGCCAAGAAGCGCAAGAAAGAGCAACTGCCGCTCAAAGCGCGATCGCATCTCAAACTGAAAAAGACATTCAGCGCCTGCAAGAAACAGCCGCCGCCGATCTCAGTTCCGAACAAGATCGCGTTATCGCCGAACTCAAGCAGCGCATTGCCACAATGGCGATGGAAAGAGCCGAGACTCAACTGAAAGAGCAGTTGAACGAATCTACGCAACAAACACTTATCGAGCGTAGTATCGCTCAATTAGGAGGTCGTTAATGAAAGGCAGTGCATTCGGATCGGAAGTTGCCGAGCCATACGCTCAAGCATTAATGTCTCTCGCGCAGTCCGATAATCTAACCGATAGAATTGGCGACGACGTTCGTTCTTTGCTCGATTTAATCGAAAATTCTGAAGATTTACGCGATTTTCTGATGAATCCAGTCGTCAAAGAACCCGTCAAAAAAGAAGTTCTGCGTCGGATTGCTGGGGATAATACCCATCCCTATCTCGTTAACTTTTTGATGCTTTTAGTTGACAAACGTCGCGTTATCTATTTAGAAAAAGTTTGCCAGCAATATTTGGAACTGCTGCGGAAGTTAAAAAATGCCGTGTTAGCAGAAGTTTCCTCGGCAACCGAACTCAGCGAAGAGCAGCGTCAAGCAGTGACAGAGCGCGTGAAAGCGCTGACAGGCGCAGCAGAAGTAGAACTGAAAACCAAAATCGATCCAGAACTGATTGGTGGCGTTGTTATTAAAGTTGGTTCTCAAGTGTTCGATGCCAGCCTTAGAGGTCAACTGCGTCGCATTGGCTATAGCTTAAGCGCGATATAAATTTCTTTTTCAGGGAACAGGCAATAGGCATTCTTGCAATAGGCAGTAGAAAAAACTTTTATAGTGCTTTCCCCTTTACCCTTTTCCCAAAAAAAATCCTTTCATTCAAAACCCAAAATTGAACTATGGTTAGCATCAGACCCGACGAAATTAGCAGCATTATTCGCCAACAGATTGAATCCTACGACAAACAAGTCCAGGTTTCTAATGTAGGGACAGTTCTTCAGGTCGGAGATGGTACGGCTCGCATTTACGGGCTAGAACAAGCAATGGCTGGAGAATTGCTAGAATTTGAAGATGGAACGGTCGGTATCGCCCTCAACTTAGAAGAAGATAACGTGGGCGCGGTATTGATGGGCGACGGCTTCGGCATTCAAGAAGGCAGTACCGTTAAAGCAACCGGAAAAATCGCTCAGATTCCCGTAGGAGATGCCATGATCGGACGAGTAGTAGACGCATTAGGTCGTCCGCTCGATGGAAAAGGCGCGATTAACACGACCGAAACCCGCTTGGTTGAATCTCCCGCCCCTGGTATCGTTTCTCGTAAGTCCGTTTGCGAACCCCTACAGACAGGAATTACCGCTATTGATGCGATGATTCCCGTCGGACGCGGACAGCGCGAGTTAATCATCGGAGATCGCCAAACGGGAAAAACGTCTGTAGCCGTTGATACGATTATTAATCAGAAAAGCGAAGATGTCGTTTGCGTTTATGTCGCGATCGGACAAAAAGCATCTACCGTCGCTCAGGTCGTCGATACCTTGGCGTCCAAAGGCGCGATGGATTATACCATCGTCGTTGCTGCTAACGCTAACGACCCGGCAACGACACCTTGGTCATTTATGACGACTTAACCAAACAAGCACAGGCATACCGTCAGCTATCTTTACTGCTGCGTCGTCCTCCCGGACGCGAAGCGTATCCTGGAGACGTATTCTACCTCCACTCTCGCCTACTAGAGCGCGCTGCTAAGCTAAGCGACAAACTCGGCAGCGGTAGCATGACCGCGCTACCCGTTATCGAAACGCAAGCGGGCGACGTATCGGCGTACATTCCCACCAACGTTATTTCGATTACCGACGGTCAGATCTTCCTGTCCTCCGACCTCTTCAACGCAGGTTTCCGTCCCGCCATCAACGCAGGGATTTCCGTATCCCGCGTGGGTTCTGCCGCTCAAACCAAGGCGATGAAACAGGTAGCAGGTAAGCTGAAGCTAGAACTGGCACAGTTTGCCGAATTAGAAGCATTTGCTCAATTTGCTTCCGATTTGGATGCTGCAACTCAATCACAATTAGCGCGCGGTCAGCGCTTGCGCCAGATCCTCAAACAGCCGCAAAACTCTCCTTTAGCAGTATGGGAGCAAGTCGCTACTGTTTATGCAGGTTTGAACGGATATTTAGATGACATCCCAGTTGAGAAAGTGGTTGATTTTGCTGCTGGATTGCGCGACTACCTCAAAACCAGCAAGCCTAAATACCCTGAAATCGTCGGCGAGAAGAAGGCTCTGACAGAAGATGCAGAAACAATTCTCAAAGAGGCGATTAACGAGTACAAGCAGGCTTTTGCGGCATAAGCATAATTGTCATTTGTCATTTGTCGTTTGTCACTTGATAAACGTCAAATGACCGAGGACTAAGGACTAATGACTAAGGACTAAACAATGGCAAACTTAAAAGCTATCCGCGATCGCATTCAGTCGGTCAAAAATACCAAAAAAATTACAGAAGCCATGCGTCTCGTAGCGGCTGCTAAAGTACGCCGCGCTCAAGAACAAGTCACTGCAACTCGTCCTTTTGCCGACGCGCTGGCACAGGTTCTCTACAATCTCCTCAATCGACTCCAATCAGGAGAAGTCAGCTTGCCTTTGCTGACGCAACGCAAAGTTAACACTGTTGCTTTATTAGTCATTTCGGGCGATCGCGGTTTGTGTGGCGGTTACAATACCAACGTCATTCGCCGCGCCGAACAACGCGCCAAAGAACTAAAAGCACAAGGCATCAATTACAAGTTTGTTTTGGTCGGACGCAAAGCCAATCAATACTTTGGTCGTCGCAACCAACCCATTCACGACAAAAGCTATGTAGGTCTAGAGCAGATTCCTTCTGCTGCTGAAGCCTCCCAAATTGCTGACGAACTGCTCTCGCTGTTTCTTTCAGAAAGCGTCGATCGCGTCGAATTAATTTATACGCGCTTTGTCTCGCTCATCAGTTCTCGCCCTATCGTCCAAACACTACTTCCTTTGACCTTCCAAGGGTTAGAAGTCCAAGACGATGAGATTTTCCGCCTGATTACTCGCGGAGGCAAGTTTCAGGTAGAACGCGAGAAAGTATCCGCACAAATGGCAGCTTTTCCGCAAGATATGATTTTCGAGCAAGATCCAGTACAAATTCTAGATTCGCTCTTACCGCTCTATTTAAATAACCAATTACTCAGAGCATTGCAAGAATCAGCCGCCAGCGAATTAGCCGCGCGGATGACAGCGATGAACAACGCCAGCGAAAACGCTAGCGATTTGATTGGTACGCTCACTCTTTCTTACAACAAAGCTCGTCAAGCAGCTATTACGCAAGAACTTCTCGAAGTTGTGGCGGGTGCTAACGCGCTGTAACTACAGCAGAAAGTAGAAGAAAAACTTCTCTTAGATAAGAGTTCTGAGCTTTCCGCACTTAGTTTCTAAAACAAGGCTTATTTAAGCGTCTAAGATTTTCTTGGGCGCTTTTTTTAATATGAATTTAAATTTTTGTTTTTTAGTTTATACCAATTCACTTTAGCTTTGCGACAAATGAATCCTATTAAATCAGGATCTCCACCAATCTGATATGTAGCACCTTTAAGGTGAATTGGTATTACGAGCCGTTGGAATTGTTTGAGTCGAGCTTTCCCAGAAAAACCCCGCAACATTAGCTATTTGAGAGACAACAAATAAACCAGCTAATAAAAAGCGTGGCTGGGAAGAGGAGACAGAAAAGGGATAGCGCAATAGAGAAAAATAAAAGGTGGATGGTTCGACCTTAATCGGTTCGCGATCGCGTTGAGAACGCAGTTGGTGAAAATGATACGCGCCGCGACCATAGTTAAAATGCTGTCGCCAGAAGCGACTCAATGAAAGATGATGGGTATGATAGACTAATGCTTCTGGCAAGTAAATCATGCGATTACCGCGATATAACCAGCGATCGCACAATTCTCTATCTTCTCCCGCAGCTAAAGGAAAAGTCGTATCAAAGTAGCCAATTTCGCGAAAACGTTCTGCTGATAAGGCGAAGTTGTTAGAGGTAAAAAACGAAGACTGTGCGGGGTCGCTATTGAAATAAGTATAGAGATAATCGATTAAAAGCTGGCTCGCTTCTGAATATAGATTTTCAGGGAGTTGGTTAATTGTGTGACCGCCAAGCAAGCAATCTGGATTTTTCTCGAAACTTGTTTCTAGAGATTGCAACCAGTTAGGGTCGCTTTGACAGTCGTCGTCGGTAAAGACGAGAAACTTCCCCTTTGCGCGTGTAGCACCTGTATTGCGAGCAGTTGCAGGGCCTGCGTTATCTTGTCTAATTAACTGAAGGTTTAATTCTTGTTTGAAAGGCGATACGATTGATTCTAGCGGCTTCGAGCTACCATCATCGACGATAATCACCTCAAAGCGATCGCGCGGATAATTCAAGCTAGTGAGCGACTTCAAGCAAGTTTCCAATCGTTCTGGACGATTATAGGTAGGAATAATAATTGAAAAGAAAAGCGATGGTTCCATGATTGAATTGTTTGCTAAATAAGGAACTGGGGAGCGGTCTTATTAAGGAGCAGAAGCTAGATGTCCCTAATAGACATGAGCAACACAGAAGTGTTGAATCATAGGGAGACGAACGCCTAAAAATAGACACAAAAATCCTATCAACAGCGTTGAACTCAACTTAAGAGAATCAGATGACTATCATTCAACACTTCTGGAGCAACACTATAGTCATAAAGCTAATTTTAATGATAAAAAAATAAGTATTAACTGACTATGGTTGATACTTATTAAATAGATTGGTGGTGCGATCGCGATATCGCTTAAGTATTGTTTGAGTTATACCTGAGAATAAATAAATCGAAATAATTCGACCGAGAGTATCGACAGGAGCTAGTTTCATAGCTCGGTACAAACAAGACAGTGCTGCTTGTTTCTGACCGATTTCAAAAGAAATTTGTGCGTGTTGGTAGAGAAAATGAGCAAACATTTTTGGATGTGCTTCAAAAAGATCTTTATGCTTGTCAACCAAGCAATTAAAACTCTCCTGACGCAAAGCCCGATTGCGAGAAACTCTTGTATTCTCATGAGCGTATAGCTGATAGGTTATCGTCTCAATTCCTACAAGCGAGCAAACCGAATTCAGTCGCAAAAAAAGATCGGAATGGACGCGGGAGCGAAATGCTTCGTCCCATCCCCCAATCTGGCGAATTATTTCGCGCTCGACCACTAAAGTTTGCTTAGTATTGTAAGACTTCTCCGGTTCGAGGTCTTCGAGAAAAAAATGCGCTCCGCGCGGACGATACGGAGGGGGAAAACGCTTACCGATAACTTCGCCTTCAGCATTGACGACCTCAATTCCCGAAATGACACCTACGGGAGAGGGTAGAGTTGCTTTTTCTAGCGCTTCTAGAGATACTTGAGCCATATGAGGTAGCAAGCGATCGTCGTCATCGAGATAGGTAATCCAACGACCCCGTGCTGCTTCGGTTCCGGCATTACGCGCCCCCGCACCACCGCGACCCGATGACAAGCGAATCAGCCGCACCTTGGGATGGTTGGGCAATCGAATGGGTTCGGTCGAAGCATCATCGACGACAAGAATTTCGAGATCTTGAAAAGTTTGTTCCAAAGCACTGCGGACGGCATCCAAAACTAACTTAGGGCGATTATGAGTGGGAATAATAATCGTCAGTAGAGGAGTACTCATGTATAATGCAGAGTAAAAATAACGCTCGTGTTTGCTTGATACACGAATTAGAATATAACTTTTGCGATCGCGCTATATGTCTTTAGGCATACATCTAGGTAACTAAGACAGAGAAATAATTTTTTGATATTTCGGCGTTGGTGAGTGCGTAATGCTAAAAAGCTTAAAATGAAAGGGGAAAATTACCATGTTTAGCAATAGACCCGTCCGAAATATAATCTAGAGGTCAAAAAAATGGTAGAACGGAATTTTGACCGTCTACCAACATGAAAAATCCACTTCATTATATTCAAGAATACCCGCACCGCACAAAACAAATCCTGGGAATAACTAACGGTCAGTTCCAAGACTTATTGAACATTGCTGAAAAACATCATCATCGTCTTCAAGCAGAGATAGAACATAACAAGGTACGTGTGAATCAAAAAGGGGGAGGACGTAAACCAAAACTAGAAATTTCTGAGGAGGTATGTCTATGCCTATTTTATTTGAGACAAATGCCAACATTTGAGATTTTAGGGCTACATTTTGGGATTTCTAAAACCGAGGCGAACGACACGTTCCATTACTGGCTAGAGATATTCCGAAAAAATTTGCCTGCCAGTCTCCTTGAACAAGTTGAAACAAATGATGGTGATTATGCGCTCGCCTTGGAACTATTGAAGGAATTTCAGTTAATTGTAGACAGCATGGAACAGCCACATTGTAGACCTTCGTCTAATCAGGAACAGCAAGAATATTTTTCAGGGAAGAAAAAACAGCACACCTTTAAAAATCAATTTATTACGTTACCATATTAGGCTCGTGAAAATTTTTCGCATTGCTCAACAAAGATTTCCGCTTAATTCTCGAACTTACGAGCAGGTAATTCTTACCATTTGTGGATTGGTAAGGTTAAGAATTGGTGCATTGATTTTGCCAGTTTCATAAAAGTTGTAAATTTCAGGACAGTTATGAATTAGCTATCAAGATTTTTACAGATAGTTACTGATAGCAACTATCTCAAACGCTGATTATTTCGTTGATTCTGACTTGATGTTAACGCCCTGTAAAGCCAGACGTGGAGCGTTTTACAAATTTTCGGACAAGTCTATTGATTTCGGAGAGTGACAGAAGAGGGATATTTTAACTAACTTACTCAGACTTATGCAAGAGACGACCATGAGCGTGCCGCTCACAACCGAGGATGAAAATTGATTGACACAAGTGAGACAAGAGGTTAAGGAATAGGAGTAAATTCAACTTGA
>JALOOL010000343.1 GCA_025454425.1 Hydrococcus sp. Prado102 | reverse complement strand
ACATTTACTTTGAACTTTTTTTGAACTTTGTTGGCGTAGCCCGTCTGAAAGACGTACTTTGAACTTTGAACTTTAATCACTGGTAACTGATTAGATGGAGCTTAATGTTGAAATAAAAGGAAAAGGATACCCAATTCTCTGCTTGCACGGTCATCCAGGGTCGGGTCAAAGCTTATCCGTATTCACTAATCATTTATCAAAGCGCTTTCAAACGATCGCCCCCGACCTGCGAGGATATGGCAGAAGCAGTCCCAACGGGCATTTTGAGATGCGCGACCATTTAAACGATTTAACCGACCTTCTAGACCGATTAAACATCGATCGCTGCTTGCTTTTGGGCTGGTCTTTAGGCGGCATTCTTGCCCTAGAATTAGCGATTGACAATCCCCAACGATTTAGCGGTTCGATATTAATCGCCTCCGCCGCTTATCCGAGAGGCAACCATCCACCCGTAAGCTGGCAAGATTTATTGTTTACTGGAGTCGCTGGGATTATTAACTACTTTAACCCTGGATGGCAGTGGAATATAGATGTATTTGGGACGCGATCGCTTTTTCGGTACCTCATACACCAACAAACGCCCCAAGCTTATCGCTATGTCGCTTCTGATGGCGTTGCAGCTTATCTACAAACCTCTAATGCCGCCCAAAAAGCCCTCGATCGGGCATTGCGATCGCGATACAATCGCTTAGAGGATTTGAATAAGATTGACATTCCCTGTCTCGTTTTAGCTGGGGCTGAAGATCGACATATTACCGCCCAATCGAGTCTCGAAACAGCCCAACACCTCAAAAATTGCCAATGGCAATGCTATCCGAATACAGCCCATCTATTCCCCTGGGAAATACCGTCTCAAGTTCTCAAAGATATAGATACTTGGCTTGAAGCTAATCCTCAAGCAACCAGATAGCCATTGACTCACCATTCGTAACAAGTTAAGCTGGTAAGCAAGTTGTCAAGGAGGGATGAGGAGGAGATTGGAAGAAAAATTCCTTTGAGGTACGCTGTTTCTCAGGAAAAGGAGCAACGATCGGCTTTTTATCAGGTTTTCTTGGTCGTTTGACAATGCCCAAACATTTCTGCCTCTAACTTCAATCAAACGCAAGGTAACAATTGGAGTTTTTTTTGTGCCAGACCCCAGCATGACTAGACGATCTCGCAAAGTATAATTGTTGGTACTCTGAGTCCCAATTCTCGAAAAAATTTCGACTGAGATGTAATCGTCGGTGTGAGCAACGCTGTTAAGTGTTCGGCAATGACTCGATCTTCCACCATCGGGCGTTGTTTTTTCTTGGCATGGTCACGGTTGGTTTTTCGGCTCATTTCTGGTACACCAGGGCAACTTTCCTCTTATTTTGACATCAACCTCCTTTCTTCTTTTCTCCTCGCCAGAAATCTCTTTATAACTTCACTTGACATCTTGCTTGTTATCTTAACTTGTGACGAATGCGCGCAAACCACTTTACATCGCGCGGCGCGATCGCAAAACTAAAAACGGCTACTAAAAAAGTTACAGTCCCAATAACCATCCAAGATTGAATCATGTTCTTTCCTCAATTGCATACATTGTGTCAATTCTGACAATTGAAGACATGAGTTTCATCAGTCGTTGGTTTGCTTTAAAGGTAAAAATGTTCTTTCTTAAAGGTTGTTAAAACTTCTTGCAAGGAGCGATCGTGCAGCCAACCGACAAAACCACCCCAGAGACAGTCTTCTTGACATCCGCCCACAAAAACGTGTTGAATTTGTAAAGAATTTTTCCAGGTGCGAAGTGTAATACCGCTTTTGAAAGTTAAATAAGTCTGGGCGCTAGAGAAACCCCGTCGATGAGCATCCGTCATTCCTGGAATCGATCGCAAACGTTCGATTAACATAGTTGCAAAATCGGCTTCTGCAATAGTTGCAATCGCCCGATTAGCCCAAAAATCCTGAATAATTTCTACCAAGGCGAAATGATTTTTTAAAGCAGCGTGAGAGATTCCTTGCAACAAAACAAACTTTGCCCCATCGAATCTAGTGCTTTCTAAAGTAATCGTACCGTCGCTACCATTATCGATATCGCCTGCAATAATTAAAGTGGGAATTTCTCTAGCGAGGCGTTGGGCGATCGCGCGTCGATTGATTCCTAAATCTCGTGCAATTCCAATTCCAATTCCTAAAGGATCGATAAAGCGAGCGAGATCGGCTCCTCCAATGGGAGAACCAACTAATACAAAAGATTCTATCTTAGATCGCAATTGAGGCTGGCGATCGAGAACTTCCAACCAAATCAAACCTCCCATCGAATGACCGATAATTCTGATGGGTGCGTTAGGATAGCGTTTAACCGTCTCGATCGCCATTCTTTCGACTTGTCGAACGAGTGGTTCGATCCGCAGCCAAGTTTGGAAATAGCCCAAATCTGGACTGATAACGAGAGTATTCGGCGTAGCTAGTTTGTTTGCTAATTGCGCGATCGCACGGTTAGTATCCGCCCATCCATGTTGGGCAAACAGGATAAAATCTGGAGATACAGAAGATTCGAGCGATATTACCATAACATCAATGCGATCGCGAGGATAATACTATTATCCAAGTTGCAACAAACCTTGAGTTGAGTTATCAGTCCAGTTTTTATAGTGACCAGCGATCGGAGTTCAAAGTTCAAAGTTCAAAGTTCAAAGTTTTTTCTTGTTCGGTACTCCGCCGCGCACTTCCACGAAGCGGAGGAGCATCGCCGACTTCCCCCTTACCCTTTCCACTTTTCCCAAGTCTTCCCCCACCTCCCATACCTATCAAGGGTATGTTTTTAACAATCATGAGAAATTAGCGTGTTATCACAACGAAAACATCGGCTTTTTCCTCCTTGTCCCCCTTGTCTCCCTTGTCCTTTTCTCTACTTAAATCTAAAAAACATACCCTTGAAAGACCTCCCATACTCCCTTGTCGAACGTAGGACGTTCTACTTATCTCGAATAAATTCGTAAATTTCTAAATATTCATCGCCGGGATGATTCCAAGAATAGTCGCACGCCATCCCTTGAATAGCAAGTTGACGAAATAGTTCGGGGGATTTGTACCACAAATCAAATGCCCTTCCCATCGCAAATTCTAAAGCATTAGTATCTGCTTGGAAAAAAACAAAGCCATTGCGTTCTTCACTTGGATGATAATCGTCATAGTCATAATCAAAGACTGTATTAACTAAACCGCCGACTCCTCTGACAACGGGGACAGTCCCATATCGCAAACCAATCATTTGCGTTAATCCGCAAGGTTCGTAATTGCTCGGAACGACAATTAAATCGGCGGCGGCATAGATTAGGTGAGCGAGTTCTTCGTTAAAACTGAGTTCGAGATGACAATCTGGGTTACTGTTTAAGTAAGATTTTTCATGCCAGAACCAAGAACCGATCGCAGGTTCTGTTGGCGAACCCAACAAAACAAATTGCGCTCCTCTGTCGAGCGAGTAATAAATAGAATGATGAACTAGATGAACGCCTTTTTGATCGTCGAGGCGACCGATATAGCAAACTAGTGGTTTATCGGCATCGCGCAATAAAAGTTTCTCGCGCAATGCTTTTTTATTGATGGCTTTTTCTGCAAAGTTGTCGGCGCTGTAATGAGCGGCAATGTAGGGATCTGTTTCTGGATTCCAGACACCATAATCAAGTCCATTGAGAATTCCATTAAATTTATCTTGGTGGCGTTCTAAAGTATGACCCAACCCGCAACTAATATCGCTGAAACGAGCTTCCCAGGCATGATTAGGCGAAACGGTATTGACGTGATTTGAATAAACGATGCCTCCTTTCATAAAATTAATCGCCGTTTCGTTGAAGTTATCTCGCAGGCGATCGTAATTGTAATAATAAAGCTCGTTATTCAATCTTGTTCCCCAAAGAGCATCCGCACCAGCAATGCCTTGATGTTTGAAGTTATGGATGGTGTAACAAACCCGTTGATTTGACATCCCATGCCATTTATAAATCTCAAAAAGCATGACTGGTACTAATCCCGTTTGCCAATCATGACAATGGATAATATCGGGACGTTTGTTACTGACTAAAAGAAATTCTAATGCTGCTTTGCTAAAGAAAGCAAAGCGTAAATAATCTTCCCAACCTCCATAATAATAGCCTCGGTTGAAGAAATTATCTTCAGAATGAGGTTGGATAAAGAAACAGAGCCTTCCGTGTACCCAACCGCAGAAAACCGAGCAGTGAATAGCGCCATCAAACCAGGGAACCCATAAATCTCGATAAGCATCGTGCAATCCCCAAATTTGGTCATATCTCATGCAATCGTACATGGGTAGAATTATCTCGACGCTGTGACCTCGTATTTCTAATTCTCTGCTGAGTCCGTAAACAACATCGCCTAGTCCTCCAGCTTTAATAACGGGGGCACATTCAGAGGCAATTTGGACTATATACATTGGTTCTCCTCAATATATCTAATTAAAAATTTACTTTTATCTTTACAAAAGTATATATTGTTCTGTCAGCGATCGCATATCGCTGTCATGCAATTGCATAGCGATCGCACAAAATAGAGATAAATCGTAGCAAGACAAAGATCTCGATGCTAGAATAAAAATGTTAATTGAGAGTAGTATCGGTAGCAGAGTTTGTTATTAGTATTGACTGGTTTTTCCCGTTTGGTATTGGCAGGATTCGCTCCGAAATCTCAATCCCTACACCTTGTCTGAATTTTAGGAGACGATCTCATATGTCAATTTATGTCGGTAATCTATCTTATGAGGTTACAGAAACAGAACTTAATTCTGTATTTGCAGAATATGGTGCTGTTAAGCGAGTTCATCTTCCTACCGATCGCGAAACAGGTCGTATGCGCGGCTTTGCTTTTGTCGAAATGGGAACGCCAGCCGAGGAAGCAGCAGCTATTGAAGCTCTTGATGGAGCAGAATGGTATGGTCGCGAGTTAAAGGTCAACCAAGCTAAGCCTCGTGAAAACCGCGACAATAACAAAAGATCTTTTGGCGGCGGCGGTCGCAGAAACAACAGTTTTTCATCGCGATACTAAGCTAGAAACTGACTTAAGCCTTTTGATATTTTCTTGACGATGCTGGAGTGGAGAGATTAATTATTTCCACTCCTTTTTATTTGGGGGTTGGGAAATTTTTTCAGTCTTCGTAGATTGGGTAGAACGAAGTGAAACCCAACACAAACCTCAAAAAGTTGGGTTTCGTTACCTCAAACGCCACGTGCAGAAGACGGAGGGAACCTCGACGGACGGATGGCGCTCAATGGGCGGAATTATTTCCGCCCCCGCGCCTCCTCAACTTACATTGAATTATCAATCCCCAATCGCCTTTATAATTCATCTTTCAACAACCATAATCCAGCAAAAGATTTGGATTCGGGACTCGCTTGAATCGCAAGAAAATGAACTTGCTGGGATTGTTTTTTGGCTTCCTCAAATCCTTTCGCTTCTGCAAGAGATTGAGAACCGACGATATTGGCTAAAATCCAGCTATCGCTAGCACCCGTTTCTAAACGGAATACTGGCTTAGAACCGCCTTCAAACTTGAGATAGCCTAACTCTAAACCCGACATCCAACCTGCTAAAGGAAGCGCCCTAGATGAAAAAATAATGAAACCTGGAATTTTCATTTGAGGGGTTACATCGGCTAAGGAAAGGGGAAACACTTCTTGAAAACCAATTTCCCATTCGTTCATCTCTTCAAAAGCAGAAGCTTCCAAACTGACAAACGCCCATTTATCGCCTTTATCGCCTCTGACAGCATCGGGTAAGGGAATGGCGTTTAAGGGAGGATATTGCACGGACGCGGACTTAGCGGCTACTTCGTCGTATCCTGGTTGATTGGGATAAAAATCGCTTTCTCGTCTTGCTAGCAAGCGACTGAGAGCATAGGTACGGCGGCTAGGAGATGCAAGAATGCCAGAGTCTTCGCAGGCTTTAACGATCATATTATTCATCTGACGGCGGAAGAAACGAATTTTTTTGGGGGTTTCTCCTGCTTCGGCGATCGCTTTTTGAATGGCTTCTTGCAACCATAGCGAATTGACTGAGGTATTAGCACAAAATTGCGAATACGTAAATAACGAATCGGGCGATCGCGATATATCGGTGGGAGTCTCGCAAATCAAAACTTCCCACTGTTTCTTTTTGTTCTCATCTAATATCGGACGCGAATAAAAATCTAATTCCCAAATCATAAGTTTAAAGTTAAAAATTAAAAAAATCTTACGTCCGACTTTCTCAATAATTGTACGCTATTTAAAGATACTAACATCGCTTCCTTTCGATTGGAGAGCGTATAGTTTGGGTTCTGCTATGCCTTCCAGGTCATCTATTGGTTTCTAAGTGCGATCGCTACTCAATTTGTAAAAAAATATTAAAAATTATCTTACCTATCTTGACTTTAATAACGCAATTCTAGAA
>JALOOL010000342.1 GCA_025454425.1 Hydrococcus sp. Prado102 | reverse complement strand
ATTTAACTATCTGCTTTCGGATGGCGATTACTTTTTTGCTCATTGCTCTACAAATCTAAGCTACATTGTACGTCAAGCGCCTTTCGCTGCCGCTCATCTCATCGACCAAGACTTAACCGTAGATTTTCGAGAGTTAACTACGCCGAGCGATCGCGTTGCTATTATTGCTACTACTCCTCTAACAGATAATGAAACCTGGACTCCCATTCAATCGGGCGAATTATTAGCGTTTCAAGACGGTTTGCCAGTTCAGTTTAGCGATGAGCGAATTAATAAGTAGTGCGAGCATCTTGCTCGCAATTAGCGATTAAAGGCTTGTGGCTACGAATGGGCGCAAGCCTTGCGCCCCTAAAACACCGATTTTAATGATTTGCTTGCTCTACGAGTGCTAAAACATCGCTACGACTTAGCTTTTCTTTGCCAAGTGCCAAAACTTCTAAAGTTCCATATGCTAAAGCTAGAGGAATTTTACAAAAGTCGAGAGCAGGCCCCAAAGGAAGTGCTTGAGTATAGCGCTCGGCGAGTTTTAGGTTACGACGAGCATACATATAAAGATCTTCTTCGCGCCAATTATCGGGAAAGAAATCAACGCCTCGCTTGAGATCGTCTGTTCGATTGCGGATAATGTTGACAGCTTGTAAGCCACGACCAAAACCAATGGCACAAGAGCGATCTGTTTGCGTTCCGTCATGCCAAGCCCACAGATCGCAAAGTAACAAGCCTACTGCACCCGCTACGCTAAAAGTATAGCGATCTAGATCTGATTCTGTCTGAATTTTCCAGTTGGTTTCAGCCCAGTAAGCCATACGGTCTGCCATCGCTGCTGTGGCATCCCAAATTCGCGGCGCGATCGTTTCGGGAGCCAGTAAAGCCCATTCTCCAAGTCTAAGTGTAACTTCTGGCAGTAGCTCGCAACTATCTAGATCTCTCACAAAATCATCTGTAGTAGAATACTCGGTGCCAGCTTGTAAGTTAAGACTAATCTGACGCAGAAGTCTAGCTTTGGCAAGATTCTCCAGTGCTGGGGAATCTTCTATTTCATCAATGGCACGCATACAAAGATATGCCGATGCCACTGCTTCCTGGAGTGGTGAAGGCAGACGACTAATCGGAATGTAAAAAGTTCGGCTCGTTTGTTGCAGAATTTTTAAAGCGTTATTGCGCAAATTCATGTATTTAACTCCTCACACCCGCTTGGGTTACGATATATACCCGCAATTTAGTAAATTTACTCTAGACTATGCTAAATTTCTACACTCATATGCCAAAAAATACTTTATTGTTAGCATCTGATATTACACGCTTTGAGTGCAATTTTTGAGAATTTACTGGATTTTTTTGGATTATTTTTTCTGATTTGCCGCGATCGCCCTAAATTTATTTGTTTTTATAAAAAAAATTCTTGAGTCAATAGATTTTAACTAAAGGTTGACACTCAGAGAAATTATTAGTTATATTGAGTGGATATCTTCAAAGCCAAGTGTTTATCTGTACTGCCAAGAAAAAAATTACGTGAAGTTAAAGTAGAAATTATAAAGCTTGAAAAAAGCTTTTATAGTTTTAGTTAAGCGCGATAAGAGAGCAAAACCGTTATGTTTGTTTTGTCATTGATTGCATTAGCCATCGCTTCAATTTCAGCTTTTGTAAGCCTCAATGCAAAAGAAGAAGTTTTTAAAGTAGCTATGGCATGTCTTGCTATTGTTTCTGTATTTTTAACCCTCATTTTAGCGCCTTGGGAAATTCAACTCATTGTAGTAGCTATTCCTTTGGCGATTGCCCAAGGGGCAGCGCCAAAGGCGATCGCAAAATTCAACCATCGTTCGACAGAAAAATCGATGAATTGAGGCGCAAGTCTTAATGAAAGTCGGAAGTAAATCTTTTCCCTGGTTTTAGAGTTTATTATCTACTTATCAGTTTTCTGAACTCCTAAACTCTTGTAAAGATGCGATCGATTATGTTTCTACCACTAATAACCGATCGAAGTTAATCTTGTTGGTGGGAAAATTGGTAAGCGCCTGCTAAAGACAGCGCGATCGCGGTAACAATAAGGATAGGTATAGAATACCAAGGAAATTCAGACCAAGAAGAATATGCTGCCGATCTCAAACCGATGCTTGTATAGGTTAGCGGAAGACAATAGACAACAACCTTAAGTATCGCTGGTAAAGTACTCGGATCGAAGAATGTTCCTCCTAAAAAAGACATGGGAACGATGAGAAAGTTATTGTAGAGTCCTACGCTTTCGAGAGATTGAACTTTCAACCCGATTATTACTCCTAAACCCGCGAAAACCGCACAATTAAGCGTTAGCAGTAATAAAAACAAGGGATTGAGAAAACTGCCGACTTTCCCCGTAAACAAAACCGCAACTAAAATGACCGATCCTGATGTCATTAGTCCGCGCACGATTCCTGCCAACATTTTGCCTAAATACAATGCCAAAGGATGTATGGGAAAAAGTAATAATTCTTCAAACGTTTGAGTAAAAAGACGATCGCCACAAATCGAAAAAGTCGTTCCCCCGAAGCTAATCGTCATCGACGATAAAGCGACCATTCCCGGCAATATAAATTCTAGATAGCTATCTCCTACACTGGGTTGTACTGCGCGATCGATGGCACTTCCCAATCCTAACCCAAAGGCAAAAATATAGATTAAAGGCGATATCAGTCCCGTTGCAGCGATTTGAGTGAGGCGCGATCGCAACTCCAACCATTCTCCCCAAAAGACCGTTAGCGTATCTGCTAGGATCGTCTGTAGTTGAGAAGGTTTTAAAGGTTTATTGGATTTGGAACGAATGGATACTGAAGATGGCGAACTCACGGATTGCTGTCAATTTTAATTGTTTTCTTATCTTTTTAATTTTACTTAACATTTTGGAATAACTCAAGGAAATTCTATCTTTGGGAATGGTTATTAGTCATGAGTCATCAGTTATTTAATTGCGATTTATTTTTGATAGCGCTGTTTTATTCATTTCGTAACCCACAGCAATGAAATATTTTAAAAAACTAGAAAGAGATCGCCAGACCAACTAAAGATGAGTGATTACGTTCGATATTATGAAATTCTTGGGTTGAAATATAATACCTCTTCGGAAGAGGTTAAAAAAGCTTATCGCAACCTAGTTAAACTTTGGCATCCAGATCGTTTTCCCAATAATTCGCCCGAACAAAAACAAGCAGAAGAGAAATTCAAAAAGATTCTTGAAGCTTATGAAGTTCTCAAGGATTATCAACCTCAAGTTAAAGAAAAAAACTCGACAGTTGTATCGGGAATTTACGCTAAATCGGATCGCTCTCAGACACACTATCAAGAAGGAATAGAGTATGCCGATAAAAAGCTATATCAAGAGGCAATAGAAGCATTTTCTATTGCTATCCGACTCGATCCCTACTACATTGAAGCTTATCAATATCGAGGGTTTATTTTCTCAAAATTAGGTTATGAAAATCGGGCTGAAGCCGATCTAAAAAAAGCATCGGAATTAAAATTAAGAAAACAATATAAAGAAGAATTTATTTACGAACAACCTATTAAAGTTAAAAATCATACTCCCACTTCATCGGTTTCCCAATCCCCTTGGCAATGTACGCGAACCTTGATGGGACATACTCATAGTGTTAATGCGATCGCGATTAGTAAAGATGGTAAATTATTTGCGAGTGCAGGTCGAGATCGCACGATAAAATTATGGCAACTTTCTACCGAACAAGCACTTTTTACCCTCAAAGGACATAGCGATTCTATTCGTTGTATTGCGTTTAGTCCAGATAGCAATTATCTCGTGAGTGGAAGTGACGATCGAACCCTAAAAATCTGGGATTTAAAAACAAAAAATGTCCGAACGTTAGGAAGTTGGTTTTCTGGACATACCGATGAAGTGTTAGCGGTTGCGATAAGTCCCGATGGAAAAATTATAGTGAGTGGAAGTGCCGATAAAACTCTAAAAATTTGGGATTTAAATACGGGGAAAGAACTCGATACTTTATCGGGATATTCTGCTCAGATTTCATCAGTTGCCATTAGTCCTGATGGGAAAAAATTAATTGGTGGAGGATTAGAAAAACAACTAAGAATTCGCGATCTTAGTAATGGGAAGGTCGCGCGATCGCTTAAAGGAAATTCTGGCGTATTAGCTATTGCAATTAGTTCTGACGGACAGTTACTTGCAACTGGTGGATTCGATCGCAATATAAAATTATGGAATCTAGAAACGGGACGAGAAATTACTACTCTAGTCGGTCATTTGGATAGAGTTTCTACTGTCTGTTTTAGTCGCGATGGAAAAACTTTGATTAGTGGAAGTTGGGATAAAACTATTAAAATATGGCAAATTGATAAAGGTCAAGCAATCTGTACTCTTACAGGACATTCAGATGCTGTTTTATCGATTGCGATCGCTCCTAATGGAAATACAATTCTTAGTGGAAGTGCCGATAATAGTATTAAAATTTGGCACTATACTTTTTGATTATAACTGTTTCAGACTCAATTAATCTATCCAGTAATTAATTCCTTGGAACTCATATAAGTCGGCTTACTTGCATCTGGCGCTCTTCGCAATAACCGCCAGGGAATTAACTAAAAAAGTTGAATTGTCAGCGAGTAAAAAAAAAATTGTTATTGAAAATATTCATTTCTTTTCTCAAGATTTTTAGAATTTTTTCAAGTCGATATCGGAATTGAAAACGAAGATTTGAACGCTCGATTTAATCTTATTGCTAGTCTTTATAATTATGAGCTTTTTGTCAATTTAAATCAGAGATATCGTAACATTTTTGCTGGAGGTCTATTTTAAACGCTCTATCTGTAGCAAATATTTAAGTATTTCACATTACTCTAACAAAAATTCTATTTTATCTATCTATCAATAGGTTTATTTTCAATTTAACAGATTATAACCTTAGCTATAACTACAAAAATTTGTTATTGGGGTAATATGGCTTTACATAAACAAGTATTCTGTAAATTTTAAAAGGGTTGTATTTGAAGTTTTTTTTTAATAAAGTTAAATCAGTTTAGTTAGTCAAAATAATTAAGCAATCAAAGGTTTTTTCAATGCCTAAATTTATTCCCTATTTTGAACGCAATCATTTGTTACGAGAACGTTTAATAGCATCGATCGCGATTATTAATTTGGTTCTAGTATTTTTTAACCTCAGCTATTTATACGGACGAGATTTTTACTTACAAACAATTCCTAGTCTCGTTCAATTATACGACCCAATAAAAGGAATTAAACCTCAGCCGGAAACCGAAAATTATTTGGAACGTATTGAAGCCACAGAAGCCAAAATTGCAGCCGAGGGATTGCGATCGCAAACCGTTGAAAGCGAATTAGCAAATCTTCGCCAACTTAGCCTACAAATAATTGAAGATAATCCTTTTGCCGTCGCTAATAAAAGCAGCACTTTAGAAAAAATTAAAAATGAAATTCGGCAACGAACGGGAAAAATAGATGCTCGCGAAGCTTTTAATACTTTTTGGAGTCAAGATTATCTACAAAATGCTGGTTGGCAAGAGGAATTAGCGTTTTGGAATCTCCAAATTCGACCATTTATTCAAACGAATTATTACAGAGAAATAGGTAGATTTGGCAGCTTTATCGATCGCTTTTGGTTGCTCGATCTACCATTTATTCTCATCTTTGCTATAGATTTTTGGACGCGAATTTTATCGATAAAACGTCGCCATCGAGAATTGAGTTGGACAGAAACAATACTGCGCCGATGGTACGATATATTCTTGCTCTTACCATTTTGGCGAGCGTGGCGCGTCCTACCCGTCGCCATTCGCCTTTATCATGTCAATTGGTTCGATCTCGAACCCGTGCGCGCAGAAATTCATCGGGATATTTTAATCGGTTTAACGGCGGAATTGACGGAAATGGTAGGGATTGAGGTAATCGAGCAAATGCAACTATCGATTCAAAACGGAAAAGCGTTGCGCGATCTATTAGAGTTTAACGTACCCGCTAATGACAACAATGAAGTAAACGCGATCGCGACTCGCGTAATTAATGTTAGCGTTTATGACGTTCTTCCCCAGGTGCAAGCAGATATCGAAAATTTACTCCATCACAGCATCAACAGAACCCTCACTCAATTGCCAGCTTATCAACACTTAAAACATATTCCAGGTCTAAATAATTTACCAAACCAACTCACAGAAAATTTAGCCAAATCTTTGTCCGATCTTGCTTACGATAATCTGACTAATCTTATAGAAGATCCCGTAGCAGCAGAGATTACATCTCGTTTGGGGCATAACTTTCGAGATGCCTTAAAAAGAGAGTTGTTTAGCGATCGCAACATTCGGGAAATCAAATTTCTACTGATAAATTTATTGGAAGAGATAAAGATTAATACCATGATTGAAGAGGAGCAAAAGCTACTAAGCGCTAAT
>JALOOL010000341.1 GCA_025454425.1 Hydrococcus sp. Prado102 | reverse complement strand
GAGAAAATCTTCTTTGAATCTTTTAGTAAAGCTAGTAAGACAGCACCACAGACGATTGCAACTAATGAAACACTTTCAAGTGCAGAAATTGTCTTTGCTCGTTCTGGTAAAACGTTAACTTGGCAAAAGGGCGATGGCACGATTCTCGAATTTGCCGAAGCTAATGGAATCGATCCTCCTTATAGTTGTCGCCAGGGGATTTGTCTGACTTGTATGCGTGCGATCGCAGAAGGCGAAGTGGAGTATTTAGAAGCTCCTACAGGTACTCCCGATGAGGGTTCCGTCTTGATTTGTATTTCTCAACCTAAAACTCCCAGAGTTGTTTTGGATCTTTAAGAGTAAGGAACTTGCCTATGAAATTGGTTGCTTTGGCCAAGTAAAGCGAAAAGTCGTTCCTTTTCCTAACTCAGACTCGATCGCAATCTCGCCGCCTTCAGTTTCGACAATCTTTTTAACAATCGATAAACCAATTCCAGTATTTTCTTTTACGTCGCGTCCTTTGAGCGTTTGGAAGATAACAAAAATTCGTTCGTGATATTCGGGCGAAATACCGGGCCCGTTATCGACGACAGAAAATTCATAATTTTGTGCGCCATGGCGCACAAAAATTTCTATTCTCCCGTCAGGACGATCGCAGTGATTGATGGCATTGCTAATTAGATTGGAGAATACTTGAAATAAGAGTAATTTCTTGGTCGTGAAGGTAGGCATAATGGGATGGATTATAATCGTAAACGTCGGCGGCGGCGCGAGGGAGTTAACGATCTCAGCCAGCATTTGAGCGACATTGACGATTTCTTGAGGGACTTCAAACCGACCGATACGCGAATAGGCAAGCAGCCCGTCGATCAATGCTTCTAAACGAAAAACCCGCCCCCGCAAAAGCTCCATATGGCGTTGATTTTCTGGTGTGAGTCGGTTGTCTAAGTCTTCTTCGATCCATGTGGATAGGTTAGAAATTGCCCGCAAGGGAGCTTTGAGATCGTGGGAGACGACGTAAGCAAATTTATCTAACTCTTGATTGCGTTTTGCTAATTGTTGGGTCGTTTGCCGCAGAGTAGTATTTAAGCGCATCAATTCTTCTGCTTGTTGCTGGAGTTGCAAGAGGGTTCGCTTGCGATCGCTCACGTCGAGAAATGCTCCCATCGCACCTCGCACCTCGCCAAATTCATCTCGCAGCGGCACTGCTTTGCCGTAAATATAGCGAACTTCTCCATCATTAAAGATGAGTTCTAGTTCTGCCTCAACTTCTTGACCCGTCCTCGCTGCTTTCTGTATGGGTAATTCATCTAATGAAATATCCTGTCCGTTAACTTTTTGCTGAAACTCAAAAGGATATTCTCCATCAGCAGGCGTAGCGGTAGCAATCGATCCTGGCGGTCGCCGCATCACTTCGTAAGCGGTTCGGTTGGCGATCGCGTTGTGGCATTGAGGATCGCGAGCAATCCATACGGCAACCGGAACGGTTTCTAGAATCGTAGCGAGTTCTTGGGCCCTAGCTCTTGCGATCGCTTCGCTGGCGCGTAAAGCTTGTTCGGTTTGCTTGAGTTGGGTAATATCCACCGAAGTTACCCCAACCCCCAAAACTTCCCCATCGGGCAGGCAAACGGGATAGAAATTGACTAGGCAATGGCGATAATCTGCCGTTTGCGTTACCTTACCGCTATATTCCCAACCTAAGCGAGGCTCCTTAGTTTCCATGACTCGTTGGAGCATCTGTGCCCCAAAAGGTGCCCAATCGGGTAAAACTTCCCAAATCGTGCGATCGAGGTGGGATTCTAAGGGGATTCCGTTAATGGTAGCGATCGCTTCATTGACATGAATGTAGCGAAGTTCGCGATCTAAAAAAGCAAGCCCCACAGGAGAAGCGTTTAGAATTGCATCGAGTAAGGTTTCGCTTTTGCGTAAAGATAATTCAGTTTGTTTGCGTTCGCTAATATCTACATTGGCACAGGTCACGCCAATAATTTCGTCGTTAGCGTTTCGTAATGGCTCGACGATAAGATCGTAATAAAAATCCTTTCCTTGCCAAGAAACTTTAACTTCTTGGCGCGTTCCAATCCCTGTTTCGATAACTTGGCGTTTGATTTGAGTTAGAACAGAGGCATCGCCACTAAGCATTAGCTCTGCGTCTCGTTTGCCGATAACTTCATCGACTTGATAGCCCAAGGCAGGATTGTAAATCCAGGTATAGCGCAGTTCTCGATCTTGATTGAAAAGGGTAATAGGCGCACTTTTGAGAGCTAGGTTCAATCGTTCTTGATTCTGAGTTAGGGCGACTTCTGCTTGCTTGCGCTCGGTAATATCCATCAACGTAACCAAAACGCGATCGAAGGGTTCGCCCGCCGAGGGAAAGGTCATGGTCAACAATACCTCAATCCGTCTGCCGAGGAGCGTTTGCAGCACCATTTCACAGGAATAGTAAGTGTCTCCGGCAGCAAGAGCGAGTAATTCTCCAATAAATGTCTCGGTTGTTTCGGGCAAAAAGATTCGATCGAACGAAGCGAGCATTTGTTGTTTGTTTTGGGCTTCAAACATTTGTACGGTGGCGTGATTGACATCGAGCAGCCGTATTAACTCGATCGCCCTGTTTACGAATTCTGGATGTTCGGCTATGTAAGCACGAAAGTCTTGTAACCCTTGAGTTTTAAGCTGTTCGACCTCAATTTTAAGTTGCGTCCAATCTTCTTCCCAAACCGATACGCCAACCGATTCAAAAATGTAGCGGTAGCGTCGTTCTTGTTCGGTTAGTGCAGCTTGGGTTTGTTTGCGATCGCTAATGTCTCGATAAAAGAGTCCCAGACCATTTTCTGAGGGATAAGCATGAATTTCTAGCCAGACATCGTAATCGGGTGGCGAATAATAACGATGCTCGAAATGAACGGGTATCTGCTCGCCCATCGCTCGTCGATACTGACGTTCTATATTTGTTCCCACCGATGCGGGCCACTCTTCCCAGAGAGTTTTTCCCAGCACTTCAGAGCGAGGCTTTTGGTTAATCTGCTCGGCGGCGGCATTCATATAAATAATTCGCCAGTCGGGATCGAGCGCAACGAACGCATCGGTCATATTTTCTAAAATGCGATCGATCTGCTGGTAAGCTTTCTGTGCGTTGCGACGTGCTGCTTCGCTAGCTTCGCGCAGTTCTCGTTCTCGCATCGCGGCTTCTTGGCGCATACGAGCCATTTTGAGATTAGACTCGACTCGCGCTAATAATTCGCGAGTAGAAAATGGCTTAATTAAATAATCGTCGGCTCCTGCTTCGAGTCCTTCTACGCTAGATTCTTCGCCAGCGCGGGCAGAAAGAAGAATAATGGGTACTTCTCTTGTTTGGGGATCGTCGCGCAATTGTTGTAACAACTCGAAACCATCTAGTCTCGGCATCATAACATCCGTCAAAAGCAAATCGGGCAAATGCGATCGCACCGATTCAAGCGCTGCTATTCCGTCTGCTACTGTTTCTACTTGATAATTTTTTCCCAACAAACGCTTGAGGTAGTCGCGCATATCTGCATTATCGTCGGCAATTAAAATGTATGCAGAAGTGGGAATTGGGGAGCGTCCTTCGGAAGACTTGGGAGACAAGGTAGACTTGGAGGACAAGGGAGAATCCTTATTTTTCCCTTCTGCCGAATGCCGAATGCCGAATGTCTTCTGACTTACGACTTTCGACTTACGACTTTCGACTTCTATTGGTTGCCAGCGCAATGCTTCTTCTACATAGGGCATCGCTCCCAGGGCGGTAGAAGATAAGTTTCGCGTTGCTTTAATGCGATCGCTTGCTAGATGAGCAGAACCCGCAGGAATCGAAACCCTAAAGCAACTTCCTCGGTCAACAATGCTCGTCGCTTCTATTGTGCCGCCGTGCAATTTGACTAATTCTTGTATCAAGGATAATCCAATGCCAGAACCTTCGTGAGTTCGTCCTTTCGCGCCCTTGACGCGATGGAACCGCTCGAAAATATGTGGCAACTCTTCTGAGGGAATTCCCGTACCTGTATCGCGTACTTCTAAAATAATTCGATTTTGGAAAGAGCGCACGCTGACGGCAATCTCTCCAGCTAAGGTGAATTTAAAGGCGTTTGAGAGTAAATTAAAAACAATCTTTTCCCACATTTCGCGATCGACATAAGCGGTTTCGCCCAATGGCGGACAGTCTACTCGAAAGACTAATCCTGCCCGTTCGAGCGCAGAACGAAACGCGCTAGCAAGTTCTGCTGTATAAGTAGCGAGATCGGTGGGTTCGTAAACGGCTTGAATGCGTCCGGCTTCGATACGAGAAAAGTCTAATAAGGTATTGACTAGTTTGTGCAAGCGCAAGCCATTCCGATGTATCAAAGCTAGCTGTTCTCGCTCGACGTTGACCGATTCTAAGTTATTTTCGAGCATTTCTTCGAGCGGACTAAGCATCAGCGCAAGTGGCGTGCGAAACTCGTGGCTGACGTTGCTAAAAAAAGTCGTTTTAGCGCGATCGATTTCGGCTAAAGCTTCTGCTCGCTTGCGTTCGGCTTCGTAGGCATCGGCATTGGCGATCGCATTAGCAATGTGCCCTGCTGACATTTCAAAGAAATCTCGGTAGTCGTCGTCTAAAACTCGACAGGGATTGACCCCAACGACTAGCAACCCTGCAAGTTGTTCTTGTCCTACTGCATGAAGCGGCAATATTAATGCCTGAGAAGGAGAACTCTTCCACGCCCCGGATGGCATCGCTCCAAACTTCTGCTGCAAGTCCTCGACTACGATAGTAGAACCTGCCTGCACGACAGAAGCGAACGGCCAATTCGTTTTTTCATTCTGTATCTGGGTTAAGTCAATTACTTTGGGAGTAGCAATCTCGCCTGCTTCGGTCGGCGTACTTTTACACAACTGCGCCTCTTTCCCATCTTCTGACACCAGATAGAGCATGGCAAACGGAATATCGTTGGGATTGTCGGTCAATGTCTCAATTGCCAACTGACAAGCTTGTTCGACCGTTTTTGTCAATCCAACTCGTTCGGCGAGATCTCGTAACGTTTTCGTGCGTCGTTCGCCCAATACTCGCTGCGTTGTTTCTGCTACCGCAGTAAACGCACCGCCTATTTCTCCAGTTTCGAGGAAAATTGGGCTATAAGAGTAGGTAAAGTAAGTTTCTTCTGTATAGCCATAGCGATCTACTAACAAAAGCAAATCCTCTGACCAAGTTGCCTCGCCAGTAGACAGTACTCGATTGAGTTGTTCGCCGATAATATCCCAGATCTCAGCCCAGATTTCCTTTCCCGGTCGTCCTAACGCGATCGGATGTTTGGTCGCTCCGAGTACGGGTCGCCAAGCATCGTTATAGAGCATTACCAACTCTTTTCCGCACCAGAGTACCATCGGAAAGCGAGAATGCAGGCAGATACTCACGGCAGTTCGCAAACTTTGCGGCCACGTCTGTACCTCACCTATAGGCGTTTTTGACCAGTCGAGCGATCGCATCAGTTGAGCCATTTCGCTCTCACCAACAAACAGACTCTTTTTTACGGTCAGTTCGTCAGTCATGATTTTCACTCCAGCGACAGACAACTTTTTTCTAGAAGCGCTTGGCTACTACGATCTTTCATTCTCCCAAAAAATTTCATGTCTGCCCACTACTTCTGATTGTTGTGTTTCCCTATTGATGTAGTCTAAGACACCTGTCTCAACAATTATCTCTGCCAAAAGAGTTAATTAGGGATTGGTAAATGGGAATTACTTGAATTTTTGAGACACTGGTTTCCATATTCGTCGCAACAGTCTAAATGGGTAATAATAGTCAGGGACGACAGGGAAAAGTTAGTCTTTTTAAGGTTGATTGACTCAAGGTTATGAGATTTTACTCGCAAGTTATTTTGCCTATATGTCTGGATTGGGCAATGTCCGATCCTACTTTCTCGCGATATCGCCAAGAAGTTTTATCAAAAGTTTTTGGGGAAGTTTTAGAGATTGGTTTTGGTACGGGATTGAATTTATCTTATTACCCGCCTCAGATTCAAAAAATACTAACAGTCGATCCCAATCCTGGTATGAATCGACGCGCAAAGAAACGGATTGAAGAGTCTAATATTATTGTCGATAATCGCGTTTTGAGTGGAGAAGATTTACCTTTTGAAGATAATAGTTTTGATAGCGTTGTCAGTACTTGGACGTTATGTAGCATTCCTAATGTAGAGCAAGCGATCGCCCAAATTTATCGAGTTCTCAAACCTGAAGGAAAATTCTTTTTTATCGAACACGGATTGAGTAACGAACCCAATGTACGAGTTTGGCAAAATCGCTTAACTCCCATCCAAAAAGTTATTGCCGATGGCTGTCATCTTAATCGCAATATTAAACAGTTAGTAGAGGAAAAGTTTGATAATTTAACAATAGAAGAGTTTTATATGCCCGATACGCCAAAAATTGTGGGTTATATGTATAAAGGTGTGGCGATTAAAGATTGATTTTTTTGATCTCACGCTCCAGGCGCG
>JALOOL010000058.1 GCA_025454425.1 Hydrococcus sp. Prado102 | reverse complement strand
CTGGGCAGAACTTGCCAAAATGCTAATTTGGCCTTTCGTTATTATTATTTTTTTGTCTAATAATGGTGTTTTATTAGCTGAAACCGTAAAAACAGTTCGCCTAGTTGGACAAACTCAAATTCAAAATATCACTGAGATCCAAATAGCTGGACTGACGTTTCAAAAAGCTCTCGAACAGATAACAATTAGCAATGCTGCCAAAGAACAAATTGAATCCGTTATTAATGAATGTAGCGGCAAACAAGGACAAGAATTAGTAGATTGCTTATCAAAAAATAAATCTACTGTTGAAGACATTATTAATGAAGCCGAGCAGAAAAATAATAGTTCTTTAGAATCCCTTAGCGAATTTGCTCAAAACCTATGGGATACCTTTACCAATGCTGGAGATTTTTTTAGAAATACGATCGTGCCTATTATCAGAGCAATTTTGGCAGCCGTACAGTGGGCATTTGTCAATATTTTAGAAGCTGCCTTACTTTTAGATGCAGCTTTAGCTCCAATCGCAATGGGACTTTCTCTACTTCCTTTGCAAGGTCGTCCCATTATTGCTTGGTTAATCAGTTTTGCTGCCTTGCTCAATATCCAACTCTGCTACAACATCATCATTGGATTGACGGCAGTTGTTATCATTCACTCCCACGGCGAACTTTTTACAGATATTGCTTTTCTTTTTTTTCTTGCTATTTTTGCCCCAACTCTTGCTGTGCGCCTCAGCAGTGGCGGTGGAAAAGCCCTTTATCAAGGTATTTCTAGTGGCGTAAAAACTATTATTAATGTCACTTCTGTAGCAGTTGGAAAAGTCATTTAAAGTTACTTAATCTTGCTTATGTTTCCCTTTACGAACAACAAACAATCTCCATTTATCATCCCTAAAGAGCGAGAAAAAATTACCCTCGGTCAACTCATTCTTGCAGGTGCTTTTATTCTCCTATCATTTTCTTCTTGTACGGTAGCGCTTAGCAATAAAAAATTAGCCGAACAAAAAATTACTAACGTTCAACTTGCTGATGGAACAGCCATTTTAATTCAAGAACAAACGGGATACTATCGAAATCCCAATTTAATCAAAAAGTTTACTCAACAATGGGTTAGTTTAATGTTCAGTTGGGATGGAAAAATTCCAGGAACTGACCGAGCCGACCCAGGCGTAAAAACACCAAATGGGAAAAAAGTTCCCATTAATTCTTGGGGCGCTTCTTTGATGATGGAGCCAGAATTTGCCCAACATTTTCTTGACGAGTTAGCCACGCTCGTTCCCGAATCAGTCTTTACAGGAAAACTTAAGTCTAGCGTCATTGTTCGCTATCAATCCGAACCCAAACAAATAAACAAAACGACTTGGGAAATTAATTTGATAAGCGATCGCATACTCTTTGACAAATTTTCTAACGCACAAAAAGCTGTCATTCCTTTTAATAAAACCTTCACCATTAAAGCTGTAGCGATTCCTAATTCCCCTTTAAAGGAAAATGCCAACACCCTCGATAAAACTGTCTATAAAATGCGAACTGGCGGACTAGAAATCGTCTCAATTGTTGACTATGAACCTTAAAAACCACTAAAAAAAAATTAGTTATGACTGCCAAATTTCCTTCCCAAACGCCAAACGGCGATCGCTTAGAATCTGCTCCTATTAGTAAAGAAGAAGAAACAGAATTTGCTGGTCTCGATCGAGAACAACCCCTACAACTTGAAGAACAGTATCGCCTCGCTTTGGATTCGGAAGAACCTCCTCCAAAACCCGTTGAAGAACGAGGATTGCCAAGGGCAACTCTGGTCGCGCTGTCAGTAGGAAGCCTGCTTTTGACAGGGCTTGGACTTTGGCTGATTATCAAACCCAAACCCCCAAAAGTTGCTATGCAACCTAATCCAACAGAAACCCCAACAGAAGCGGTAGAAGCCGAACCTGACTACCGCGCCAAACTTGCCTTACAAAATCAAAAATACGACCTCAATCAATCCGAAGAGCCAGTTGCCCCTCCTTCCAAACCAGAGCCAGTAGTTGTTAAGCAACAGCCTATTCCCCCTTCTCCTCGTCGCCCAGCCCAGGTACGCCGCCTGCCAACTCCCTCTCCTCCAACTCTACGATCTGTTCCTTCTCCAATCCCAAAACCTAATCCGATCGCTCCCTCAGAACCAATAGATCCTTTAGAACGCTGGAACGCCTTGGCAATGTTAGGACAGATGCAAGGACAACTGCCAGACTCGTTGAAAACCTCCAATAAAGATGCTTCAATCCCTCCCTCGACTGGCAATACCGCGCAAACGCCATCTCAAACCATACCTACTATTAATCCTGCCACCGATGGCGCTCGGATTAAACAGATCCCCTCGGTTCCAACTGCTACGAACGCAACCTTTACCAGTACCGTTCCTGTCACCAACCTCTCGTCTTCTGCATCTGCTAACCCCGAACTCAGTCCGGGAACCCAAGGAATTCTCAATCGCCGTTCGCTAGAAACTGACTCAAACTGGGAGCGCACTTCCACCAAAACTATTGCGATCGGCACAACCGCTAAAGGAACTGTTTCCGTTCCGCTTATTTGGGATACCAATACTAAGAATCAACAGGGCTACCATCGCTTTGCCATCACCCTGACCGAAAACCTACTTGCCTCTGATGGTTCCGTTGCCCTACCTGCCAATACGGTTTTGGTGGCTGAAGTTGCCAACGTTACTCAAGACAGTTATCTCGTTCAAGCTAGCATCATTGCGATCGTCGCTACCGATCGACAAGGAAACGTCCAACAGCAAAACCTCGCGCCCGGTACAATCCTCGTTCAAGGTGAAGAAGGAGAGCCATTACTTGCTGAAAACTATGCCGACCCCAGCGCCGATATTGTCCGACAAGACTTGCTCATTAGCCTTTTTTCTGGACTGGCAAAAGTAGGCGAAGTCTTCACCGAACCCGAACAAACCGCTACTTTCTCTAATAACGGCTTCGGCGGATTATCTACCTCAACCATCACCCAAAACCGATCCCCCAAAATTTGGTCGGCAGTCCTCGATGGCTTTTTCAACCCGTTAGCCGATCGCTTATCAGAACGGTCTCAACAACAGATTGAAGAACTGTTGAGCCGTCCAACTGTCGCCGTCGTTCCAACTAAAACGCCTATTTCTATCGTCGTTAATGGCATCGTTCAGATTCAACGCTAACCTGTTATGATTCGCTTCCCCATCCCCTGTCAAATCCCACTCCTAACGTTCGGCACGATTGCTATTGTTTCTAGTCCGAGTTTTGCTGCACCTCAAAAAGGCTATCAACAAGTCGAACGCCATCTTGCTACTCAATCTGTTATCAATACAAAACTTTATCCAGGTCGCATCACACCGCTTGATTTTTCCCAAACCAATGAAATAATTTTTTATGTTGGACTGGGAGATAGTTCTAGAGTAGTTTACTTCACAGACGCTCCCCTCGACAGTGGTAAAGCTCAAACAGTTTTTCTGCGCCCTATTCAACCTTTGACTTTTCCTGGCGCAACCACAGCTAAAGTAACGAATTTAGTCGTCAAAACCATTGACTCAACGGGAAAAAAATACATCTACAACTTCGGCATCCTTCACAGTCCAGGTCAACCAACTCATTTAGGTGTTCAAATCGTTTTTACAACTGGCACAAATACCATCCACCTTAGCAACGGTCGAACCGGAAGCTTAGACGATGTAGAAATCGGCTTGCAACGAGCAATCTCGCGAGGCTATACGAGAGCCTCCGATCCCATCGTTCTTAAGGTAAAAAACTTTTTGGCGATCGCCAGAAATCAAAACCTTTCCCTAGCAGAAGCCGCCAAATCTGCTGGTGTCGATCTAGCAGTCATTACCGAACTGGCAAAAATCTCCTTTGAAACCTTTACCCAATCTGTAGAAAACAAACAGTAATTAAAATTCCCTTCCTAACGGAAGTTTATTGAACAAATCTTGACCCATCGATGGGCACAAAAAATGGTTAATTATTTTGTCAAGAAAACTCAATTTGTTGAAGGGGAAGGGTTAAAAATTCCTGTTATCGATCTGTCTTTGGGTGAGGGAGGAAAGTCCCTTTCCGAACCTGAGACGCTACGCAACTCAATCTTAGAACTTCTCTTTGAACCAGAAGAACTCGAATCTCTCGTCATTGTTAAATTAGACAAACAAGATGAAAGTCTAGATCCATTAGCCAAAGTTCGATTTGAGGACGGCATTGCTCGCCGAGTGGCTTTTAGTTCCGGTAATAATGTTTACTTCGCTGATGCTCAACTATCTCAAAAATTAATCCAATTTTTTGAAACGCAAAAAGACCATGCTTGCCGATACGGATCTTTGTTAATTAGTTCTTGTAACGAAGGCGCTAGTCTAATCGACGGGACGCAAGACAACAAGCCACTGCGAATTAAGATTGTCGATTTTGAGAGTGAAGATCCTAAAGAACAGGCAGAAGCTCAACAATTTCGCACGGGAGACTGTCACGGAAAAATTTCGCCGCGACTTGCCACTATGCTTGGGGGCAAGCAGAACTGCCCTTTCCAATTTCGCTTTGCATGGATGCAGCAATGGGCTACCGAGAATTCTAATACTCCCGATGTCAGTTTCTTAGCAAAAGGGACGTTTCTACCGGATAAAAATCTAACCGATAAAAAAGGCTACGATCTCATCCTCGATCGCAGTTCGATTAAAGGGTTTGCCGAAGACCAACTCGAACAATCAATTCCTTGCGGCGACTACCAACTCCCCAAGGCAGTAATTGGCAATCGAGGCAATGCCAAAATACAAGAATATGAAAACTCTTGGCAATTCTTAATTTGGTATTCCCAAGCAGCTATCCAAAAAGACATTGTTCCTCTTACTCAAGCAGAAGCCAATCGACTCGCCCAACTGCAAAAAGACCCAATTAAACTGGCACGCTACATCGTCGAACAGTATGACAAAAAAGCTGCTTTTGCCGCTCAAACTAAAGACGAAGCAACCAACGCGAATAGGGAAGAAGAACAACCCCAGCGTTCCGAATCTCGCCTGATTTCCTTGTTGCGGAACGACAAATACGGTCAACTGCTTGACTTTCCTAAAATAGCCGATTTTATGCGAACTCAAGTAGCAAAACGCTGGCGAGATTTAGCCATCAAAGGGGCAGTCCGCCACGGCAGCGCGATGGCACAACCTGGCGATGACCTTAAGCCCGGAACCATTGTCGCTCCCCACCTCAAAGATGGCGAAGAAGTTATTGTTACCCGCTACCCGATTGTTAGTAAAGACAATATCTGCCGCTATACCGTCGATAATAGTCAAAAAACAGAACTCAATCGCTATCGAGGCTGTGTCTTCATTCGTCCCGACCAGGCAATGGAACACCATCAATGCGATTTTGACGGCGACCAACTGGTAGTGACTCCTGCTTCTCGATTGCCCCACATCGCGGCTCAAACGCGACACGCCAATGAAGAAAGAGAGTTCGATCCCGTTCAGAAACGCCAAAAAACTGACTACACTGAGGTTCGAGACGAGCGAGGCAATCGTAAATATACCAAACTCCGTCAGATTGCTGCTGCTATTCCCAGAAACCAAATCGGTCGCATCGCTACCTTAATCGGGCGAGTTCAGTCTTCCGTTCCCGAACCCGAACAACCCCGTAGGTTATTCGAGCAATCCCAACGAAAACTGCTCGGTAAATTGTTCGATGCCTTGCAAATTGAAGTCGATAGTCCCAAAAGCGCTACTCGTCTTGAAGATCGTCATCCTACTCTCCTTTCCCAAACGCGAGACTGGACGCAACAACACCCTTCTCACCTATTCGACTTCAAAAACGACGAGCGGCTTTACAAAACCTTGCCCATGCCTACTGAGGGAGGAAATGCGATTAACGCGATCGCTCTTGATGCTGTCAATCCTATTTGGGAACCCGCTCGTCTCCGCAGCCGCCATCGGGACGAATTTCGCTATCTTTTTGAGCCGCCAAATGACCCGCAGAAACGAAAGCAGTGGGAAAAATACTACCTGCCTTGGGCGCAAGACCTTAAAGACCGAACGTTTGAACGGGGACGAGAAATTCGCGATCGCCACTCAAACGAAGCAGATGCTATCAAAGAAGACTACAGCAAACTTTATGAAGATTTGAGAGGCGAAATTGCTGAGGCTTTTCCTTCTCCTGCAGAACGTAAGTTAGCGGCGGCTGCCCTTTGGCACGTTGAAACGACTAGCCCCAATCTAAACGAACCGCGACGAGAATGCGCCAAGCTGTCTCGCCACCTCAACATCACCTTTCACCTCGAAAAAGATTACCAGCGACTGGGGGAGGCGCTTCCCAAAGACACTTACATCCTCAGCGTGCCGTTTGAGCAATCCAACAAAAATCAAAAAGGACAAGACTTGGCTGGAACTTGGAAAGAAGCCCTCGACCGTAAAGGCATTCAATATGAAGCTACTCTCGAACCAAGCCTGCCTTTAGTTCGCTTTGCCCTAATCGCTCCCAACGACAAGCTCGTCAAAACCCTTGAAACTAATTTTGGCGGCAATGACAACTTTCATATTTCTAACGACGCACTCAATTATCGCAATGGATTGGGAGAAGTTAAACCACTCCGCATCGTTCCGCCGACCGATTACCACTGGCTTGAAGCAACGGAAGACTTAACGCCCAAATCGGCACTAGCGCTGAACTTATTCGCAGAAGAGATTTGCGCTCAACTTCAGAACTATCAATTCGATCGCGCCGAACTGATTGGGCAAAAGCACAACGATTTTAAAGACGAGGACTTTGGCGCATCCAAATGGCAGGGAAAAAAAGTCAAACTCTCTGTTGGATCGCTCGATAAGCCTGATGATAGCCGACATGGATTTCCCATCGTTCAACTCGACGGCAAGAACCTTGCCATGTTCAGCGTCAATTCGCCCAAACTTCCGCTCGGAGTAACCTTTGAAGCTACCATCTGTCCGGCAGCTAGAGGATCTGCCTTAAGCCTCGACATCGATCCGACATCGGTTCAAATCCCACAACCCGACCCCGAAAGTCGCTCTCGACGGAAATTAAACATCAACATTAATGTTAGTCGCGATCGCGAAGCTAACGAAAGGCAATCTCGCAACCATATTAACAGTCGCCCATCAAATCTACCCAATCCTACAGTTGATGAAGCTTCACAAGTTTTACACGCCGCGATCGCTCAATGCTATGCCCAACAAAACCAAGCCAAATTTCGTATGACCCAAGATTGGACGGCATTTATTGACAGCCATAGTCAAGACTGTTTTGTTCGAGATAGGCAGCGAAAAATAATTTTCAGTTCTAATCTGAAAACCCATCAAATTATTCAACCGCTCTCCCAAGAAGATAGTCGAGCTTATACCGAGACAATTCAACAGCTAAACTCACCAGAAAAACGATTAACGCAAAAAGCTCAACAACTTTGACGAGAGCGCGATCGCGCTTTGGCAGGAGAACATTGGCAATCGCTACAAGCCAATATCGACAATAAGAGAATTAACATGAACATAGATATCGCCACAATTAATGCGTTGCTTCTACCTCCTACTCTCTTCATCGCCTTTTTCTGTTTTGCTTGCTGTTTGCTACACGATTACCAAGCACCAACTCAGGCATTTCAACAAGTAAATTTAGCGCTATATAAAGAAGCCTTCTCTTCCAAGTTCGATCCAGAACCAGATGAGAGCGAAAGCTTCTACGAACAAGTGTTTGAAATTATTGCTCGTCTAAATAAACAAGAATGTCGCCGCTTGTGCAGTCCGAGGACGCGGGGCGGGTTGGGCATTCAAATGAAAGCGAATGGCACTGAAAAAAGTACTCAAATGCTACGAGCAGCTATTCGTCAAGCTTTCAAAACCGAGCCAGAGAATGTTATTGCCGTTATCCGCGATCGCACCCCAGACAAATTTCCAAAAGATTTCTTAAAGAGCGATCGGATTGCTTAGAGAACATCGAGCAAGATAAAAACTAGGCGTTTAGTTAAGACATATCTACTGGATTAACGATCGCCTAGTTAACTAATTTCCAACATTTTCAATCGGCTAACGACTGACAATTTCGCATTAGAGCCGTATAACCTGCTTGTACGAAGTGTTTATCGTAAGCAAGCGCCTCAACAATGCCCTGCTCTTCCATAATTTGAAATGACACGCAATCGGTTTGACTCCAGGCTTTATCGGGTCGTTGTTCGTAGAGAGTTAAGGCAGTCTGAAATTGGATGCTGGTTTGGGGGATGATGGTGGTATTTGGGTGCTCATAAAGTCTTTTGATGAAATTAACAGCAGCTTGCCGAAAATGGTCGCCACGGTCTGAGAAATCATTGAGCACCTCGGTTAAAACCATTTCGCTAGTAACGATATGAGCAGGCTGTATAGTTTGTGATAGTTTTACGGCTTTATCGTGGAGATCGTCGCGAGGATTGAGTAACGCCACCCAATACCCCGTATCGGCAAATACAATCCGCATTAATCCTTTTCCTGTCTCTGCTTTTGATAGTAGTCAAATCTTCTGGCTAAGTCAGAGGGAAGCTTTTTCCATTCTTCTTCAGGCACTTGAGCCGAGATTTCTGCTGCTAATTCCCAAATCGGGATCGCATCAGGATCGAAGGAGAATTGATGGTTCTCTGGTGACTGGTCGCCCGATGAAATCAGATTATTGGAATCCTCAAGAAGTACGAGGATTCGCACGCGACTAGGATGAGAGATCTGTAATGGTCGATCTAATACTAGCCGTCCATTTTCGTCAATTGTTCCGGTAACTTCAATAGCTTGCATAGGAATTATAAATTGTTTGGCGATCGTGAATGCGAGTTAATTATGGCAATCTCAAACTTAAATTTATCATTTCAACCTTTCTTCAAACTTGCTCGAATCTGCTTGAGTTTCTCTTTTAATTTTGTTTCTAACGCTTCTAAATCGGCTTTCTCCATCTTGTCAATTTTGAATTTCTCAACAAGCGCGATCGCATTTTTTGCTTCTACGCCTAAAGCAGAATCTTCTTCACTATCCTCTCTGTTGGAAAGTACCTCTTTTACCTTAGCGCGAGTGGAAGCAACCGAAAGTTTTTTCTCGATCGCTACTTGAGTTACCTGTTGCCGCATCTTTAAAGCTTGCTTATCCGTTACTCCCAAATTTTTTGGCGATAGCTGTTGGAGAATTTTTGCCTGATGTCCGCCCAGTCCTTGACTGCGGATTGCGTCCTTGAGGTCGTCAAAGAGTTTCAGCGAGGGGAAAATGTTAGCTTTGACCGATGCAGGGTTGAGTTGCATCGACAATAAAAACTCAATAACTCCCTTTTCTTCTTCTTTAATCGTTTCTTCCTCTATCAATCTCGTCAAACCTGCCTCTTGCTCTTTTTTATCTAGAGCCGTTAAGATGCTCAATCTGTCTATAGCTTTTCTTCTGGTCAAACGCGCGATCGCAGCATCAAGCCGTCTAGGAATAGCATCTTCCTCTATCTCGTAGGTGAGAGCAATCTCTTGGATTAGAGCTTCTGCTAAGTCGAGCGGATTGAGGTTTTCGCGATGGTGATTCGCCAGCATTGCCTGTCGGCGCATTGATTCGGGGTTGTCGAGCGATTGGGTTTGACGAACGGGAACGACAATTGCGTCAATTGTTTTCCAATCAATTTTCTGTGCGGCTCTCCAGCGTCGTTCTCCGTCAAAGAGAAAATACTGTTTAGCACTTTTCTCAAACACGAGAATTGGTTGCTGTTGTCCGTCCTGTTCCAACGAGCGAGCCAGGAGAACAATACTTTCTTCATTAAACGTCTTTCGAGGTTGAGCGGGATTAGGTTCTATGGATTCGATAGGAAGCTTGAGAATTCCTTGTGTCGAAAGCGAACTTTGAAGTTCGAGGACTTTTTCCTCTTCGGCGGCTTTGTTTCCAGATCGCTTTAATCGTTCTATTTCAGCCGTCAATGTTTCAATCTGTTCGTTAGCGCGATCGAGTTCTTGATGAACTGACACCTCGGCAAACTGGTTAAGAATCAAATTGTCTCCTACTCTACGACTCATAATTCTTTCTCCTTGGCAATTTCTGCTTTTAGAACTTTGACGATCGGATTAAAATCATCGCACGCTGGATGTTTGGGACGATATAGATGTAACGGCAATCCAACAGCGCTGGCGTTTTTAAACTCGGACGAAAATCGGATCGGATCGAAATAAGGAATATTTAGCTGCGACAGCATGGGAACGAGTTGTTCTAACAAACTCCGATGAATGGCTATTGATTTGTCATATTGATTGGGGATAAATCCGAGGATCTTAGGTCGCGGGTTGAGTCGCAAAGTTCTAAATTTCTCATAGAGCCATTCTAGAAGTTTCGATGCGCCGCCTGTCGATTTTGGCTCGACTTGTACGGGGATTAAAATATGGGTGGCGGCAGAAATGGCGATAGTTGGAAGAGGACCCAATGTTGCCGGACAGTCGAAGATCAAAACGTCGTGAGGAAGTGGGTAATCTTGAATGCGATCGTCAAGCAGGTAAGCTCCCCGTTCTGCCATGACCAATTCGCTAATGGTTCTTTCTAAACCAATATCTCCCTGGCAAGCAAAAGCTCCTTTGACTTTTTCTTTCCAGAGAGGAGCTAGCGACCAGGTTCCATCAAAACCTTTCTCGGTCAAAACGGCAGAAATCGTGTGATTACTTTGAGGGCGTTCCAGTCCGCAAAAAAGCGTTACCGATCCTTGAGGGTCTAGATCGAAGGTGACGACTGAGTGTTTACTCTTGGCGAGCAGATACGTTAAGTGAGTAGCGAGAGTCGTTTTTCCGCTTCCTCCTGCATTGGAGAGAATTGCTAAACGAAGTTGGTTCATTAGCTATGTACTCTTAGTCGGTCGATCGGCTAGTGTCGAATAACATTATCCTACGATGGCGATCGCTCTTTGTTTGTTTCCACTACCTTACACCGATCGCAACGAATTTATAGATATTTTCAAATAAATTGCACAGTAGCGATCGCTTTTCACTGGGCAGAAAATTCTGACCAGTCAAATGAAACCCATGATTTTTGAAGTAGAAACCGTACTTTATCCATTTCTTATTCAGCCTCCGCATCTTCAGGAATTTCAGCTAGGAACGCTTGTCGCTCAAGGTAAAGAATACGGTATTGTCACCCAAATCGACGAGAGCGATCGCCCGATTGCCGTTACCTGGGATTGCTCGACCGAAGAGCCTTTTGCTTATACGTTAGATGAAATTAACGTTCTCAAAGTTGCGATCGTTCCGCTATACCACGCCAAACAAACCTTAGTCGAACTCCCTGCTGGAACGACAATAAAATTAACTGACGGGGAAGTGATTCGCTTCGACCTATCGACTATCTGGCTGGTTGAATCAATTGACCGGCAGCAAATTTCAATTAGCCAAGCCGAGAAAATTTATCAGTTTGCGATCGAGTTATTTCCTGGCAAACCTTTTGCCAATCTCATTGAGTTACCTAAATTAACAGGCGAGCAACCCAAACTATCTTTAATCGACCTCAAAATCAAGGCTGAAATTTGGCTCTCTCTCTACGCTCCTTCTCAATTTCTAGAAATCGTTACTTGTGCTTGGCAGCAACAACTCAAACAACAATTTAGCTCTCAACTGGAACAGCGATATTTTCAGGAAGACTTAGATATAGCTTGGGAGCTTTCTTGGTTGAGCTTCTTGGATCGCCGAATCATGGAAGAAGGATTGTATGGCTTAAAAAAAGGCAGCCGAGTCTTGCGTAAAATCGAGCCGAATATTGAAGTATTCGGTGTCGTTCGGTCGATTAATGTTAATGCTTTGCGTCCCTTTCAAATAGCTTGGGAAAATGGAACTTTTATTAACTACAGTTTTTTAGAACTCCAAAGCCTGAAAATTACTCGTCTTTGTCCGCTAATGCAGCTTTCTGCGAACGTTACTTATCAAATTGACGACAATGGTAGTTATTTCAAAGCTTACATTGCTTTTCACTGCAAAGCTCTTGCTAATGCTTGGCTCCGACCAATTAAAGCCATAGTAGGGCGACTGGGGCATCTTCACAAATACGAACTAGAACAACTCCGTCATATTCCTAATAAACCTTGGGAATACGAAGTTGAAAAACCCAAGTACAAAACTCTTGCCAAAAATCTTGAAGCAATCCAAAAAGTCGCACAACTCGACCTCGAATCTATGCCTAGTGCCAAGAAATCATAACGAAGAAGCTATCGCTTCAATACACCGACCTACAGAAGCGATCGCAATTTATGACTATGTTAGCTAACTCATCAACTTCACCCGCAGATTTACCACCTATCAAAACCTCATTCAACTCAACATCAACTCCCCAACTCGAAAAAAGTCTTCAGGACATCTTTTCTCACTTTTGTTTCCCCTTAACCAGTCAGCAAGAAAAAGCCCTCTGTCAACTCTGGGCATTTTTACATTCAGATGAGATTTTCTTCCTGTTGGGCGGCTATGCTGGGACGGGAAAAAGTAGTATTATCTTTGCTGCCATCAAAGAATTGATGAGGCAAGGAAAACGAGTTGTCCTGACGGCTCCAACCAATAAAGCCGTTGCCATTCTCAAAAAAATGGCAGCTTCTAACAGCCTTTTAGCTCTGCCGTGCTTGACCGTTCACCAACTCTTAGGACTGGGAATGGTCAATCGAGGAGCAGAAAAAGTTTTACAACCTGTTAGTCCTAGCAGCGTTCACTTGTACGATGTTGTCTTTTTGGATGAATGTTCGATGGTCGGATCTGACCTCTGGCAATGGATCGAACGCTGTTTCGATCCGTCTCTATTGGCTAAACGAAAATTAGTTTTGATGGGAGATCCGGCTCAACTCAATCCCGTTGGAGAAAAGCGATCGCCAACCTTCCAAATAAAAAACCGAGCGATTCTCACGCAAGTAGTCAGACAAGCAGGAGAAAGTCCCTTACTGGATTTCGTTACTGCCAGTCGTCGGGCGGTTAAAAGCAAAACAAAAGTCTTTCAACCCTTTTCTTGTTACCAACGGGGCGACAAATCCAATGGGGTTTTTAAGGTCAAAGAACGGACGGCGATCGCGTATGCACTGACGAAAATTAAACGCTCCTTTGACCAAAATCCCGATTGTTTCCGCATCCTCTGCTATACCAACAAACGAGTAGATTACTACAACTCTATTATTCGTCAGGCTGTTTATGGCTCTTTTGCCCCTCGATTTGTCAGTGGCGAACGACTAATTACCAAAAAGCCTGTTGTTGCCCCAGATAAAAAAACCGTCATTTTGCCCACCTCTTACGAGATTACAGTAATTGATGTCGCAGAAGATCGGTACTCTGACTACAGAGCGTATCAACTTAAAGTAATAACAGCCGAAGGAATAATTCGACAAATTTTTGTCTTGCACGAATCAGAGCAAGAACGCTACGAGACCGATCTCGATCGCCTACTTCAAAGCGCGAAACGCAATTCTTTCTTATGGCACAAATACTATTGGTTTCGAGATGATTTGTTTGCTCAAGTAACTAACTGTTTTGCGTTAACCATTCATAATTCTCAAGGTAGTACTTTTGATGAAGGTGCAATCGATGGAGACGATTTAATAAAACGCTTGTTTGTTGGCGATGAATTGGAGCAACAAAAACGGAAAGAATACAATCGTTTGTGGTACGTCGGTAGCTCTCGTTTTAGAAATCGAATTTTGTTTATTAAATCAGCCAATTAATGACTGTAAATAATATTTGCATGGAAGGGCGATCGCCCGTTTAATTCTGTCACAACATCTGTTTATTCTAACCATGCCTGCAACTAAAACTAAACTGACCTCCGCCAACGAGAAACGTCAATCTAGTTCTAAAATCAAACCAACTGACAGTGGCAACAAACAGACCAAAAAAACTGCATCAGTAAAAGCAGAACAAACGACTCAGTTGAATTCCCAAGCTGAACTCGATTTAATCTGCGACCAAAGCACGCTCGACGATTACTTAGATTTCGTCAGTCGGGGAATTCCTCACAATCCTACTCTGCCTATTCTGAATAATGTTTTATTTGAAGCAGACGCAACGGAGCAGCTACTGCACTTGACTACCTACAACTTAGAATTTGGTATGAAGGCGAGCATGAAAGCAAAAATTCTCTCGTCAGGAGCTATGACTTTGCCAATGGCAGTCTTTCAGCAAATGGTGAGAAAATTTCCGCACGGTGAGATCGGTCTTTCAAGTAACATTACTGCTTCCTCTCAAGAAAGCGATCCTCAACTAAAAGCTACCTTATCGACTCCGACCGATCCTAGCAAGCGATTTGAGTTTATGGGAATGGTTGCAGATGAATTTCCTGCCCTTCCCAAAATAAAAGCCAAGCTCATTACCCTCCCTGCTAACCTGCTCGTTACTCAACTGTCAGGATCGTTATTTGCCGCTTCGAGCGATGAAACCAAGAAAATTCTCAACGGCTCTCACTTTATGTTTGACTGCGACTCAGAACGAGAACTCGATAGCTTGAAAACCTGGACGACAGACGGGCATCGCATGGCTTTTATGCAGGGTTTAATCGAACGCAAATCAAAAGAAACGATAACTGAGCCAATTAGTTTCACCATTCCTATTAAAGTATTACGAGAGTTAGAACGCAACCTAAACCCAAGCGAAAAAGTGACGATCTACTTTGAACCGTCGCCAAATTCCGAAACGGAAGCAGGCGTTGCTATCTTTGAATGGAGCAATAAACGCCTAGTAACGCACACTCTTGAAGGACAATATCCCGATTGCGAAGCGGCGATAAAACCTTTGTGCGACCAATACTGTCGTTTTTTCACAGTCGAACGAATTGCCTTACAAAAGACTTTAGAACGGTTTATTGTCCTCACTGATAAGTCACATAAAGCGATGACGGTTCAACTCGATAGCAAAACTCAAAAAGTCTGCCTGCGTATGGAACACGATTGCATTGGCTCTGGAACTGAAACTCTCGATATTCAGATGCCAGGAGACGACCTCAAGTTGCTTTACGACGTGCGATATCTATTAGAGATTGTCAAAGCCATCTCTACTTCAGAAATTCGCATCCATCTTGCTACGCCAATTACTCCTACCCTGATTCAACCGTTAGGATTGAGTAGTTCTAATGGGATTCCCGTTGAAGCTGAGTATATCTTAGCTCCCCTGGCTGGTAGCGAGTAAGTTTCGTATCCGTTTCTAACTGCTGACCTGCTGACTCCTTTAGCTGCTCAAACAATCTCATTGGGCTGCTTCGAGTGCTATTTCTAAAAGCCAACTGGTTAACGTCATTCCCTTTTTCTTTGCGGCAGCTTTCAGCTTGCGTTTGTCTGATTCTGACAGCCGCAGATAAAGGCGGGAATTTTTTTCTCCTAGACCTTTCCCTGGTGCATACTGATTCGCGCCTTCAAGATTATTTACTGTTCCCTTCGGTACGCCACCTTTTTGATTCGTCATTTTGCTTTACTAACGGTTTCTTTTTTCTACCATAATTCGTTCGCACAAAGTTCTCTCAATTTTTCAGTTTACCACAGGTGTACGTGGTAAACTGAACGATAAGGAGCGGGCAAAAGTAATGCTAAAACCGCAGACACAAGTTCGTATTATTGGCGGTGTCAAAGCCAGAATAGGATTGGTCGGGGTAGTAACGGATGAAACGCCCCAAAGCAAAAATCGAAATAAAGTCCCTGTTGCCATCAACGAGGAACGAGTAACTGGAACCTATTGGTATAAAGACTCAGATCTTGAACCTATTTTGCTCGTAGATTTGGCTGAATCGAATGCTTTGGTATCTGTAGAAGTTGTCCAATTTCAACCGCTAACTTTTGATGAACAGAGGGATAGGGAAAATCTGGAACGCAAAATAGAAAAAAGCTTCTTTGTTGCCGGACAAGCTTTAAAAGAACTGCGCGATCGCCGCCTGTATCGAAGCACCCACATTTCCTTTGAAAGCTATTGCCGTGACCGATTTCAATTTACCAGAGATTCAGCCTATCTGAAAATCGCTGCTGCTGATATTTATCAAAATCTCGAAAAAACTATGCCTGCGCTGCCGACCATTGGTCGGCAGCAGAATGACGTATTTCCGTTGCCGACCAGCGAACGCCAACTCCGTCATATCGCCAAAGCAAGTCTGGAACCCGCAGAGCAAGTAGAAGTCTGGCAAGCTGCTGTAGAAGTCGCCGATGGAAAAATTCCTAGCGGTCGCATCGTTAAAGATATCGTAGATAGAATTCGAGAAAGAACGAAAGTCCCCAATCCTTGGCGAATTAACGAGATCGCCGAAATCACTGTCAAAGAAAATCCAGATTTAAAAGGTCTTGGCGGTTGCTGGTGTATTATTACCGAAGTTCACGAATTTGGTTGCCTCGTTCAGATGTGGAGCGGCGATCGCTATGTCAAAATCGAGAATCTGAAATCCCTCGATCTATCGCCTTCTCAACAACAAGAAGTTCGTCTTTTGTGCGCTCGTCTCAATCGACTTTGTGCTATTGAATCTCTCGATAGGAGTGCGAAAATTCTTTTATCAAATTTGGGAAAACAAACATTTTTGACACCTGTTGAGGAACAGCTTTTGCAAACTTTAGAAACTTTTTACAATGTTTGCAACGAAAACTAAAAAAGAATTTTGATGAGGTTGGCGATCGCTCAGAAAATCAAATAACTCATTCAAATTGATTTCTGACTCCGCTTAGAGCAGCAAAAGATCGACATTACACCCAACCCGATCGCAACGCTACTACTGCTGCTTGAACGCGATCGTCTACTGTCAATTTATTCATAATTCCACGCACGTGGGTTTTAATTGTATTCGTACTCAAAAATAATTCGTCGGCAATTTCAGTATTGCTTTTTCCTTCAACAATTAACTTCAAAACTTCCATTTCTCGCTCGGAAAGCCGAGCAAAATTTTGATTGGGTTGAGGTGTGGGAGGTTTTAAGTTATTTAATACCAATCGCGCCACTTGAGGATCTAAATAAGTCGCCCCATCTTTGGCGGCTTCAATCGCTACCAACAGTCGCTCTAAACTAGCTCCTTTAACACAATAAGCATCCGCCCCACTCGAAAGCGCAGCCATTACCTCTGTCTGTAAGGTATGAGAAGTAAGCATGACAATACGAACGTTTGGTAGTGCCTCTTTAATCTGTTTAGTCGCTGCAATACCATCTAAACTAGGCAACGCTATATCCATGACAATCAAATCTGGTTTGAGGGCGATCGCTTTTTGCACTCCTGAATAACCATCCTCTGCTTGTCCAACAATTTCCAAGCCTGGATAATTGCTTAGTGCCTGTTCTAATCCCAACTGCATTAAAGGGTCATCTTCCACAATTAAAATCCGCATACGTTATTCAAAATTTGATTTTTATTTTCCCTATCGGGAGGTAGATAGCGACAGCTTACTCTTGGCAAATTATTTAGAATTATGAACCAAGCACTGCATTTAAAATACCGTCCGTCAACGTTAGCCGAACTGGTCGGTCAACCCCTTATCCAGACTACTTTAATTAACGCCATTACCAGCCAACAAATTGCGCCAGCTTACTTATTTACTGGACCTCGTGGAACTGGCAAAACCTCAACTGCCCGCATCCTTGCCAAGTCGCTAAATTGTCTCGACAGTCCCAACCCAACCCCAATACCTTGCGGTCAGTGCCAATCCTGCCGTTCTATTGAAAAAAGCAGTAGCTTAGACGTGAGCGAAATTGATGCGGCTTCTCATAATGGCGTAGACGACGCTCGCTCTCTCATCGAACACAGTAGCTTTGCTCCTACCCTCTGTCGATATCGCATCTTTATCCTCGATGAAGTTCATTGTCTTAGCAATCAAGCTTTCAATGCTTTGCTCAAACTCATCGAAGAACCCCCACCACGGGTCATTTTCATTTTCTGCACGACAGAAGCTCACAAAGTCCTGCCTACGATTGCGTCTCGCTGTCAAACCTTCAATTTCAAATCTCTTTCCCTTTCTACCCTTGTCGGACACCTACGTCATGTAGCAGAAATTGAATCGATTGATATTACTGAAGAAGCACTCAACGCGATCGCACGAACGGTAAACGGTGGGCTGCGAGACGCTTTACAATTACTGTCTCAGTTGCGGTTGCTCGACGAAACTATCACTCCAGTTCGCGTCATTGAAGTCAGCAACGGCATTCACCTAGAGGAAATGGTTAATCTACTGGTCAACTTAGTCAAGGGCGACACCATTGAAATTTTGAAGTTAGCACGCAGTCTTATTGACGGTGGCAAAGCGCCCCAACTGATTTTGAGCAGTTTACTTCAAGTTTACCGAGATTTGCTGCTAGTCAAATCGACACCCAAATGTTACGAGTTAATCGTTGGAGCGATCGACTATAAAATATTGCGACAGGTAGCATCGGTAACAGATTTTGAAGTTCTGATGGCTAGTTTTACTCAATTACAAAAATCCGAAGCTCAACTAAAAACGAGCATTAATGCTGCTATCTGGCTCGAAGTTTGCTTGCTCAACCTCATAGGCAATACCACCCCAGTACAACCCAAACTAAACCGTTCGCAACTTCAGTTCGATGTCCCCCGTACCAACGGAAACCCTCAATCGACTAAAAAACGCCGCAATGAGGATTTAACGTCGATTTGGGCTTCAGTAGTAGAAATTGCCAAACCCGCTAATCGAGGGTTACTTTCTCATGCTTCCTTATCTGCTCTGACTCAAAACCAAGCTGTTTTAACTGTCGAAGCGCGGTACGTTCAGAAATTTGCTCGTAACAGTCAAACCCTTGAACGTCTTATCGGTAAAGCCTTGGGTTGCTTAGTTACCGTCAAAATCAAACAGAAAGCCTCATGATCTCTATATTAACTGGCGACGCTCGCTTCGCCATCGAACGAGAAATTGCTGCCTACAAAGCTGAGATTAACTCGACTTGGCAGCATTTTAACTATCATCGCTTTGGGAGCAACGAGCTAGAAACTGCGATCTCCCTTTCGCGGACTGCTCCTTTTGGCAGTGGCAAAAAAGTTGTGGTCATTGAGAACTGTAATTTCAAACAGTTTGGAGAAGAAGGATATAAACTTTTACAATGCCTTCCTCATCTGCCTGAAACCACCCATCTCATCTTTGTTGCCTCTGCCATTGACAAGCGGCTCAAAATAAGCCAGTTACTCCTCAAACATGGCAAATTAATGGAGTTCCCTTTATTTCCTCCCTGGCGTACCGATCTAATTGCTAGTTCCATTGCCAATCAAGCGAAAGATCTCAATTTAAGGCTCAGTCGGGATGTTGTTAGTTATTTGGCACAAGCCATAGGTAACGATACTACTAAAGCTGCGACTGAACTTAATAAACTAGCCGTCTTTGCTCAAGGGAATTGCCCTACCAAAGAGCAAGTACGAGATTTAGTACCTGCGACTAGCCAAACCAGTCTTCAATTAGCTGAAGCGGTACGATTAGGTAAAGTTACTCAAACCACAACCTTACTCAACGAATTGCTCGCTAGAGGAGAACACCCCCAAGCCATTGTCTCGACATTGATAACTCAGTTTCGGACTTGGCTTTGGGTTAAATCTGCAATTGAAGGAGGCATGAAAAAAGACATGGACATCGCTCAATTCTGTGGCGTGGGAAATCCCAAACGCATGTACTTTCTACGACAAGAAGTTCGCTCTCTGTCACTCATCTCACTTTCTCAAGTTTTAACAAAGCTTCTTGACTTAGAAATTGACCTTAAAGGAGGAGCAGATTGTCACATTTTGCTACCTACTTTTCTTCAAGTAGTACATTTGTTTAGAGTAAATTTAAAGATTTCTTAAAACACATACTGTTGCTGAGATTTAACTTGGCAGCAGCAAAAAAAATAGACTAAACTAAAGATTTTAAGATAATCTAAATAAATTTGCTTTTTGCTAGAACTAGTCAATACTAAATAAAAATTAGGTTCCTATGTACATCTCATACGAACTTGATAAATGGGTTCAATCAAAGTGGCAAAGAAATACCCGATTTTACACTTTAACCCTTTGCCAAAATCTCTATGGAGAGTGGATAATTACTAAGACTTGGGGCAGTGCAGTTGCTAGAGGGTTTGGTAAATCCAAAAATTTAGATTGTCCAAATTACCAATCTGGTTTGGAAGCTTACTACAAGCTAGAAAAACGAAGAGAAAAACGAGGATATAAGAGAGTTGGCTAATGAGGTATATTACAATATCGCTTGCCTGAAAAATATAAGCTTTTATTGAAAACTAAATAAATTTCTAAATATTGCAGCAATTTAAATCAATTTCAAAAAATATCTCTCCTCTCCCGCCAAATCTTCCTTGAATCATATTCTGCCAGTTACCCCGGTTTCGTTATCTCTTTCTTTTTGAATTTTATCTGATAACAGGGTTGATGGGCGATCGCCCCATTGCTCAGACCAACAAAGAAATCTAAGCAATGATTTATCTCTCCGATCTTTATCAAAAAATTCAAGAACAATCCGAACAATTTTTTCCAAGTTTTCAAGTTTCAGAATTCTCTGAAATTTCTCAATCTCTTCAACAACAATTTGACCTGCTCGTTAAACAAAAACAACTCGGACTTCCTATTAAATCCCTTCTGGCTTCCAATCCTTTATTAGCTGATTGGATGGCTCAACTCGAACAATTGATTCCTGGCTTATTTAAGCCTAATAAAAAACTTTATCTTGACTATCCTTTAACGGTAAAACTACTTGTGAATAAAAAATATTGCCATTGGCTCCAAGTTCCAGTTAATCTAGCCATTATACGAAATCGAATTAGACTTCTAAAATGGGCGATTAGATCGCCTAAGCTTAATTGGCAAGATCGAATAAAACTTTGGGTAACTTGTGAATTCTTAAAGCTCAATCCTAATGAATTAGCAATAACTATTTGTGCTTTTTATCCTAATAAACTACCAAAGAAAGTCATTTTTAATTGGAATGAGAAAGAACATAAAAAAACTCAAAAGTTTTTGCAAACATTACTTAGCGATCGCTTCGTTAGCTCTTCTAATCATTCCCTGAAAGCAAATTCTTTTCCTTCTTACTCATTAAATCTTGATGAAATACCAGAAGTTTCTATTTAAAAACTTTTACATTAGCATTATTTAAAGAATCGCGTAGTCTGACGCAGTTTTTAAATTTTAAGTACCGTCATTATCCGTTTATTAAACAAAAAATACTGAGATAGAGAGGTTGACAAATTGTTGATAAGTTGTTAAAAAGCTAAATTAGCCTTCAAAAATATCTATTTAAAATTAAATAAAACTTTGTAAAAAAATAATATATTATTTATAATGTATTAGTTAAAAAAGTCTCAATTTTTATTGTTTTAAAATGATTAACAATCAACCTAAAGTACCTACAACAATTCTCATCGCTGAAGACGATCCGATGATGCAATTAGGTATCAAAAAAATGATTGAATCTCATACAGAATTAAAAATTGTAGCGATTGTTAACAACGGTCAAGAAGCTATCAAAAAAACCTTTGAACTTCAGCCAGATATTGTTCTCATAGACTTAGGGCTTCCATTACTCGATGGGATTGAAGCGACTCGTCAAATTAAAACCTCCTTACCTAATATTAAAGTGATAATTCTCACTTGCCAAACTGATAAAGAGCAAGTTCTGACAGCCTTTGCTGGTGGTGCTGATGCTTACTGCATAAAAGGACTAAAAATTCAGCAACTAACAACGGCTTTTTCTTTAATTAATGAAGGTTCTGTTTATTTAGATCCCAAAATTGCCGAATATTTGCTACATCCCGAACAATCTACTTCTGGTCGAACTTTTGATTTGACCTCAATGGAAATCCAAATACTGACGTTGACTGCTGAAGGAAAAAACAACAAAGAAATTAGCGATTGCCTCTCAATTAGTCATAATCAAGTCAAAAATCATCTTCAAAATATCTTTACTAAACTTTCAGTAAGCAATCGGGTACAAGCTGCTTTAAAAGCTTATCAACTAAGACTGATTAAACCGACGCTCTAATGGCTAATGGCAAAGTAAACCAAAATTTTGCACCTTTTTGTAAGTGATTTTCCACTCCTATTTCCCCCCGATGAGCTTCAATAATTTGCTGGCAAATGTATAGTCCTAACCCTAAATCTGCTCCCAATCCAGTTTTTTTGCTTGCTTTTGCTTCTCTCGTATAAGG
>JALOOL010000340.1 GCA_025454425.1 Hydrococcus sp. Prado102 | reverse complement strand
ACGATCGCTGTCGGGACAACGGTTGTTAGAGCGTTGGAAGGGGCGGCTCAAGCTACTAAACAATCGGGTCAAGAAGGGTTGCTACCGTTTTGCGGAAGAACCGATTTATTTATTTATCCAGGTTATCGCTGGCAAGTGGTTGAGGGAATGATTACTAATTTTCATTTGCCTCGTTCTAGTTTGTTAATTTTAATCAGTGCTTTAATCGGACGCGATCGCGTTATGTCTCTCTATCACGAAGCCATACAAGAAGGCTATCGTTTTTATTCGTTTGGAGACGCGATGTTACTTTTACCTGGTGATTGGTGAATGGGGATTGGGGATTTTTAGTTCAAAGTTCAAAGTTCAAAGTTCAAAAAGCGCAGTCCAATCATTTTGGAACTTTGAACTCCAAATGTTAATTACTGATTACTGATTACTGATTACTGATTACTGGTTACTGAAAAACCCCAAGTTAAATACGGCAATTTTGAGGCTGCAACCCCAATATCGTCCTCATTCTGGAGTAATTGCCCGCAACTATCCCAGGTTCCCGATGTTAACATTTGCTTAGCTCCTTCGCCTATAGAAATAGACGCGATCGCATCTCTACAGCTAACTTGCATGGTTTCTAAATCGACAGACATAGAAGCTTGCGGATTGGCTTGCAACATTGCTTGCAATTGTTTCACGGTTTCGGGTTCTGCGGTGACGCAGGGAACGCCATTGGCGATACAATTGCCAAAAAAGATTTCAGCAAAACTCTCGCCGACAATCGCTTTAATTCCCCATTTAATAATGGCTTGGGGAGCGTGTTCTCGCGAAGATCCACAGCCAAAGTTAGCATTGACAACAAGGATTTGTGACCCTTGATATTGTGGCAGATCGAAGGGATGCTGTCCGTTTGATTGAGCGCGATCGTCTGCAAAAACCTGCGCTCCCAATCCGTCAAAGGTAACGCAGCGCAAAAAACGCGCGGGAATGATTCTGTCGGTATCGATATCGTCTCCAACAACGGGAATTCCTCTTCCTGAAATTTGTTTGACCTGGCTCATTGGTTTAATCCTCTTTGGTTACTGAAATTATGCTCTAATTTAAGAATGTTGCGTCTTGACAAAATATAACTATACTAACTAAAGTTACAATTTTTCTATGTTAAGCAATTTGTTAGATTATTTCGATATTTAAAAGCACCCGATTAATCGATCTCTATCTTTAAAATAAGCTATCAAAAATAATAATGATATCGCTATTGCTACTTATAAAAATTGAGCGAGGAGCGCGATCGAGTAATTAATTTTTAATCTCACGCAGAGGAGGCACGGGAGGCGAATTACTTCGCCTCATTGAGTGCCGTCGCGCAGAGGCGCGGAGAGATGTATAAAGCTTTTTGAATAAAGACAAGTTCGCAGAGAATGAGTAGTAACGCGATCGCATTTTTATTGAAGAAGATTAAGCACTATCTTTAGTACATTTTGTTTAAAATTCAGCATTATAAATATCTTCTTCTGGGTCGTTCCAATCTTGAAAACCTGTTATTGATTCTGATTCTTTTAATTTTTTAGCTATTGCTAATTTGATAACGAGAAGCCAAGAAGTTTGTTTCGCTATTTGCCAATAAAGAAAAATACCAATAACAGAAATATAAATTATAAACCATCCGCTCCCGACAATCCCTAAAAACTTAGCAGATGAAGGAATTAAATTTGATGAAATTACTCCAATAAGAGCGTAAATTGCTATTAAAAGTCTTGTATTATCAATAGCAGACTCAATTTCTGCTTTTGCCATTTCCAAATCGCTTTTTTGATAAACAGTGAGGTGATTTACATATCGAATCTTTTCTTTGTGAAATTTCCCAATTATATTTTTATAAAAATTATTTTGTAAAAGTTTTATATTTTCAAATTTAACTATAAATTCCTCTCGTTCTTCATAATCATGAATAAGCATTGCTAAAACATTTATGTAATCGCGATCGTCTTGAGTTAATTTTCTTTTATCTAAAAGTGAATTGATTCGATTTTGGGTTGCAATTAATTCATCTTCTTTTGTAATTGGACGAGGAGGAAAACTGTTTACTAATTCAAGATAATAACTATTAGGAGGGGTCAAACCAGTTGTCATTTTTCCAGTTCTCCTTATCATATTCTGCATGAGTTAAAACAAGAATAAATACGATTTTGTAGGGATAATCTAGATAAATAATAAATATGATTTGTTTTTAATTTTTGTAACCATTTTATCTTTCAGCGACATTAGCCGAAATAAGAGCTTCTCGATAGAGCCAAGCTTCTCTAGCTGATTTAAAACCGCTTTTCCAAATATTTTCATTTTTACCTTTAAGTCGATATCCTACTGTCCAGGTATCTTGATTATCACCCTCAAATTCATAGAATATTTTATAAAGCATAACTCGCTGAGCAAACTTGTTTCCATAATGTTGAGTATCTTCAACTTTAGTACCATCTTCTCTTATGCCATAAAAACGACATTGCATTTTATCTATTCCGACTTCTATAACATCGCCCAAATGATTAGAATGAAGAATAATAAGATCGCCTTTGATAGTATGATAATTAGGATTATGCTTAGACATTTTTAACTTGCTTAAGCTTCTTAAAGATAAAATAATTTTAATTATAGTTTTGGGTGGACAATCTTGTCCACCCAACAAAATCATTGCAAGCTTTCAACTAACTGTTTCTTAGCCGTTTCTAACGCTTCTTTTAACTTACTTGGCTCGCGTCCGCCTGCTTGCGCTAAATTGGGTCTTCCACCGCCGCCACCGCCGCAGATTTTGGCGATTTCACCGATGAATTTACCAGCTTGTAGTTTCTTATCTTTGTTGACTTTTTGACTGAAAGCTGCTACTAAACTTACTTTTCCTTCTTCAGGAATCGAACCTAATATAACAGCAGCTTCGCCGAGTTTTTGCTGCAATCTTTCAGCCGCAGTTTTCAGCGCGTCGGGGTCGATATCTCCCAGATCTGCAACGAGAATCTTGAACTCGCCAACGGTTTCAGAATTTGAAATTAATTGGTCGGATTTTGCGATCGCGAGTTCTTGTTTGACAGCTTCTAATTGCTTTTGAGTCGCTTTTAGTTCTGCTTGTAAGTTAGTAACGCGATCGCCAATTTCTTCGGGTTTTGATTTAAAGCGATCGCTCAATTCTCTTACTACTTTATCCCGAACATTCAAATATTCCAAGACAGCAGGGCCCGCAACCGCTTCTATACGCCTTACGCCTGAAGAAATCCCCGTTTCTGAGACAATCTTAAACAGTCCAATTTCAGCAGTATTGCTGACGTGAGTTCCGCCGCACAATTCCATCGAAACGCCAGGAAGGTCGATAACGCGAACTTCTGCGCCATATTTCTCGCCAAACATTGCAACCGCACCCTTTGCTTTTGCTTCATTAAGAGGCATAGTAGAAATATGAGCGTCGTGTGCTTCTGCAATCCAAGTGTTAATTTGTTCCTCGATTTGTTGTATTTCTTGTGCGGTGATGGGACGAGGACAGTTAAAATCGAAACGCAGGCGATCGAATGCGACTAAGGAACCCGCTTGAGATATCGAATCATCGACGAATTTTTTCAGTGCCGCTTGTAATAAGTGAGTTGCGGTATGATTAGCTTGGGCGCGACGACGACAAGCGCGATCGATTTGTGCGGTGACAGTATCGCCAACTTCGATAATTCCCCGTTCGATGCGACCGAAATGGACGAAGAAATCGGATTCTTTTTGTACGTCTTCAATTCTGACAACTAAATTATCTCCACTCAGATAACCTTTATCGCCAATTTGTCCCCCCGACTCTGCATAAAAAGGAGTTTTATCGAGGACGATTTGAACTGATGTTCCTGCTTCTGCTGCTTCGACGGTATTTCCCTCGACTAAGACGACTTCGACTTTTGCAGGAGATTGATATTCGTTGTAACCGATAAATTGAGTTGAATGGATATGTTCTGCGAGTTTATCCAAGCTACCTTGTACGGTAAGGTCGATGGTTTTGTGTGATTCCCTTCCGCGTTGGCGCTGTTTCTCCATTTCCTTTTCAAATCCTTCCACATCGACGGTTAATCCGTTTTCTGCGGCGATTTCTTGGGTCAGTTCTAAGGGGAAACCATGAGTATCGTATAAGGTAAAAGCATCTTCTCCAGAAATTTGTTTTTTCTCTTTTTTGAGAATATCTGCTAGGAGTTTTTCGCCTTTTTCAATAGTTTTGAGAAAACTAGCTTCTTCTCGTTGCAGTTGTCCCTTGATATCTTCTTCAGTTGCAATAACATTAGGATAAACATCTTGGGAAAGCGCGATCGCAACTTCTGCAACTTTCGTCGTAAATTCACCTTCAATTCCAATTAATCTTCCGTGACGGACGACGCGACGAATGAGACGGCGCAAGACATATCCGCGTCCGATATTCGAGGCGCTAATCCCATCAGCTATCATATGTACGACAGCGCGAATGTGGTCGCCGATTACCTTGAGAGAGACTTTTGTCTTCTCATCTGATGCGCTGTAATCAATTCCTGCAATCTCTGCTGCTGTTTTGATGATAGGAAAGATTAAATCGGTTTCGTAGTTATTGGGAACTTGTTGGAGGATTTGCGCCATCCTTTCGAGTCCCATTCCCGTATCGATGTTTTTGCTTTGCAAGGGAGTTAGATTTCCCTGTGCATCTTGGTTATATTGCATGAAGACGAGATTATAGAATTCGATGAAGCGAGTATCGTCTTCTAAATCGATCTTCTCGTCGCCTAATTCTGGGTGAAAGTCATAGTATAGTTCCGAACAAGGCCCGCATGGCCCTGTCGGGCCGGAATTCCAGAAGTTATCATCGCTTCCCATCCGTTGAATGCGATGGGGAGGAATGCCAATTTGGTCGCGCCAGATAGCAAATGCTTCGTCATCTTCTTCAAAAACGCTGACGATGATTCTTTCTGGGGGTAAACCAAAAACTTCGGTAGATAACTCCCAAGCATACGCGATCGCTTGTTCTTTAAAATAATCTCCAAAGCTGAAGTTGCCCAACATCTCAAAAAAGGTATGATGTCTGGCAGTACGTCCCACGTTTTCGATGTCGTTGGTACGGATACACTTTTGCGAAGTTGTAGCGCGGGGATAGTCCGGTATTTTCTGACCGAGGAAAATTGGTTTAAACGGGAGCATCCCAGCAATAGTCAGCAATACCGTCGGATCTTCAGGAATAAGAGAAGCACTAGGTAAGATTTTGTGCTGTCGCTGCGCAAAAAAGTCTAAAAATTTTTGTCGTATTTCGTTACCGTTAAGATATTTGGGAGTGTAAGGCATTTGTCTGAAATATCTTTAATAATCTACAATCTAATATTCATGGTAGCTTTGACGGCTCTCAATTGATTTTGGAGACAAGGAGACAAGGGAGAATTAATCCAAAATCCAAAATCCAAAATCCAAAATCCAGTAACTGATTAAGATCGGCTATTGCTACTTAGCACTCCCCGCACAAGAGTGCTAAAGTTGCTAAAGAAGTCACAACGCCAAACTAATCCAAAATAATTATGGCAAAAATTATTTCATTCAAAGACGAATCGAGAAGATCGCTAGAACAGGGAATTAACGCTCTCGCCGATGCGGTGAGGATTACGCTAGGGCCAAAAGGGCGAAATGTATTGCTTGAGAAGAAATTCGGAGCGCCCCAAATCGTTAACGATGGAATTACGGTAGCCAAAGAAATCGAACTGGAAAACCCACTAGAGAACACGGGAGCTAGACTGCTTCAAGAAGTTGCCTCAAAAACCAAAGATATTGCTGGAGATGGAACGACAACCGCTACAGTAATCGCACAGGCTTTAATTCGCGAAGGCTTAAAGAATGTTACATCGGGAGCCAATCCCATATCTATCAAGCGAGGAATTGATAAAACTATCAATTACCTGGTTAAAGAAATTGAAGCCGTTGCTAAGCCAGTTGAAGGAACTGCGATCGCGCAAGTTGCTAGCGTTTCTGCTGGAAACGACGATGCAGTCGGTCAAATGATTTTCGAGGCGATGGAAAAAGTTACCAAAGATGGAGTAATTACCGTCGAAGAATCAAAATCCTTGACCACAGAATTAGAAGTCGTCGAAGGAATGCAACTCGATCGCGGTTATATTTCTCCCTATTTTATTACCAATACCGAACGGCAAATCGTCGAATTCGACAATCCATTAATTCTAATTACCGATAAAAAAATTAGTGCGATCGCCGATCTCATCCCCATTTTAGAAAACATTGCCCGTGCTGGCAGACCCTTACTCATCATTGCTGAAGATATAGAAGGCGAGGCATTAGCGACTTTAGTCGTTAATAAAGCGAGAGGCGTTCTCAACGTTGCAGCGATTAAAGCACCTAGTTTTGGCGATCGCCGCAAAGCTATGTTACAAGATATCGCCATTCTAACGGGCGGTCGTCTCATTTCCGAAGAAATCGGATTGAGTCTCGATACTGCTTCTATAGATTTGTTGGGTCAAGCCGTCAAAGTAACCATCGAGAAAGATAATACTACGATTGTTGC
>JALOOL010000339.1 GCA_025454425.1 Hydrococcus sp. Prado102 | reverse complement strand
CACCTGCGCCCCTGCAGACAGCAGCAGACACACTTGCACGCTACAGTGATGCAGCTTCGTCTGTGGGGCAGGTTGCAGCCGTATTGGCAGAAGACATCAAGTCTTTCCTTGCCAGCGACTCAGACGAGGTGCCCAGAAGTTTGCGGCAGCTGGCCAAATTGGCACGCTGCAGCGATGTGCAGGACACACTTGCTGCATGCGTGTCTTCCTATGTGAGAAGGTCGCCTGGGAATTTGCACCTTCTCCCATTATGGCGTCAGTGACAGGCACTCACAGTCTACAAGATGAAAGTGTCTTGGGCGTCGTCGCCGCTGAGGATAGTTACATGGCAGATTACAAAGCCTTGTGGTCTTCGTTTTCTGTTGCTTTACCTGAATTTTCCCAGTCTTCTCATCAATCTTCCTGGGACAAACCTCGCATTCTTGCTGATAAACCTGCTGGTGGAATAACTTTTCAACGTCTCTAAATTCCGCAAGATATTGATAAGTTGTCTCGCCGATCGCAATATCCAAACCAATTTCTTTAGTCGCTGTTTCTAAGCGAAAAGCGGCATTGACGGTATCGCCGATCGCCGTATAATCGGGGTGGTTGTCGCTGCCAGTATTACCAACCATCGCATAACCCGTATTAATTCCCGTTCCAATTCGCAAGTTGAAAGGCAAAGGATATTGGTCGCTCATTTGTTCTGTCATTTTATACAAAGCGCTGACTGCCTTAAAGATTTGTATGAATTCTTCTTCTTGAACTTCTTCTTGTCCGTGAAACCAGATTGCCATAATCGCATCGCCGATGTATTTATCAACCCAGCTACCTGAGTCGCGAATGATATCTCCTGCTTGACGAAACCAATTGCCAACTAGCGCTGAAAGCGTCTCTTCGTCGAGTTGTCGGGTTAGGACGGTGAAATCGCGCATATCAACCACCATCACCGACATTAATCGCCTTTCATGGAGTACGGAGGTTAGAGTATCTCGATTTTCTGAATTGTTGCGCAGTGTTGCCGCGCCACTAGCAGCAGGACAATAAAACTGAACGTCAGTTTTGCCAAATGTCACGCGATCGCCATCTCGTAAGGTGACAGGAATACTTACTCTTCGTCCGTTTACAAACGTCCCATTGCGACTGCCTAAATCGATGATAAAAAATTCAGTGTTTCCCGTAGATTGTAAAATGGCGTGATTTCGAGAAATACACTGGTCTGAAATGACAAAATCGTTATCTTTACCGCGTCCAACTGTCCAATAAGTTTTGCCAACTAATGGTAAGTTGCGGTCTTCTTTAGCAGTGTGATGTAGTAAGTACGGATCTCGACCTATATTCTCCACGGGTGCGCGAGCAGTATTAAGTATCAACTGTTTTTTATTTAGCTTAAAGAAGCTGCGATAAAAAACAGACTATCAACTAAGATTGTACTCAATACTGCCCCAGCAAATGCCCACCGATGTAATTCTACTTTTTGTAGAAATAGCGATCCTACGGCAATTAACAAGTTTACTAAAACAATTGCCCAGCTAATTCCCCAAGGTGTATGGATTTGCGCGATCGCATTTTGTAAAATCGGTCTAGCTAACGCAGGATCGACGACTTGCATCAATTGTCGCCAGTGAGGGATTAATCCGGTTAAGTAAAAATATAAATCGGTGATTGCCGTCCCGAAGAGAGAACCTAGATAAAACCAGTTGCCTATTTTTCCCCATCCTCGCCACAGACACCAACAAGCAAACGGTACGCCGATGGATTCTATGGGAAGGTGAATGAATGGTTCCCAACGCCACCAACCCCAATAAATCGATCCCGCCAACCAACTCCAGCTAAACCCCAATAACAAATCTCCCCAAATTTGCGTCTTGGGTCGTTTGAGCAAAAATAGTCCTAACCATACCCATCCACCTGTTAGCAACAAGCTTAGCCAAGGAAAGGCTCTTACTAGCGGAGTCTGAATAAAAACGGGAACAGAAACTAAAAAAGCAGCTACTAAAGATATAAGTATGGGTTGAGAAAAAAACTGAGAGATCGAGTCAGAATCTAAGAAACGCTCTGCGTAGCGCCTCTTTATAAAATCGCGCGTCTGTGAGGATAGGCTGGAAAACACTGTATGATTAACCTAAATATGTTTAATATTCTTAACTTATCTTTATCTATTTCAATATACCATATGGCAATAGTGCCTCTATTTAGTATATCTCAAAGGGCATAAGTTTAAAAGCAACTCTCTAAAGGAAAGTTAGAAGGGGAGGGGGAGGAGGGGATATTATCAGTGACCAGTGACCAGTTAAAAAAGTCGAAAGTCGGAAGTCGAAAGTCGAAAGTCGAAAGTCGAAAGTCGAAAGTCGAAAGTTTTGATTCTTCCTTGTCTCTCTTGTATAGGCGAAAGATGCTCGCGATCTCTGAGTTTTTAAATGATTAATTATTTATTAAAAAATTTGCATGACTAGAATTACTTCTAAATGGGTGAATCTTGGTAGCGCGTTTGCACTAGGAATAGGTCTTTCATTAGCCTTTAATCGACTAGCAACTGCCCAAACTTCGCCCGACGCTGCAATTAGCGATCCCATATCTCATTTAAACATTTTCCAAGCGATAGTTTTGGGATTCGTACAAGGGGTTACAGAATTTTTACCCATCAGCAGTACGGGGCATTTAAAAGTCATTCCCGTACTATTAGGATGGGGCGATCCTGGGGTGTCTTTTACAGCAATTATTCAGCTAGGAAGTATCGCATCGGTATTGTGGTATTTTTGGTCGGATTTAAGTCAAGTGACAACTGGGGCAATTAAAGCCATTCAGAAATCAGATTATAGTGCTTATGAATTTCGTATGGCAGTAGGAATTATTTTAGGCACGATTCCGATTGTTGTTTTTGGATGGTTATTAAAAGTATTAGTGCCTGACTTAGATAATTCTCCTATGCGAAGTATGACGACGATCGCGATCGCATCTCTAGTTATGGCATCATTATTAGCACTAGCAGAACGTTTGGGCACTCACAAGCGCAGTTTAGAAGATTTACAAAAGCGCGATGGCATCTTGATGGGATTGGCACAATCTCTGTCGTTAATTCCAGGCGTATCTCGTTCGGGTTCTACTTTAACGGCGGGATTGTTTATGGATATCGAACGTTCTACTGCTGCCCGTTTTTCATTTTTATTGGGCATTCCTATTATTACTCTCGCTGGATTAGTGGAACTTAAAGACGTTTTTGACCATCAGCTTACTATGTCCCAACTGATACCGCTAGGCTTTGGGGTGATTTCTTCAGCCGTTTTTTCTTATCTTGCGATCGCGTGGTTGCTTCAGTATCTAAAAACAAAAGATACTTGGGTATTTGTTTGGTATCGTTTGGCGTTTGGCGTGTTTCTCTTAGGTGGTATCGCTTTAGGAAAAATCTCGCCTAATTAAGTGAATGATGACTTTTGAAGTGTGGGGAAGTCGAAAGTCGAAAGTCGAAAGTCGGAAGTCGGAAGTCGGTGTAGAGACGCGATATATCGCGTAATAACGGAACAAGAAAGGACATTTACTTTGAACGAAAGAACTTTAAACTTTAAACTTTGAACTTTGAACTCTATTCACCTCGTTCCATATAGTTCTACTATTTTCTACTTTTGCTCTCAAATTTCACCTGCGATATCACTCGAAAGTGGGACTGACATAACGCCAGTCGAATTAGTATTCTGACAATAGGCTTAAATGTTGAGCAAGGAAATTTTAGAAAATGCGGTTATCTGAGCTTGTTTGGCAGGCTTTACAAAGTGGTTATATCAGTCCAGAATTAGAAGCAGAAATCGGGCGAATATGCGCTCCCGATTTTGATTTATCAGCAGAAGATGAGTATTATTTAGATCGGTTAATGGGAGCGATGTTAACGGGTGAAGTTGTTGGACTTCATTTATCAGACGCGATCGCATCGTAACTATTTAAAGTTAATCTAATCGTAGAGCGGGCATTGCTTAAAAGTCTTTAATCTTTACTCGTAGATTATTTTCAGTAATGTTCGCTATTTTATCGATCCCTATTTCGATAAACTGGGTTTGACGACGGCTGGAAAACTCTCAAAATTTCGCCGCACCCAATCCATCCCCACTTCATTGTTTAACTTAATTTTTTGTGGCGTATTTGCATAAATCTTACTCAAAACTCTTGCATCTTGCTCTACAACCACATCAATCAACTTTAACAGATTGCCTTTGAGCAGGCGCGCAACTGGAGAATGAGCCTTCATATACATCAACACAAATACGCGAGATTGACAATCGGTTTCTGGAACGTAGAAATGACATTCTTTGAGACTTAATAACTTATCTTCGCCATGCAATAATCCCATGAATGGAAAAAAGTTCTCCAAATGTGCTTCCAACACTTTTGGCATTGCAAGTTGGGCGGGATTTTTGAGAATATCGCGAAATTTGGGTTGTTTACGCGGTTGTGACAAGTAGGCATGAGAATGCAACCCTTCATCAACAAATCGCTTCACTTCTACTGCTTCGATTTCAAATAATTCTCGATGAGTGCCGTTTTGATGGTTATAATCGTGCATATTTAGCAGTAAGCTTAGAAAGTCAGTCGGAATGCTGCGTTCTCCTGTTACGCCAATAAACTCGTATTCCGCCGCAATTTCATTCATAATCGAGGGAATTGCAATCTTTGGGTCGTATCCGCCATAAGACCAGATAAAATCTCCCTGGACTATCAATTCTAATGGTTGCAAAAGAGATTGGGTTTGCTTGTTGGAACCTGGTAAGATAGTGCAACCTGAAGCGTCAAATTGCAAAGCATGAAAGGGACACGCGATCGCAGTGCTACCATCAGATTTATTTACGCACCACCCTTGTGATAGCATTGCGCCCATATGAGGACAAGCATTAGGCAAGGCATTAACTTTACTATGACGGTCTTGCCAAAGCACGTAATCGTTACCTAATAAAGAAAATTTCATCGGTCGATCCCGCTTTAACATGGAACGATGTGCTAAAAGCCACGGTGCGCCTTGTAATTGCTTCATAATTTATAACTTACTAATTAATTAGTAAGTTTATCAAAAGCCTGTAATGAGGTCAATACAGAGATCGATTAGTTCTTTGATAAGATAGGAAAAGCAAATAATTACTAGTTCGTAATTTCCATGTGTTAATTACGAATTACGAACTCGCCCGCACGTAGCGAAGCGAGGAGGACGACGAATTACGAATTACGAATTATTTAAACGGTGGTTCGACCTAGTAAACGAGTTACACGAGATGCCCAAAAGACACAGCAAGAAATTTTGGATGCCGCAGAGCAAGAATTTTCACGGCATGGTTTAAACGGGGCGCGGATGAGTGCGATCGCGAATCGTGCTAAAGTAACAACTGCAACGCTTCATTACTATTTTGAGAATAAAGAAAGTTTGTATAAAGCAGTTTTGCAACGTCCAGTCGATGAAGTGCAAGCAACGCTGGGACAAGTTAATTTTCAAGATTTACCACCAGACGAAGCACTCAAGGAAATTATTCGCATTGCCATTTTAAACGAAGCTCGCAATCCTCAACGGCAAATGCTTTGGTTTCAAGAGGCAAGTCAAAATCAAGGAATATATTTCAAGGAATGCAATGTTCTAAGCCTACACGAGCCTTTGCTTCAGGTTTTAGATCGAGGGATTAAAGAAGGGTGTTTTCGTCCGCTCAAACCATTTTTGGCACTAACTCACATCTTGAGTGTTTGCTTGTTCTATTTTACCGTACACGAGAACTGGAAACACTTAACGACGGATATCGATCGCCTGAGTCCAGATGCGATAGAGGAACATATCGAAGAGGCGATCGCATTTATTATGGCAGGAGTAAGGCGATCGCATTAATAATTGGCGATCGCATCAAGTCTTACTATAATATTCGTTAGTTAGCGCCTCAAATCATTCATGTCACAATTTGAATCTCTAGAAGCCGCACTCAAGCATTTCTTTGGTTACGAGCATTTTCGTCCGGGACAGCGAAAAATTGTCGAAGAAGCGCTTAAAAGCCGAGATTTATTAGTAATTATGCCCACAGGCGGCGGAAAATCGTTATGTTTTCAATTGCCAGCCTTGCTTCAACCTGGGTTAACGGTAGTTGTATCGCCACTCATTTCGCTGATGCAAGATCAAGTAGATGCTTTGCAAGATAATGGAATTGGGGCTACATTTCTCAATAGCAGTTTAGCGTTTTCCGAAGTGCGATCGCGAGAATCCGATATTCTTAGCGGCAAAATTAAGTTACTTTATGTTGCGCCAGAACGACTTTTGAGCGAAAAATTCAGTAACTTTCTCAACATTGTAGCCACAAAAATAGGAATTTCGGCTTTTGCTATTGACGAAGCACATTGCGTATCGGAATGGGGACACGATTTTCGTCCAGAATACCGACAATTAAAACAACTGCGCGACAAATTTCCCAACATTCCTTTTTTTGCCTTAACTGCAACAGCAACCAAACGAGTTCAAGGAGATATCATTCAACAATTAGGACTTCAACAACCAGAAGTTCATCTTGCTAGTTTCAATCGTCCTAATATTTATTACGAAGTCATCCCA
>JALOOL010000338.1 GCA_025454425.1 Hydrococcus sp. Prado102 | reverse complement strand
TTGCGGAAATCGCCTGCTGAGCCGCGTTGCGGTTCCACTTCAGTTGCAGAAGAGGGTAGTGTCTGTTTGTATCGAACAGTATCATCTATTTGCCTCAGCACGAGTGCGATCGCCAGTTCCCGATGGTTTAGCTTTATAAGTAACCGTCACGACTTGTCCGAGTTTTCCTAACGGCTTAGCTTTTTCGTTATTAAATGATACTATTACACCGCCTGCGTTGCCTGCGTTAATCGTTATTTGTTGTTGCGCCGTCCAAGTGCGTTGAGTTCCTTTAGGCAGATTTCCCTCAAATAATGTTTTGCCGTCAGCAACAATTTTTAACCAACTTGTTTCGTTGATTTTTACATTGGTGACAACGGGTTTAGCTGGCGTTTTTTTAGGCGTTGGCGTTGCTTTGGATGCCGTTGGTTTAGTGGATTTATTGGGAGTGGGTTTTACGGCGGTTGAAGACTGGGGTTGAATCGCGATTTGCGTAGCAGATTCTCTGAGGATATTAGAAATTCCCCTTACCGAGAAAACCACGAGTAGGATATAGACAAAGTACAGATGAAAAGGACGTAACTGAAAACTGGGCAAGCGAAAACCAGAACGAAATTTTCCCGATTTAATTGGTATATCGATTGGAAAACTATTGGAGATCGCAGTCCCATCAAGCTGCATAATATCGGCAAATTGCTTGATTAACCCGCGAATATAGACGGGTTCGGGTAGAGAAGTCAAATCGCCTTTTTCGATCGCTTTGAGCAAACGAATAGGAATTTGGGTTTTTGCTTCGATTAGTTTCAGAGAAATATCTTTTTCAATACGAACTTGATACAAAAGAGAACCGATTTGAGCGAGTTTTTCTTGTTGTTCTTGATAAGGATCTACTATTGTCTGCTTTTTTTTAAACTTGAAAAACATGGTTACTGAATCGGTGCAGCTTCTTTTGGCGCTAGTAAATTGACGCAATTTTTTAAAAAATAGATTTCATCATCATTTAAATAACGGTAGCGACCGCTAAGCAGTGCGGGTCGGTCGCTTTGGTTGAGTTGAATCGAACCAATTGCACTACGGTGAAGTTTGAGAACTTTAAAGCCTAAGAGTTCGACAATACGACGAATTTGGCGGTTTCTTCCCTCCCTGAGAACGACTTGTAATAATGTTTGGTCAGCGCTACGCTTAAGGACTCTAATTTGTGCAGGTAAAGTTTTTTTATTCATTAGCATAATCCCTTCTCGCCATTTCTGGAGTAAGGACTCCGATGGATTTCCGTCAATCCAAACTTGATAAGTTTTGGGAAGATGATAGCGAGGATGAGTTAAATTAAGGGTCAGGTTGCCATCGTTAGTCAGAAGTAAAGCACCTGTAGAATCGAGATCGAGTCTTCCGACTGGATGTATTCCTCGTCCTTGACGCAAGTTTTCGGGAAGTAAATCTAAAACGGTAGTTCGACCTTGAGGGTCGTGACAAGTCGAGATGACCCCAACGGGTTTGTTGAGTAGAAGATAGACGAATTCGGGACGATTGGCATTTTGAATGAATTTGCCATCTACTTCGAGTCGGTCTAAATTGGGATCGGCTTTCGTTCCCAATGAGACAATCTCTCCATTGAGGCGCACTCGTCCGGCGAGAATCATCTGTTCTGCTTGACGGCGCGAGGCGATTCCCCATCCAGATAAAATTTTTTGAACTCGTTCCATTAGAAAAAAAATTTTATAAAGTCGAACTTTTTTGATACTTTATTCTTCAGCTAATCCCGTACAAATCTTACAAAAATAACTATGACAATCGATCGCAAAAGCGAAATTATTGGGAAAGTCCTTTCTCCCGCTATGAGGTTGTGGTTGCGATCGCAAGTTGATTCTGTCGAAGAACTTCAGTTTCAAATTTTGGGACGCGATCGCCAAATTTTGAGAGGATATATTCCTGAGATTTTTCTTAGCAGCACTCGCGCTATTTACCAAGGCTTACACTTACGGGAGGTCAAGCTACAAGGAGAAAATATTCGCATCAATATCGGTCAAATTATCAAAGGTAAGCCACTACAATTGCTCGAACCCATCAAAGTTACAGGCGAAGTTGGCTTACACGAAGCAGATTTAAATGCTTCTCTTTCATCCTCCCTTTTATCAAATGCTTTTACCGATCTACTGTTGACGTTGCTCGAATTAAGCGGACACCCCCAGCCTAATTTTATTTTAGAAAAATATCGCGTTAGCTGGCAGAAAGTCACTCTCAACACCGACAAGTTCGTTTTAAACGGGACACTTACAGATGCTACAGATAACACTCAGCCTGTATCGATTCGTGCTGGGTTAAAACTCGTCAATCGTCAGACATTGCTCCTTAATCCGATTGAGATGGAATTACCCGATTTTCTTAATACTCTTACAGAATTTGAGGTCGATTTGGGAGACGATGTAGATTTAAAAACGCTCAGTTTAGAACGAGGGAAGTTATTTTGTTGCGGTGGGTTGTTAGTGCGATCGTGATTTAACTATAGGGAAATGGTGAATGGGGACTGGGATATCGGGAGTGTGGGAGGTGTGGGAAGACAAGGGAGACAAGGAGGAATTGGGAGAATCGTTAGTTTCACCTTCTGCCTTCTGCCTTCTTAATTTCGACTTTCGACTTTCGACTTTTTTAACTGGTCACTGTATTTGCCCGCCACCTTGTGTTCGATCGCGATCGTCTACTGACGCGGGAAGGGGACAAAGAAAATCTTTAACTGGATACAACCTATTCCGCGAGGTTTAAGCGACCTCAACGAAGTAGGTCGGGGCGGAATCGCGGTCAGCGCCCTTGATTCTCTATGTACCGCTTAACTATTTCTAATGGCGCTCCGCCACAAGATACTGCACAGTAAGCATAATGCCAAAAGACACGCTTCCAATAGAACTTGCTAATATGCTCGGCAAACTCGCTACGGATGATTTTACTAGAGGCAGACTTAAGACTTGCGACTAACTGAGATATCAGTATATCTGGCGCAATACTGACGAGCAAATGAACGTGGTCAGCTTCGCCATTAAACTCTATCAAATGTCCATTAAAATTGGCTTGAGACAACGCTAAAAGAGTAACGCAACTGTAATAAAAGTTTTTGCACAGATCTTAAGTACCAAATTCCTCAGATTCAATTAACATATTGGTTAGCGCAATAACTATTCGATATTGCCGAGCCATGAAGCGGCAACATTCTATTGAATTAAATTTAGGCAGTCATCTTAACCTAGCAAGAATCGCCCATGAAAGACAACTTCTCAAAAGATAGCAAAAAATTATTACTAGTTGACGACGACCCCAATTTGATTTTGTTAGTAAAAGACTATCTAGAGTTTCAGGGCTATGAGGTGATGACAGCCGAAAATGGTCGAGAAGCTTTAGAAATTTTAGAAAATCATATTCCCGATATGATTATTTGTGATGTGATGATGCCAGAAATGGACGGGTATGCCTTAATAGAAAAGGTCAGACAAGAGCCTCACATGAGTTGGATTCCTTTCATGTTCCTTTCTGCAAAAGGTCAAAGTCAAGACCGAGTTAGAGGACTGAACACGGGGGCTGATGTATATATGGTGAAGCCTTTTGAACCCGAAGAACTCGTCGCCCAGGTAGAATCATCGCTCAAGCAATCAAAACGCTTGATGCGACAACCTCCCACCAAAGTCAACGAACAACAGAAGATTCAAGTTCCCCAAAATATTGAATTAACTCCCACCGAATTAAAAGTCGTACAATTGTTAGCGCAAGGGCTAGCTAATAAATATATTGCTGAAAAACTCAATGTCAGTCAGAGAACGATTGAAAGCCACGTATCCAATATGCTCAATAAAACCAATCTGAAAAATCGTACTGAATTAGCGCGTTGGGCAATTGAAAGTCAGAGGGCTTGAAAAGGGCGATTTTTTCTCGATCAATAGCAAAATCTATTATTCTCATCGGGAGTAGCTTGCTCTTGAGAAGTTCGCAAAGCGCCGATAAGCGTAGAGACAATGACACAGCGTTTAGCATCGCTGCCATTGAGACTCGACAGAGTTAAGCGTCCTTTCGTGCGAATTGTTGTATTAGTACAGGTGTCGTTTGGGTTGTAGACGGGACATCCTTTGTAGTTGAAGCGAACGCGAAATATGCCTTGCACCTTGGGTAAATTAGATTCGCGATCGAGTTTAATAGAATTAGGAAAACTGTTCCATGCTATTTCCCCAGAAGCAAGACTCGCTCTATGTACCGCCCATTGGACTACGTTATTCTGTTCTCGAAAGCTAGCTTGCCAAGTTTCTCTTTCTTGCATGGCTCGGCTTTGCGCTTGACGCATCGCTTGGTAAACTTGGTTATTAGCTGTATTGAGTTGCTGGCGGTTGAAAAACCCCAGCCAATTGGGAGCCGCGATCGCGGCTAGAACTCCTACAATGGTGCTTATGATGATAAGCTCTAGTAGCGTGAAGCCTTGACTAGATTTATTAAGTTTTGGGTAGTCCATGCAAGAGAACAGAAGGAAAATATCTTAAATCATATATTTCCTGCTCTCTAATTGCAATCATTATCTGAGCCTGTGGCGATCGCGCCTAAAGGAGTCCTAACTATAACGCAATGTTTGCTCAAATTTGCAGTGGTATTGGATAAGCTTAAGCGTGGGGGTATAGGGTTAAAAGAAAGCGTAGACTGGGTGCAAGTCTCACTTGGAGACGATACAGGACAACCTTTATAGTTAAATATCATGCGATAGAAACTACCCGTAGTGATGGGAGGGCTAGTAGAATCGATTTGAATCGATCTAGCAGACTGTTCCCAACTAATACCAGACGGGAGAACGTTTGGATTAGCAGGACTTCTGTAAATAGCCCACTGAACTCTATCTCCTTGTTGGCGAATGCTAACTTGCCAAGCTTCTCTTTGTTGGGAGGCGCGGTTTTGAGCTTGACGCATAGCTTGATAGATTTGATTATTAGCAGTGTTAAGTTGCTGGCGGTTGACAAAACCCACCCAACTGGGAGCGCCTATCGCTGCTAGAATCCCTACCATAATGGTGACAGCTAAAATTTCTATTAATGTAAAACCAGCAGTGGTTTGTTTGTTCATATTAATTTTGAATATTATTAATTAAATTTATCGATAACTCCTCTTAGAGTGATGCGAGTTTGCAAAGGCATATATTGCTCTTTATCTGTTCCCGCTTTACCATAAGTATTCCCACGAATGTAGAGAATAACATCTTGGTTTTGTCCTATATCGTTACCAATTCTTCTGACGCAAGCAAAAAAACTTTTATAGGTATTATCTGCGGGAACGCGAACGTAATCACTGCCAAATTTATTGGAGCAGTAAGTTGTAATATCGGTAGGAAGATTGTCATCGTTATTGGTGTTGGGAGCATCAACAAAATCTACTAAAACTTCAGGCGGCGATTGAGTCAGAATTGGTCTTGCAGCTTGTAGGTTAGCATCCTGAGCATTAAAGGGCCAGGTTGGAAAATTATTAGCTTCAACTGGGTCAACAAAACCTGTTGTAGTGGTTAGAGAAGCAAAGTTCGAGGACGTATATTTGGGAAGTTCGTAGCGTAATATTCTAGATTTTCCTTTCCATTTTGGATCGGCAGTAGCTGACTGTAAATAAACCACTAAAGTATAAGTACGCCGTCTAGATTTTAGGGCTGTACATTCATCTCTTCTAGCGCCTGTGAAACTATTACAGTTCATAGATTGAAGTGTTGCTTCCTGCGCAGCACTAATTGGTTCGGCTTTCCAAAAGGCAAGAATAGGTTTTCCAACCGTACTTAAGTTAGAAGGAAGATAATCGTAGATAGAATGAGCAGTATTATTAGCTCGTGTTTGAGTTCCGTCGTATACGTATACTGACTCTCTTAAATCTTCTGCAATAAAACTGAGTGCAGCTTGCATTTCTTGCTGAGTATCTTCGCGTACAGATTCTTGTTGGTCTGTGCGTAATAACTCAACCATTGCTGCTAGTAAACCGCTAATTGCCATGCTAGCAATAACAAGAGTTACCAATAGTTCTACCAAGCTAATACCTAAGTTTTTTTTCTGTTGGAAAACTTTACTAAGATGATATGGAAGCGACCACTTTTTAGCTATCATAAATTAGACTATTTATTTTCTATAAAATTAAAGACTAATAATCAACCGCATACATTTACGGTTGCAAAAATTTTCGGTATCCTTGAAGCGATAGAGTCACATCTCCTCGCACGAAGTCAGTATATAAAATAGCTAAAGGTCGCTTATTTTGTTGTCCTATCGATTGAGTCATTCCTAAAGCAACAGCTTCGGTTTCTAAGCTACCGAGGTTTTCTTTAGCGAATTTAGAATAAACTCTCACTCCCATACGAAAAGCAATAATTTGAGCGTTACTGGCACTGGAATTTGTATTACCAGCATCGGCTTCCGATATTCCTGGGTCGCGAAAAGTTTGGATCAAGAAATCCCCATCTTCAATTGCTTGAGTAACATTATCAGCCAAACAAGAACTAGAGGTACTGAGACAGCTTGTTGTCGGAGCTACTGCATCTTGGATCGCATCAATACTAACCGAGGCGACTGGAGGCAA
>JALOOL010000057.1 GCA_025454425.1 Hydrococcus sp. Prado102 | reverse complement strand
TATGATGGTACTTGAGACCGAATAAAGTGCAACTAAGACCAGATTAAATGCAACCAGCCCACAATCATAAATTTGAGACCAGATTAAATACAACTATAAGTTGAGCGGCTGAAACCAAGTCTTCAACTCAAAGTGGCAAACCAGCACTCAGCATTTGGTCAGTTAACTCCTTCGTGCGTGCCACATCAAGTTGACCCCGAAAGAGTAACTTAATCTCTGCTGGTTTAGCATTAAATTGCTCTGCCAAACCCCGCACATCATAACCATGTCTCGTTAATTTTGGCTCCAATTCATCAATTTGCTTCGATAAGACTGACTCCACAATTGCCCCAGTGACGGGCTTTTCTCCAGCTTGATAGGCCGCTTCCATTGCCAACATCAAATGCTGTTGGATTTGTAGTGGAGTTCGTAATCTTTCACTGAGTAATTCAATCGCTTCAAGCGTTAACACATCTAACAACTTAGTTCCTTCAGTAACACACGAATCAATCAACCAAGTAATATATTCCCGTTGACTACCGACCATTCCCTCTAAAGTCAATATCCTAGACCGATAGCCAATCTCTTCCATTGTGGGGCGACGCAGATCGTTTTTTAATTTGGGATGCCCTGCCAACACTACTGAGAGCGTCCCACCTCCATCTTCGATTACTTCAATCAAACGTTTCAATCCCTTTAGGGTAGAGTAGTGCGGCTTTTTTTGAACTTTCGATATCGATGTAACGGAATCGGTCCGTCCACTGGATAAAATGGTCCATAGCGACGCTCGTCTCGTTCTACATATAGTTCGTTATCAAATAAACCCCACCACAAAATTACCGTTTCGCCTGCGAGGTCTGGATCTACTTCATAAGCCACTCCTTCGACTGAGACTCTAGCATCTCCACCCACCTTCCGACGTTGGGGTTCGCGGGCAAAAGTACAGAACCTCTCCCAACTACACATAGCACGTAGTCCTCCCTTGGGAATATTTTGCAGCCAATCTTCTAGTCTTGAGTGAGGTTCGCTTCGATGGGGTTGGTCGTTGTAATTGAGCAAATATTGATGGAGCCACTGGTTTGCCTCCGCTTCGGTCTCTGGTTGATGGAAGTGATAGAGGGTCTCATGAGCTTCTTTGACTGTCCGAAACGGTCTTTCTACTTTACCTTTAGACCGGGCTGTCACCCGCCGACCATCGCTGCCATTCGGCATATGGGTCATCAACTTGATGCCTAAGCATGACAACACATTTTGAAAGATCTGGCTTTTGGCTATCGGTCCATTATCGGCATAGATTGTGGCTGGAATACCTTGAAAAGGCGATTTAGTGCAAGTCTTGGCTGTCATGGCGTTAAATAAAAATCGCAGAGCGGCTTCGACATTCTCACCATAGACGCAATGGTATTCCTGATAGCACATCCCACTGCGGTCATCGACGACGCTGTAAAGCATCAGCAGTGGATTGCCACGACCCGGTTCTACCCAAGCGGGTTGAGAAATGTGTTTTAAGTCCGAGGGGCTGAGATCGAAGTGCCAACAGTCATTACTATCATCGGCTTGAAATCGCACGGCGGCTGGTTGTCTTGTCATCCGCTCTTGGTCGTAACCCCAGGCTTTGAGATAGCGGTTGACTGTTGTTTTGCTAAGTAGTTTTTTGGGGGGTTGGACAAAGCCATTCGGCGTATCGACACCATACTCTTCTAATAATTCGATTGCCCTTGTGGTGGAGATGTGCCGCCCCTTTTTATTGCTGGTACGAATTTTGAACGCGGCAATTATTTCGCAGTAGCTTTCCATCTCGCTTTGTGACAGCTTGCGCGGCTGCCCCCTATCGGCGCGGCGAAGAGATTTGGGTCGAGACTGTTCTCGCAGTAAACGATATAAGGTGTCTGCCGAGATTCCGTATAGGTTAGCGGTTTCCTCAATGAGGAGTTTTCGTTCCCGACAACGAGCAGGTAATAGATCCAAGCGTTGTCGTAAGCTAATTAGGGCAGAGGCGGAAATAAGTTGGCGGGACACTATCTTGAGAGTCCCTCAGCTACATAGTTATAGAGAGTTGGTTTGGATATGCCCATCATTTGGCAGATTTCACCGATTGAGTATTGACGGTCGTTATATAGCTTGACTGCCAATTGTCGTTTGTTTGCATCTAAGGCTTTCGGTCTTCCACCAAGACGACCTCTGGTTCTGGCTGCGGTTAGTCCGGCTTGTGTTCTTTCTCGGATTAAATTGCGTTCAAACTCAGCTAATGCCCCAAAAAGGTGAAATACTAACTGTCCGCTGCTGGATGTTGTGTTTATAGCTTCTTGCAGACTGTGCAGTCCAATCGATTGTTTTTTTAAAGTTTCGGTTAATTGGATTAGGTCTTTAAGCGATCTTCCCAACCGATCTAATCGCCATACCACCAGCGTATCTCCGGCTCTAGCCATCTCAAGGGCAGAACTTAGTCCCGGACGAGCAGAAGCGGCTCCACTCAGATAATCCTCAAAAATTTTCTCGCACCCAGCGGCACGCAAAGCATCTTGTTGAAGATTTAACTTTTGGTCATCTGTTGATACGCGGGCATAGCCAATTAGCATTACGACCTGTTAATAAACTCATTGCTCTACAAGCATATCTTGCTTTAGATAAAATTACTGAGTTTTTTGCCCGGTGAAATGAAGCTTTACTGTTGTCTCGCAACTTGCCCGCTCAAAGTCAAGAAAATGGACGTTTTCTTGACTCTCGACCAAGCCAATTATAGTTGTATTTAATCTGGTCTCAAATTTATGATTGTGGGCTTATTCGGTCTCAAGTACCATCATAGTTGCAATTAATCTGGTCTCAAAAAAGCGGTGATTGCGGTCCTGAGCATTTAGTATTGTGGGTCGCTACAGCTACCTTGATAGTTGGCTTTCTGTTCTGCGAGATGACAATAAAGCTTTCTTTCGTGCCGCAGGACAAGCCAGAATTGCTGCTGACTGGCTTCTCAATAATGCTGGCTTAAATACTGACGAAAGTATTGCTGCTTAGCAGGGGAAAGGGGAAGGGTTAAGGGGGAAAACTTTCATCTATATTTTCCCCATTCCCCTTATCCCTTGTCCCTACAAAATCCCTGTTGTCCCCCAGAGCGAAATCTCTTTTCCAAGTAGTATTTATGTCTGAGTTCTTAACATGAGTGAAATCCAATATCGACATCAAAAAACTTCCGTCTCGCTGATTAACTATAGTTTTGTTTGGGTAACATACGAAAGACGCAAACTATTAATTGGTCAAACCAAAGAGTTAGTAGAGCAATTGATAGTCTCAAAAGCTAAACATTTAGACTGTGCGGCGATCGTTGTCGTCATCAAACCCGAATCCGTCTATCTTTTTCTTAACAGCCATCCCGACCTATCACCCAAAACAATCGCGCGTCAACTCAAAGGCTTTACGTCTTATGTTCTACGTCAAAAAACTCCCGCTCTAAAAAAGTTACCTGGCATTTGGAATCGCAGCTATTTAGTTTCTACGGGTCTTGTTTCTCCTGAGATTATTCAGAAGTATATCGAGACTCAAACTCATAATTGCTCAGGAAATCAATCGAGTTAAAAAAATCTAAAACTTCATTGATTTACTAGCAAAACTTAACTTCCTGTGCTAAGATTAAATCAACAAAAGTTCAGCTTGAATCTGCATTAATTAGGGCTGACCTAAACAATTCGCAATTGCCAATTCGCAATTCGCAATTAATACACAAGAATTTTCATCAATTAAATAATTGGAGATTACGCAATTAAGTCAACAACACGCTTGATTTTGGTAGCCAGTTAAATATTAGTTCGAGAAATTGCGAATTGTGAATTGCGAATTGCGAATTAGAATCAATTCCCGATCGCTACATCAAGGAAGGTTTTAATTATGGATAATATTTTTCTCGGTATCGCTTTGTTTTTGATTTATTTCTGCTTGGCTTCGTGCGTTCTCTACGAGCGAAAAGATTCGGTTACTCATCCACCAAACAACTCTCAACCGATCGAGCAAGCGGTCAAAGAAATGCTCGATGAGATTTATGACGAGACGTACTTGGATGAAGAGTTTGCACCGATCAATCTATTCGACGACGATGTTACTCCCTCACCACAACAGGAGCAGCCAAAGAAAAAGGAGGCACAGAAACCCGCAGCCAAAGATAAGCAAGCTTCTCAAGTCGTCAACATCTCCAAGCTTAATATCCGTCAAGCTCGCGTTGCTTGTGGGGTTTTAGGTATCAAGCAGAAGGTCAGCGATCGCGATCGTCATCTCGCATGGATGCAGGCAGAGATCGATCGCCAAGTGAGAGAGAATCCTGAAAAAATCTCTGCTGTTTACAAGGCGATCGCTGATAAGTTTAGTGTTCCAGTGCCAAGCTGCGATCGCTCAATGGAACGATTGGCTTGTTGATTGTACTCGTTCCGTGACCAGTCCTGGCTTGTGGGGCTGGTTAGAACTCCCAAAAGCCAAGCCAAAATTTCCTTTCCCATCTGCCCAAAAGAAGTGTTTTGTTCCGATTTTCCCATTATTTAGTACAATCGCCGTTATTATCAGTTCGCCTCCGGCTTTGGGGGCAGATGGGCAAGAAGTAATTTACTTTTTTACTCTATCGGCTATAGTGTCATATATTTTAAAATTAGTGTGACACTCTTGGACAGAGATAGGCTCGACCCAAATCTACTGACTAGCATCTGTTAGTCGCTTATCCTTTTCCCATAAGTATTTTACTTTTTTAATCATTGACTAAATGTGTGCTACTTTTAGTCAAAAGTACAACACAATTGAAGATCAGCTTTTCTACAGAGGTCAACATCAACATGGATATAAAGCGTCGTCAGTTTTTAACTTTAAGTGGTTTATCTCTTTTAAGTTTGGCAGCAGCAGTAAGTTGTACTCCCTCTCAGCAAGAGAGTTCTTCTGGTTCTGCTCCTACTGTCCGTTTGGGATTTAGCGCGTGGCCTGGTTGGTTTCCCTGGCAAGTTGCCTACGATGAAGGAATCTTCAAGGCAAATAACGTAACAGTCGATCTAAAGTGGTTTGATGGCTATCTAGAATCTATCAATGCACTGACAGCGCAACAAATCGATGCCAACAGCCAAACGCTCAACGATACGATTAGCTCTGTATCGGGGGGTGCAGAGCAAGTCATCGTCCTGGTCAACGACAACTCTACTGGCAATGACAAGATTATCGTTCGCTCTGGCATTAATGCGATCGCAGATTTGAAAGGTAAAAAAGTTGCGGCTGAAGAAGGGACGGTAGATCACTTCTTACTGTTGTTAGGACTTGAAAAAGAAGGTTTAACGCAGAAAGACATCGAATTTGTTCCCCTGGAAACTGGGAAGGCGGCGACGGCATTTGTGGCAGGACAAGTTGATGCAGTGGGAGTGTTCGCCCCATTCACGACACAAGCATTAAAACGTCCTGGCAGCAAAGAATTATTTAGTTCTAAAGACTTTCCAGGTGCAATTTCAGATCATTTAGTCTTCACGCGCAAGTTTGTGGACGCACACCCCTCCCTGGTGCAAGCAATGGTTGATTCTTGGTTTGCCACGCTCGACCACATACAGGCAAATCGAGACAAGGCTTACAAAATCATGTCAACTAAAGCAGGCGTAACTGTTGATGAATATAAAGATTACGCCGATGGGACTAAGATTTTTACCGTGGAGGAGAATCTAAAAGCATTCCAACCAGGTAGCGAGCGCACTTCCCTACAATTTGCCGCCTCCGAGATTGGTAAGTTTTTGGTAGAAGTCGGTTTGGCATCACAAACACCGGACACCAGTAAGCTGTTTGACGATCGCTTTGTGAAAGCTTATGCAGAGAAAACCAATAAATGAGGTGCGAGTATGCCGATTGAATTTGTTATCGCCATCGTTCTGTTGCATCTGATTCCCATTTTTTTGATGGGGAGAAGAAAAACTAAATAAACTACATGAAGACAGGAGTTTTAAGTTTCTGTCTTCAGCTTACTTACGCCTCCAAAACCCAACAATCTTAGTCCCATTTTGGCATCGAATTATGAGCAAAACCAGCAGATTGTATCAATCGGTCAATCAATCGAAAAGTTTACGACCAACGGTTTTTTGGCAACTCGCCGAAGATATTCCCAAACCTCTGCAAACCTCTTTAATGGTAGCTTCCATTGCCTTACCTTTACTGCTGTGGTTGCTGGTAACGACGTTCGGAAATATCGATCCCAAGTTTTTGCCGTCTCCTGCTAAAACAATTGAGGCATTTAACAGGTTGTGGAGTACCGGAGAACTTCTTAAAGATACGGTAGCGAGTTTATGGCGGGTTGGCGTTGGCTTTTTGCTGGCGGCATTCATTTCTATTCCCATTGGCATATTGATGGGAAGTTTTGCCAGCATTCGCGCCTTGCTAGAACCGCTTTTTGGCTTAGTGCGCTATATGCCTGCTCCCGCTTTCATTCCTTTGCTCATTCTCTACTCAGGGATTGGAGAAGAACCTAAAATCATCCTGATTATTATCGGGGTCTTTTTCTTTAACGCCTTGATGGTAATGGATACGGTTAAGTTCGTCCCGAAGGATTTAATCGAAGCCACCTATATGTTGGGCGGTTCTCGCCTGCAAACGTTGCTTCAGGTCATTTTTCCGCACGTTTTGCCAGGAATTATCGATGCCTGTCGAATCAATTTAGCTTGTGCGTGGCAGTTGGTCATCGTATCGGAACTGATTGCGGCAACTGAAGGTTTGGGTCGTCGCATCAGCGTGGCAGGTCGATTTTTGAGAACCGATGAAATCTTTGTCGGATTGATTGTTATCGGCGTTATCGGACTGATTTTCGATTTGTCGTTTCAGTATTTAATTCGGGTTTCTTGTCAGTGGGCAAGTCAGAAACGTTAAAGAAGGCAGATGGCAGAGGGTTAGGTGTCGATTGATTATCAAGGCTTTTTGAGTCAAGGGATAACAAAGGTGTACTTCATAAAAGCCCTCAGCATAGCTGCCTTTCCTGATAACAAATATTTAGCGTTCGCGAGGAGTGATTTCATGTATCTGCAAGTCGTTAACCTGCACAAGCATTTCGAGACAAAAACGGGAAGGCTAGTCGTTCTCAAGGACATTAATATGACCGTCGAACGAGGCGAATTTGTCTGCGTCGTCGGTGCGTCGGGTTCTGGTAAATCTACCCTACTGCGTCAAATTGCTGGCTTGGACAGTCCGAATTATGGAGAAGTCAGAATTGGCAGTAAAGTTGTGACTGGCCCCGGAAGCGATCGCGGTATGGTATTTCAACATTACACGCTTTATCCTTGGATGACGGTACAAGAAAATACCGAATTCGGGCTGAAGCTGCAAGGAATCTCGAAACGGCTGCGACGCGAACAAGCCAGCTATTATTTAGAGGTAGTAAGGTTGTCCGCGTTTGCTAAAGCCTTACCCAAAGAATTATCTGGCGGCATGAAACAACGAGTCGCTATCGCTCGCGCCCTGACTTCTAATCCGAAAGTCTTGCTCATGGACGAACCTTTTGGCGCGTTGGACGTTCATACCAAAGAAGCGATGCACGAGTTTATGTTGGATTTGTGGCGGCGCACCGAAATGACAATTTTCACCATTACTCACGATGTCGAGGAAGCTGTTTTTCTGTCCAATCGAATCTATGCTTTGAGTTCGCGTCCTGGGGAGGTAAAGAAAGAATTGAAAATTCACCTGCCAAATCGCGATCTCCGTGTCAAGCGCCAACCCGTGTTTCTCGATTATCGCGACGAACTGATGGAACTACTGCGAGGTCGGGAAGTAACCGCCGCCGCTTAATTTTTGATTTGAGTTGTTCGGTCGAGCCTCGTGTTTTTCTTAGTTCGCGTAAATTAAAACCATTTTTGTAGCGCGAACTTAAGGGCAAATCGACTTGGGAGAGAAAATTTTTTCAAGCTGGTTTTAGCGTAGCGGTCGTATCGGCTGCGGAATAGTAAGCTGGGTTAGAGGGGATAAGTTTTGACCGCGCCGATGCGAAAAACCAGCAACAGGGGAGTCTGAGGGGAAGTATGCCCCTCAGAACTTGGGGGAAAAGGGATAACTCAATTATGACGAGGCGCAGGCGATATGTTTGATAAGTATCTTTACGGAAGTTGTAGCTTTCCTGACAAGACATCTATGGCAATTTCTAAGTCACTTTTACCCATCAACGACTCAATTGTCATTGGTTTGAGAGCTTTTGCCAGAGAAAGGATTGCATCAATTTGAGCGCGAAGCTGTTCGAGTTGCCCTTCTAGACGTGTTACTTCAAGGTGCTGCGCTTGGGTTAGCTTTTGCTCTTTCCACCGCCGAAGCTGTTCTTCGTACAGCCACAAATCAGAAGCTTGTTGCGTGTAGACACTTACAACCCGCTCGATTGTAAAATCGTCTAAAGCGCCAGGACGGTTTTTAGCTTGTTCTAAAGCTGGGTATTGTTCTCTTGCTCCTTCAAGCATCCCATCGATTGCTGTAGCGATTAATGGCAGAGAGCTAATCGGCTGCCAGTTGGGTTGGGGAGCTTCTTGAGTGGGCATAAAAAATTTTCTGATAGATTAAGACAACAAGCGTATCTTCGCTCTGACGAGAGCGAACCAAAGCGAGAGTATAATAGCACGGCGCATTAAAAGTACAATGAAATTAGCTCAATAAAAATAACTAACTTAATTTATGTCAATATTGGCTAATGCCGAGACTAATTTGCCTCATTTTGGGTTAGATGCACACAAGCGAACTTATATCAGTCGTCAGGCACTCTTGTTTGACCAAATGCGCTCGGAGTTATTGCGTCAATATTTCGACAAATGGGTCTGGTTTTGTGATGGAAAAGTTCTCGATGCTGATAAGGATTACCAAGCCTTGCTCGACCGAGTAAAAAAACAAATGGGCGACAAAATTGTGTTCGTCAAAAAAGTCTCCCCAGTTACCACAAGCATTTAATTGGTAAAGGTGGGAACTTATAGCTACACTTTTGTTTCAGCAGAAATTCCGGCTCTGCCTTTGATGGGAGTTCAACTTAAATCCCCTACATCTAACTCTTCAATATCTCTCGATTGTCAAGCAATTTTGGATACAGGAGCCGATTGTACCTTAGTTCCCATTCCCTTTGTGACTAGGGTTGAAGGAAGAGCGCTCAAAAACTCTCCAAATTACTCAGCTTCCTGCCAGCCTTTAAGAGTTGCTATCAGAATATTGACCAGTGGGAAATTTAGTAATATTCTTCACCAATTGCTTACTCAAGAAGACAATTACCTTCTATTTCAATAATAGGAGACTCAACATTGTCATAAACTTTTCGTCTCCTACCGCGAAATCGCACATACACCTTAGCTCGATCGATGAGTTCCAAGGATAGTTCCAGCACATACTCAACAACGTTTCCTGCTTTGAGATGAAAGATAGCTAACAGTCTTGCCAATTCTAAAAAAATCTTTGGTTCGTCTTTGTACATCGGATATAAAAACTGCAACAAGATTTGACTGCTTAAAACGGTCTGGACGAAGGGATCGAATTATTGCATCTTCTTCGGAACTTTCAGAAAGAATTTTTACTGTTAATGTGCCATTATTCAGTTGGTGAACTGTTTCACATTGAAAGAAATGATTATTTATCAAAACCCAGTTCCCAGATGAGTTAATAACTAATTCCGAGCTTACAGTTGGCTCGTTGTGCTGTTCTTGGTAGTTTAACTGTTTTGCTGCAATCTGTTCTTTTGTTTCTTGTGGAATATTTATCTGATAGTTATTATAAATATTCCCTTGGATATAATCTCTGCCGATTGTCTCATTGTAATTCCCGTTCTTCCCCATGTTAATGTTGCGGCTATGAGGATTTTTATTGTTAGTCATGGTTATTTTTTAGAGAATTCAGTTATAAAATTAGCAAACGTTTAGAGGCAAAAATTTTAAGAATTTAATGATTTTTTGTTTGCTGCCAGTCATCTAAAGCACTGATGACAAAGCTGGCTGCGGGATGGTTAAGTGCTTGCTCCAAAGCGGAGATACTGCCTGCTTTCAATGCACTAAGGATTCGGTGGCTCAACGTTGGGTTATTTTCGATTTCCTCTACAGCTTTTGCTGCGACTACCATCTTCTCTGGTTTTGTGTTGGTTGGGTAGGTTTTGGATAGTTGCTCTAGAAGTTGCTGAATCTCTGTAGCTGCCTCGGCGAGACTTTGTTTGTGTGCAGCAGCGTAGTAATTCCCTTGAACATAATTGCCGTCAATCTTTTCGTTGTAATTGCCGCTACCCATATTGATAGTGCGATCGCCAGTCATCAGTTTTCCCTCAAATTTATCGATTTGTATTCCTGGTAATAAAAGCCTTTCATATAAAGGGGCAAGCATTTCATTTTTAGCTTTTAATTCCCCTTCCAATTTCGCTATTTGAAGCTCGTATTTATGAATTATATCGTTTCTTATTTTTTCTTGGTTAGCTCCTGGTGGAACGCTTACTTTTAAAACTATTAGACCGTCTCCTAAAGCTTTATAACCTCGAAAAAATAATTCGCCTCTTTCAGTATCATATACCTGTATATTTGTTTCTTTAAAAGCATGGGCAAATGCTTTCCAATTAATTCCATGATTGAAAACTAACTCAATAGTATTTTTAACTTCTTGATAGAGTTTGGTAAATTCTCCTGGTGCAAAGTTTTTGTTGGGGTCGTGGGGGCGGCGTTCGCAATTTGCAGGGGTTAATTCTTCAAATATGAAGTTTTCGGGAAACTTTAGATGAATATAATCACAAATAACATTATTTAAATTAGTCGAATTATTAATTTGCCAGTCTTCTATAAAAGCTCCTGTCAAGATTGCATTCTCAAAATTAGTTCCAAAAGCTTGAATCTCCATCAGAAACGTTGAAAAAAGACTTGCTTCTTTTAAGTTAGTTCTTCTAAGGTTAGCTCGTTCGAGATTAGCGTATGTTAAATCAGCTTGAGTCAAATTAGCTTCTCTCAGGTCAGCATCCCAAAGTCTGGCATACTTGAGATCGGCTTTAACAAGGTCGGCTTTACTAAGATCGACCCTAATTTGAAGATTCTTATTTCTCCATTCATTCCATACCTCTACCCCTTGCTTGAGTATGGCGAGATGTTCTTTATTTGCCACGCTGCCTTCCCTCAGCATTCTCTTGTTTGAGCTTATCCGCGATCGCACTTTTATCCCTTCACCTCACGAACCAAATCTGAGAGTTTTTCTCTAATCTTGTCCTGCCAATTCTCTATTGCTCGTAGTTTGGTCAGCATTGAGCGAGTAACCCGCAGCGTAAACTTAGCGGTCAGGGGTTCATCTCGGTCGGTAGTAAATTGATATTCCTTTAAATCAGGATTCCCCCTGTTTGTGGCATTTTTGTCTCAATCGCGTTTATTTTCTTTGCATAGTAGCTCTATTTTACGCCAATAGCGTGTCCTCTGGGTATAGGCGATTGATGGGGTTTGTGGGAGAATTACTTTCTAGAAGGTTACGTTCTCAAAATGCGATCGCGCTTTTTAAATCTTTCTAAACCACTACACTCAGAACTCATCAACAATCGTGGCATCAATAACTTTCCCTTGCTCGTCTTGTCTCGAACGTGGCAAAATTGTCATTTAACTCGTCATTATGGGAACTCTATTAATTAGAAAAAATAGACAGAGATTTTGTGCTTCAGCACAGTGCCAGAAGCATCACCTTAAGAGATTCCAAAATGACTAAACAAATTTAATTTTATGGGCAAACTAACCTTACCTCAATTGGAACGTCACCTCTTTGCTGCTGCGGATATTTTGCGGGGCAAGATGGATGCTTCTGAGTTTAAGGAATATATTTTTGGGATGCTGTTTCTTAAACGAGCTTCGGACGTGTTTGAGCAACAGTACGAGCAGATTATCAAAGACAATTTAGCCAAAGGACGCACGGAAGAAGAAGCTTATCAGAGGGCAGAACGTTCTGCCAGTTACCGCGAGACATTTTTTGTTCCAGAAAAAGCTAGATGGAAACATATTCGGGATGAGCTACAGAGAAATGTTGCTGATGGACTCAATAAAGCTTTAGCCGCACTCGAAGAAACTAACCAGTCTTTAGCAGGAGTGTTAGGACACATTGACTTTAACCGCCAAGTAGGGAGGAGTCGGATGCCCGATAATAAGTTACGGCAGTTAATTCAACACTTTAATAAATATCGTTTCCGCAATGAAGATTTTGTTTTTCCTGACTTGCTGGGTGCAGCTTACGAATACCTGATTGCCGAATTTGCTGACTCGGCGGGGAAGAAAGGGGGGGAATTTTATACCCCTCGCGATGTAGTGCAGTTAATGGTACGCTTGGTCAAACCTAAAGAGGGAATGTCTGTCTACGATCCTTGTGTGGGTTCTGGCGGAATGTTAATCCAGGCAAAGCAATACGTGGAAGAATGCGGGGGAAATTCTAAAAATCTCGCCCTTTACGGACAGGATAACAACGGTGGGGTTTGGGCAATTTGTAAGATTAATATGCTATTGCACGGCATTCGAGACGCAGATATTCAAAATGAGGACACCCTAACAAATCCCCTGCACGTTTCTGGTGGGGAGTTAATGCGCTTCGATCGCGTGTTGAGCAATCCTCCTTTTTCTCAAAACTATACCCGCGAAGGAATAGCATTTCCCGAACGATTTACTCATGGGTTTTGTCCAGAAACGGGAAAGAAAGCAGATTTGATGTTTGCCCAGCATATGCTATCCGTTCTTAAAATTGATGGCATGATGGCGACGGTGATGCCTCACGGCGTACTGTTTCGAGGAGGACAGGAAAAGGCGATCCGCAAAAGTTTGATTGAGGGCGATTATCTAGAAGCCATTATTGGATTACCGCCAAATTTATTCTATGGGACGGGAATTCCTGCCTGTATTTTGCTAATGCGACCTCAAGGGGCAAAAACACCCGAACGTCAGGGAAAGGTTTTGTTTATCAATGCCGATGCTGAATATTATGCAGGACGCGCCCAGAATTACTTGCGTCCCGAACACATCGAGAAAATTGTCTCGGCGTTTGAAGCATTTCATCCCATTCCTGGTTATGCGGCGGTGGTGAGTAAAGAAATGTTAGCCGAGAACGATTATAACTGTAATATCCGTCGCTATGCCGACAATGCCCCACCTCCAGAACCCCAGGACGTAAGGGCGCATTTGTTGGGGGGAATTCCCAAAGCAGAAGTAGAAGCCAAGCGGGAATTGTTAGCGGCACACGGGTTCGATCCGATGCGGATTTTAGCGGAGCGTCATTAATGGATTATCTGGACTTTATCGCGACCATTACCGAACGAGGGCACATCAAAACGTTTATTGAAGCTGATTCAGGCGTGAAGGAACAGGAAGGGAAGCTTGGGGGCGTGTTTGATGATTGGTGGGAGTTACACGCCCCAAATTTGGCACGTTTGCCCCAGACGAAGGCAGTAATGACATTGCGAGGCGAGTTTTTAAGTTCGTTTGTAGAGAACCTTGCACCTGTAGGACTGTTGGATAGGTTTAAGGTAGCGGGAGTGGTTGCTAGTTGGTGGGATGAGGTGCGCTATGAGTTACGAACCTTATCTGAGTCTGGTTTTGGGGGTTTGGTCGATAGTTGGGTAGATACGATTAAGGATGCTTTGGAAGATGAAGAGGATAAGAAAAGTCAGACGAAATTCGACCCCCTCAATCATAAATTAGTAGTGCGGTTGCTGTCAGATTATTTGACAGAAATCGCCGAGGCGGAGGCGAAAATTGCGGAATTGGAACAGGAAAAGGAAGCGTTTGAGAGAAGCGATGAGAGCGAAGAAGAAGAGGAAGAATCTGAGGAAGGGGCAAATGTTGCCAAGGATTTAGAAAATCAGCTAAAAACCTTGAAAAATTCCATTAAAGAGGAACAAAAGCAGCTTAAGGAGTTAAAAAAGAAAGGGTCTTTGTTTGGGGCAGAGGAAATTGCCAAACTAGAGGCGAAACTTGTTCCAATTGAAGCAGAAATCAAAGAAATTGAGGCGCAGTTGCAACCCTACAAAGAGATTAAGACGCGGTTAAATGCAGCAAAGAAAGAACTGCGGCAGTTGAAAACGCAACTGGTGGCGCGGTTTGGAGAAGCGCGTCAGGGTTTGAGCGAGGATGCCTGTCAGAAGTTGGTGTTAGGTATCTTTCGAGAGGGAATTCGCACAGAATTAGAACGATATGTGACGGCGCACCGCCAGCAAGTTATTTCTGCTGTTGAAAATTGGTGGGATAAATATCGGGTGACGTTGTTGGAGATTGAGAAGGAAAGAGATGAAGCAGCGAAGCGATTGGATGAGTTTTTGAAGGTGTTGGGATATGCGAACGATTGAATGAGGAACTATAAGGACGTATTGCGATACATCCCTACCTGCAACCAATACACGATTACGAGCGCCGTCCCATATTATCGTCGCGATCGCTTAAATTAAATTAAAAGATAAAAAAACGGGAGATAGATAACTATGCACAAGACGTTTGATAGCCATTTTATTTGGGTAGTTTTTATAAAATTACTCTGATGAAAAGGATTAATAAAGGTTAGATAATGGGTGATATATTGGTTAAAACTAAGAAATCTAAGGATTTGCCTTTAGAAAAAGTTCCAAGGGATTGGATGATAAATATTGGAGAAAAATGCTTTACCTTACACTCTGGTTCTATACCTTTGCATCTTTGCAATGACATACAAGGAGAATTATTGTATCTGAAAGTTGAAGACTTTAACGATCCAAAGAACTTTGATGGATTAAAACAATCTGCTGTAACTTTTAATAGAAAAGTTAACCCACATATTGGGACTTTCCCACCAGGAGTTCTAGTTTTTCCGAAGAGAGGTGCTGCTATTTTCCAAAACCGAGTTCAAATTTTGCAGAGAGAAGGTACAGTCGATCCGAATTTGATGGTACTCAAACCAATTTCCGATCTTTGTGCTCAATTTCTTCGATATAAGCTTATTTATTTTGGATTATTTAATATTTGTGATAATTCTGGTGTTCCTCAGATTAATAATAAGCATCTTTATCCACTGCAATTTAGTTATCCTTGTCAGAAAGAACAAGCTCGCATTATTGAAATTCTGGACACAATAGATGAAGCGATCGCCCGCACAGAAACCCTCATCAACAAGTTAAAACAAATGAAAGCGGGACTACTCTACGATCTATTAACTCGCGGGTTAAATGAAAATGGAGCATTGAGAGATCCCATTAAGCACCCCGAAAAATTTAAGGATTCTCTGTTGGGACGCATTCCGAAAGAGTGGGCTGTTTATAGACTCCTAGAAACAGTACCTCAAGCTGAATATGGAATTTCTGCATCGTTAGATGATGAGATTGGTATTCCTGTATTACGCATGAATAACCTTAAAGATGGAGAATTTAATTTAACTGATTTAAAAAAATCAGCAAGTTCTGAAGCTGCGAGCTTATTACTAAAACCTTTAGATGTTCTTTTCAACAGAACTAATAGTATCGATCATGTTGGACGAACTGCAATTTGGCGAAATCAACTTGAAAAAGTTTCATTTGCCTCCTATTTAGTTCGACTCATACCAGATACATTCAAGCTGCTTCCTGAATATCTTAATATTTGGCTTAATTTGCCAACAACTCAGCTATTGATACGACGTTATGCGACACCAGGAGTTCATCAAGTTAATATCAACCCGACAAATCTTCGTAAAGTTTTAATTGCGTTACCTCAACAATTATCAGAACAAGAAACAATTATAGAGAGAATAACAGCACATAATAAACTTATTTGCCAAGAAGAAACTTACAAAGACAAACTTAAACAACAGAAAAAAGGACTCATGCACGACTTATTAACTGGAAAAGTGAGAGTCAAACTAACTGATTAGCCTAATCTATCACCCCTTCAACAAAATCAACAATATGACAATAGAAACCTTTCAACCATATTTAACGTATATCGGTATTGGTATCGCTGTGATTATTGGCGTTGTCCTATTGTTGTGGCTAATTCTTGCTGTTAGCGTTCTTTTTACCACCCAAGGCATCCCTCAAGCAATATCAAACTTTTTTCTGTTAATTATTGATGGAGAAATTGACCAAGCTTATCAACTAACTACCGCTAACTTCCAAGCCAAAACTTCCAAACAACAATTTATCAAATTCATTAAAGCCAATAAATTTAAAGACTACAAACGCACTATTTTAGGTATCCCTACCGACGATGATAACAGCCAAAGTAAATTTATTGATATTACCCTAATTCTCAATTCAGGGCAAGAAATCTCCTTAAAAATTAGCTTGGTTAAACAAGAAAAAGACTGGAAAATCGACCTATTAGAAACTGCTTAATCGTCCTATCCCATTTATGCCTACATCCATCTACCATATCACCCATATTAATAACCTTTCTTCTATTCTCAACTCAGATGGATTAATTGCTAATAGTAGGCTCAAACAACAGCAAATTAATTATCTTGATATCGCTCACGAACAAATTCAAGATAGAAGGGCTAAAACTCCCGTTCCTTGTGCGGCAGGCGGCGTATTACATGATTATGTACCTTTCTATTTTGCCCCGCGTTCTCCCATGCTCTACGCTATTCATAAAGGGAATGTCGCAGGCTACCAAGAAGGACAAACACCAGTCATTCACCTAGTTACTGAAGCAGAATTAATTGAAGCTGAAAATTTTTCTTTTGCCTTTACCGACGGTCATGCAATTATGACCTACTCGGATTTTTATGACGATCTCGCTCGCCTAGAAGAAGTCATTGACTGGGAACTCATGACAGCAAAATATTGGTCTGACACAGAAGACGATCCTAACCGGAAATGCCGCCGACAAGCAGAGTTTTTAGTTTATCAATTCTGTCCTTGGCAACTTATTAAAGAAATTGGCGTAATGAACTATACCATCGGGCGACAGGTTCAGCAACTCTTAGAAATCTATAACAATCCGACCCCCGTTAGGGTTTACGCTAGTTGGTACTACTAAATAATATCATGGATATAGTACAAAAGTTCTAAAAGGAGAAACAAGCCAAAGGCAATGATTGAATTCAAGCAAGGCGACTTACTTAAAGCCGATACAGAAGCCCTGGTTAACACCGTCAATACAGTTGGTGTTATGGGTAAAGGTATTGCCTTGCAGTTTAAACAAGCCTTTCCCGAAAACTTTCGCGCCTACAAAAAAGCCTGCGATACCAAACAAGTACAGCCAGGGCAAATGTTTACCTTTGCTACCGGAAATTTATTCAACCCCAGATACATCATTAACTTCCCCACCAAACGCCACTGGCGAGACAAATCCCGATTTGAAGATATTCAAACCGGACTTGGAGCATTAATTGCAGAAGTTCAACAGTTAGGTATTCAATCCATTGCTATACCACCCTTGGGATGCGGAAACGGCGGCTTAGTTTGGTCAGACGTTAAACCGACGATTACAGAAGCTTTTGCCGCGCTGCCAAATGTCAGAGTGCTGATTTTCGAGCCAATGGGCGCGCCTGTGGCGGATACCATGCAGGTTGCTACCCCCACGCCAAAAATGACCCGCGCCCGCGCCCTGTTGATTCGGCTGCTGGAACTTTATAACATTCCTGGATACCGCTTAACCAAGCTTGAAATCCAAAAACTTGCCTATTTCCTTCAAGAAGCGGGAGAACCGTTAAAGCTGCGCTACGTCAAACATCAATTCGGCCCCTATGCAGATAACCTCAACCATGTCCTGCAAGTGTTAGAAGGGCATTTTATTCGCGGTTATGGAGATAGAAGTCAAAACTCTCAAATGTATGTTTTACCCGAAGGAAGAGAAGCCGCACAAACTTATTTAGAACAACATTTAGATGCCAGCGATCGCCTAGAACGAGTAAGCAACTTAATTACTGGCTTTGAAACGCCCTACGGGATGGAGATGCTAGCAACCGTTCATTGGATCGCCACCCAAGAAGATCCCCAAGCGGCGGTAGACAGCGATCGCGCTCTCGCTCTTTGTCGGGAATGGAGCGATCGCAAGCGCCAACTCTTCAAGCCTACCCATCTCCGTAAAGCCTGGGAACGCCTACACGAGCAGAACTGGCTGACTGCGACCAATGAATTAAAATCCCATTGACACTCTTCTTCGCAATTTGCTAAGTTAGAGTCATCGAGCAGAGGGGTATTGCCATACTCCTCAACTAAGTTTTCATGCTCGATCGCTAATTAGTAGGGGAGGTATAGATTGTGTATATAAATTTATTCATAAATCAAAGAAAAATATGCACATTATTTCATTATCTAAGCTAAAGCAATTTTGGCAAAAACATCCCAACTCAGCAGCAGGCTTGCAATATTGGTACAAACTAACGACTGTACATAAATGGCAAAGTTTTAACGAGGTTAGTCAAACGTTTCCCACTGCCGATAAGGTTGGAAATTTTATAGTTTTTAATATCGGCGGCAACAATTATAGATTAATTACTTATATAGATTTTAAATTTAGCAAAGTTTTTATTAGAGACGTTTTAACTCACGCTGAATATGATAAAGAAAACTGGAAAAAAGATACTTGGTATGAAAATTAATTTTAATCTTTATAAAATAACTCATTAATCGACTCGTACAAATCTACCTCCTCTTATTAATTATTTCCCCAACATAAATTTCTTTACATTTTTAATTGTTCTGATGCTAGCCAACAATAAATACATCGAATTACTGAAAACATTTCCTCCTCGCCCTATTACTTCTGATGAGGAATTAGAAGCAACTCAAACTGCGATTGACTCTCTCTTAGATAAACCCTTACTAACTTCAGAAGAACAAGATTATTTAAATGTCTTAGGCACTTTAGTCTCTGAATACGAGCAAACCCAAGAACTTATCCCAGATCTCTATGGAGTAGAACTGTTAAAAGTTTTACTATCGGAAAGGGGACTGCGACAAAAAGACCTCGTTCCTGTTTTCAAAACAGAATCGATTGTATCTGATATCTTTAATGGCAAACGTCAACTAACCACTAGACACATACAAGAACTAGCGGACTTTTTTCATCTTTCCCCTGCTGTATTTTTCCCGCGCCATCCGGGTCAAGAATTTTTTGCTGTTTAAGTAATACATTTGCGTTAATAGTGCCACAACCAACCCCAGAATATAAATACTCCGAACTCCCTACGATCGACCAACTCAAATCAATGGGTTGGCAACATATTGAGGGCGACTGGGATGTTGCCGAACTCACAGAACGAGACAATTTCAAACAAGTCCTCTTAACCCAACGCCTGCGGGAAGCCATCAGGCACATCAATCGCGATGAAAACGGTAATATCTGGCTTGACGACAGCCAAATTAACACTGCCATAACCCAACTAGAACGCCTTGGCACGTCCAAACTCATCGAAGCCAACCAAACCGTTACCGACTTACTTCTGTTCGGGACAACCGTAGAAGGAAAAGACGGCAAAAACGTCACGATTCATTATATTGACTTTGAGCATTGCGATCGCAACGATTTCCTCGTCATCAACCAATTTCGAGTCGATCCCCCTTGGTCGAGTGGGAATCAAGGCTTTTGTATCCCAGACATTGTTCTTTTTGTCAATGGCATTCCTCTGGTCGTTATCGAGTGTAAAAGTCCCAAATTACAAAATCCCCTCACCGAAGCGATCGGCGACCTGCTCAAATACTCCAATCAGCGCAACAGCAGCCAACCCGAAGGCATTGAGAAACTTTTTTCCTACAATCTCCTGATGATTGCCGCCTCCCAACATCGTGCCGCCGCCGGAACAGTAGGATCGTCTTACGAAGATTACGTTGAATGGAAAGATACAACCCCTCACACACAAGCAGACATTGCCCAACAATTAGGAGTATCTCAACTCAACTCCCGCCAAACTCTCATCGCAGGAATGCTGCATCCGACTAACCTCCTCGACATTCTCCACAACTTTACCCTATTTAAAACCAGTGGCGGACGCACCATTAAAATCGTCCCCCGCTATCAACAGTATCGCGCCGTCTGCGAAGCTTTGCACCGCCTGCAACACAACCAAACCCGCAGCCAACAGGGAACGGAAGACCAACGAGGCGGCATTATCTGGCATACCCAAGGATCGGGGAAAAGCTTAACGATGGTCTATCTGGTTCGCAAACTTCGCACCATTGCAGCACTGCGTCGTTTCAAAATCGCGCTCGTGACAGATCGCACCGATTTAGAAAAACAACTGTCAGACACCGCCACCCTAACTGGAGAACCCCTGCAACGGGCAAGAACAGTCTCTGAACTAGAAAAACTCTTAGCCTTACCTGGGGCGGGGTTAGTTTTTGGCACGATCCAAAAATTTCGCGGCGGCGAGGACTCTGAAGAAGAAGCGCTCGCATCCATGCCAAAAAATCTTAACCCCTCCGAAGATATTCTTGTTCTAATCGACGAGGCACATCGTTCTCACGCCAACACCCTTCACTCTAACCTCCTGGAAGCCTTACCCAATTGCGCTCGCATCGGTTTTACCGGAACGCCTATCGTCAAAGATGCCAAGAAAACCACGACTGAAATCTTTGGCTCGTTTATCGATAAATATACTATCCGCCAATCTCAAGAAGATGGCGTTACCTTGCCCATTCTCTACGAAGGATTAGAAGCCAGAGGCATAGTTACTCAAGGAGACGATCTAGACAGACTTTTTGAACTGATTTTTCAAGACAAGACAGAAGAAGAACGGGCGCAAATTAAAGCCAAATACGCCACCAAGAATCAAGTCGCCGAAGCAAGGGAACTGATTAAGGCAAAAGCTCAAGATATGCTGCGCCACTACATCGGGCATATTCTCCCCAACGGGTTTAAAGCTCAAATCGTAGCCCCCAGTCGCCTCGCCGCCGTGCGCTACTACGAAGCCCTCAACGAAGCGAAAAATATTTTAGTGCAGCAATTGGAAAGCCGTGCCGCCGTTTTACGCAGTCTAACCCCAGAAGCTTTAACCTCATTAGATTCCCAAACCCAATTTTTAGCCCAAGCCCTCCCTCATTTAGATACGATTCGTCGCCTAGAATTCGCTCCCGTCATCTCTGCTTACAAAAAAGATGAACCTAGTTGGCGGGAGTGGACGGATAAAGGGAAGCAAGAGACGCGGATCGAACGGTTTAAGAACCCTCTCAACAAAGATGGGTTAGCCATCCTCATCGTTAAAAGTATGCTGCTAACGGGCTTTGATGCTCCTATCGAGCAGGTTTTATACTTAGACCGAGGCATGAAGGATTACGAGTTACTTCAGGCGATCGCCCGCGTCAACCGCACCTATGCCAAAAAAGATTATGGCTTGGTCGTCGATTACTACGGCGTTGACCTTCCGGCTGCCTTGTCGGTGTACGATGATGCCGACTTAGAATCGGCATGGTTTGACATTCGAGACGAACTTCCCAAACTCAGGGAACGCCATCAGCGCCTCATGCAACTGTTTGCCGAAAATGGCTGTAAAATTAACGATTTAGATGCTTGCGTCGAGCTACTGCGCGACGAACGCCTTCGAGTCGAATTTAGCGACAAATTAAAAGACTTTCTCGAATCTCTCGATCTTGTTCTCCCTCGCCCTGTAGCCAAACGAGACTCTTATGCCCTAAATGGGAAAACGATTCAAGTTTCTTATGTTAACGATGCCAAACAACTTGGTTTGATTAAAAAATCCGTCGCCGATCTTTATCGGGATGAAAAACTCAACCTCATAGAAGCGAGGGAAAAAGTCAAAGCATTAATCGACCAGTATATCGAATCCCAAGGCATCGACCCCAAAGTTTCCCCCATTGATATTTTGTCAATGGACTTCAAAACCCACGTTCAGCGCCATTGCTCGATTAAATCGCAGGCGGCAGAAATGGAATATGCTGCCCGTTACTACATCGACATTCATTTTGAGGAAGACCCCGTTTACTATCACTCTTTGAGCGATCGCCTCGATGAAATTCTTCAGTCATTTACCGATAATTGGGAGGAGCAGGTAAAAGCACTGCGCCAGTATGTAGAACAAGTGCAAGCAGGTCGTCCCGAAGAGCAAACCGGACTCGACCCCAAAACTCAACTCCCCTTTCTCAGTCTCCTTGCTGAAGACTCCCATCAAGACCTATCCGAACTCGCACGAGCTACCGTCGAAATTGTTAACTACATCCGTTCGTCTGTGCGTCGGGTTCACTTCTGGCAAAATTTAGTGGCTCAGGACGAATTGAGAAGTTGGCTCGTACAGTATTTAGACGATAATAATTTAATCCCCTTTGAGAAACAGGAATCCGTTGCCGACCGACTGGTACAACTAGCACGACACAATCACGAGCGTCTAGTAACATGACTACCGTAACTTTCAAAGAACTAGATTTCGATCTCCGCCGCAGTAACAAAAGGCGCACCGTTGGCATTACCGTCGAACGAGATGGTCAATTAATCCTCTGCGCCCCGCCAGAAGTTCCCCTAGAAACCCTAGAGCAAATTGTCGAAAGTCGTCGCTTCTGGATTTATAGTAAACTCCTAAAAAAAGAAGCTCTCAATCCTCCCGTTGTAGCTAAAGAATATGTTTCGGGAGAAGGCTTTTATTACCTCGGACGCAGCTACCGCCTCAAGTTAGTCGATGAGGTGCAGAGTCAAGTTCCTTTGCGCTTACATCAAGGTCGCTTTTATCTCCATCGCTCTCTTGCTGCCAAAGGGAGAGAACTTTTTATCGCTTTGTATCGCGCCCATCTTAAACCTTATCTTGAGGCAAAAGTAACTGACTTAATTCCTAGAGTTGGTGCCAACCCTAATTCTATCCAAGTCCGAGAACTGGGGAATCGTTGGGGATCTTGTACGCCGAGAGGCAATCTTTATTTTCACTGGCGCGTCGCTATGTTACCCCATCAGGCGATCGAGTATGCGATCGTTCACGAAATGATTCATCTGCTCGAACCTCAACACGATCGGAATTTTTGGGAATTGGTAGAGCGTCTGTTACCAGATTACTTAGAGCGCAAAAATTGGTTAGCCTCCAACGGAGTCAGTTACAACTTATGACTCCTAGCTTGAGAGCCGTGCTTTTAGGAAACACTTTGCTCTTTAATTGTTCAAAAGATTTCTAACGAACAATTAAAGAGCTTGGCTGCTTGGGGTTAACTTAAAATGGCGATTCTGGGATTTCACTTTTTGATGGCAAGTGAGCTTGAGTGACTTCGAGAAAGCATGATTTGTCGAAGTCATCTTCAATGGGAGCGAGCATCGATAAGGAAGAAACCGCGCCTTTTACCTGTTCGGGCTTGACTTCCAAATATTTGTACAGTTCGTCGAGGGTTCGGTGTCCCGATATTTCCTGAATGATTCTTAAGGGAATCCCCGCGTTGCTCATCTGCGTAAGGGCGGTGCGGCGGAAGCTGTGGGTTGAAACTCCCTCAATGCCAACCCGCTTACAGGCTTCGCGCAGTAACCAAAGCGCCGAATCGCGGTGTAGGTGCGTATCACAGCGCGAATGATCTTCGTTGCCTGGAAATAAGTAGCGCGAATCTGGACGGGGTTTGTAGGCAACGAGCTTGACTCGTAATTCTTCGATTACAGGAATGCTTCGGGTGGCCAGCTTTCCTTTGGTGTTTCCTTTCCTAATAGTAAGTTCGGGTCTTACCCTTCCACGAGTATCGTAGACATCGCGTTTGAGTAAAGTCACGGCTTCGCTGATGCGACAGGCGGTATAGAGACAGACGGCAAACAGAGCGCGATCTCGGTCGGGATTGACGACAAATCCTTGATTGAAAAGAGTATTGATTTCTTCAAGAGTTAGAATCTTCGCTTGACCGTGGCGATCTATTTTCATTCATAAGCCCTGCGCCCTTTCTATTATTGATTGAACCTTATGCGGGGTGAAAAGTACAATACCTTTATGAAGATTGAGCAACCCGTACAATTCCGCCAAAACTCCCTATAAGCATGGCAAGAAGAAAGACCAAAGAATTTACTGAAGCCGAACTAGATGAGATGCTAATAGCGGCGGGTCACGCGCTCCCCGTCAAAGCCGTGCCCGTCGAAGTCGTATCAGAAGACTCCAAAATCCTCACCACAGCCGAAAAAAAGAAACTCAAACAGCTAGAAAAAACGGTTGAAAAGGCTTTTTATTTAGCAGGCTTAGCACTTAAAGAGTTGAGAGACTTACGCCTCTACCGCGATACTCATCGCAGCTTCAATGACTATTGCCGCGAGCGCTTCGGGCACACCCGTCAGAAATCAAATTACCTTATAGCAGGAGCAGAGATTTATCAAAACTTGACAACAAATTGTTGCCTGGTTCTCCCGTCTACCGAGTCCCAAGTGCGACCCCTAGCACCCCTTGAGCCAGAGCTACAATGTCAAGCTTGGAATACCGCCGTCTCTAAAGCGAATGGGTCTGTACCGCCAGCACGTCTGGTTAGAGAAGCAGCACGGAAAATTCTTTATCAAAATGAATTTAATCCTCATTACGTCGGGGAAGTTTGCCAGGTAATTTCCGCCGACGAACCGCAGTTACGAGGTAGAAAAGGGTGTTGGGCTATTGTTACAGAAGTTCATGAATTTAGCTGCGATTTGCAACTATGGAACGGGTTGGTAGAGTTAATTAAACCAGAGTATTTGAAATCATTTGAGTATGACGAAGTTGAATGCGAACGGATGCAGGATTTATGCGATCGCATTAAGAAACTAAGAGAAAGAGACGAGCTAGAAGAATCAGTTTATGCGTTTCTGAGTGTTCTGGGGAAGTTGAAGCGTCCAGAACTTACGTTGTTAGAAGAGAAGCTGCTTGCTGTGTTGGAGGCGGAATATGGGATTTTGGGGTGAAAGTTGTTGGGGGTGCGAGATTACCGTTATTTTGCTACGTTTTTAGGACGGCTACACCAACACGCTGATGGGATTTTTGAGGCAAAAGGGGGAGTTTTTTGAGATTTACTTAAAAAACTTTAACGGTCTGCTCCTCACTGGACGGCAACAGTGTTTATTGTTTTAAGTGAATGCTATCGCTTCCGTTCCGTGTGCAGATGCTTGCCATGTAGAATCGTGAACTTTTTCCTTTTTTTAATCGGGAGCATCCCATTTTTGTATAAATAAAACATTATTCGCGAGAATGTTTCGCGAATAAAAGTCTAGTTTATTTACTTTCTTGTTCTTCATCATAA